>NZ_JBAGJZ010000018.1:0-150994 GCF_037034285.1 Streptomyces tyrfis | reverse complement strand
GGGGAGTCTGACAAATACCTTCGGCGTCGCGGGGTCCGGCACGCACGCTCGCGGCGTTGCCGAACCGCCCACGTGGCTCCGCCACGCAGACGCTCCGACGCCTTGCGATCGTAAGAGTCGGTCGTGAACAGCCGGTCGTGAACAGTCGGCGTGAGCGTCCGGACATGGCCGGACGCGGTCACGGTCGGTGTTCGGCCGTGGCGCGCTTCCCGTCTGCGGGCGGGGCCGGGTAGCGCACGATCAGGACCGCCTCCACGTCTCCGGACGGGGCGGAGTACAGATGGGGCACGTCGGCGGCCCAGGCGGCGTGGTCCCCGGGGCCCACCAGAAGGGGAGACGCGGTCTCGCCGACGCGCGCGGTGCCGTGCAGGACGGTGAGGTGTTCCCTGGTGCCCGGGGCATGGGCGGCGGACGTCTGGACCGTCCCGGCGCGGATCCGTACCCGGAACACCTCCGATACCGCGTCCGTGTCCTCGAACCGCTCGACGAGCACGGCGTCCACGGCGCTGCCGGAGACTCCGGCCCGGCCCGTGACGGGGAGCGGGGCGGCGGCGGACGGCAGGACCGCGCTGAGCGGGGCGTCGAGCGCGGTGGTGAGGGCGTACAGGGTCTCCAGCGTCGGGTTGCGCCGCCCGTTCTCCAGCTCGGAGAGCGTCCCCTTGCCGACCCGGGACCTCCGCGCCAGCTCGGAGAGCGACAACCGCCGGTCGACGCGCAACTCCTTCAACCGGTTGCCCACCTGACCGGCCAGGTCCATGGCCCCTCCTCGTTCCACGCCGGGCTCGTCGCCCCGTCTCCTTTGACCTCGTTCTCCGTGGGACCTATTGTTCCACGAACAGAACGTTCCGTATACGGAACAGGAAGACGGGTCCCGCCGTCGGTGGCAGGGCGGGGAGGGATCCGCCGTGCCGGAACGCCGGCCCGTGTCGTCGGCCCGCGCCTTCCGCCCGACCGCTGTCCATGAGGTGATCACCATGAGCGTGTCCCGTCTGCGCCACATCCCGGGCATCGGAGTCGACGAGATCGGCGATGCCGCCGACGCCGCCCATGACCCCGATCTGCTGCGGCTGGAGAACCTCGACACGGACCTCCGGCCACCGAGGGTCGCCCTCGACGCCACGTATGCCGCGATCGACGACGACGCCGCGAACAGCTATCTGCCGTTCCAGGGCCATAGCGCGCTGCGGGACGCGGCGGCCGCGCACGTCGGCAGGATCGCCGGCCGCGTCTACGATCCGGCGACCGACTGCGTGAGCGTCGCGGGCGGCCTCAACGGGGTGCTCAACGTGCTGCTCGCCGTCGTGGAACCCGGGCAGGAGGTCGTCGTCTGCGACCCGGTCTACGCCGGGCTGATCAACCGGATCCGTCTCGTCGGCGGCGTCCCCCGGTATGTGTCCTGTACGCCCGGCCCGGCCGGATGGAGCACCGATCCCGACGAACTGGCCGCGGCCGTCGGACCGAACACCGCCGCCGTGCTCGTCATGTCCCCGGTCATGCCCACCGGCGCCCTGCTCGGCCACGGTCACTGGGAGGCGCTCGCCGCCGCGGTCGCCGCGCACGACTGCTGGGTCGTCTACGACGCGGCGATGGAACGCATCCGGTTCGACGGGCGCCCTCCCGAGCATCCGGCGAGCCATCCGGGGCTGACCGACCGCGTGATCACCGTGGGATCGGCGTCGAAGGAACTGCGCATGATCGGCTGGCGGGTCGGCTGGGTGGTGGGCCCGTCACGCATCATGGCGGACGTCGACCTGGTCGGACTGACGAACGTCGTCTGCCAGGTCGGCATCGCCCAGCAAGCCGTCGCCGCGGCCCTGAACTCCCCTGACGCGGACGCCGATGTCGCCGCCGCCACCGGGATTTGGCAGCGGCGCCGCGATGTCGTCCTCCGGGAGCTGGCCGACTACCCCTGCGTTCGTCCGGACGGTGGCTGGTCGCTCCTCGTCGACACCACGGCCCTGGGCCTGACCCCGGCGGAGGCGTCCGACCGGCTCTTCCGGCGCGGAAAGTTGGCGGCGACCCCGATGACGGGATGGGGCCCGCGCGGCGCGGACCATCTGCGGCTGGTCATCGCCAACGAACCCGTCGAACGTCTCACCGGCCTGCGCGACCGCTTCCACGCCGCCTTCGGCTGAGCCGGGTGGTCAGCGGGTGACGGCCGGGCGGTCGCTGGGCGGTCGGGGGGTCGGGCGGTCACCGGGTGACGACCAGGCGGTTCACCGGGTGGCGGCCGGACGGTGGTCGGCCGGGGCGGTTCCCGGGCGACGGCCGCGTTCCGCGACCGGTAGGGGGCCGTAGGGGCTGAAGGCCCGGGAGCGCGTTCATAGGCTTCCCAGCGCTCCTGACCTTCCCTTCCCGCACAGCACACGCGCGCGCCGGACATTCCCCCGACACCCAGGAAAGCGGTCGGTACCGTCATGACATCGGTCCTCATCACTGGTTGCAGCAGCGGCATCGGCCTGGAGACCGCGCTGGCGTTCGCCCGCAGAGGAGACCGCGTCCACGCCTGCGTACGCGATCCGGCCACCGCCGACGAGCTGTTCCGCCGCGCCCGGGCCGAGGACCTCGCGCTCGACGTGCCCACGCTGGACGTCACCGACGACGCCTCCGTGACCGCCGCCGTCACCGACGTACTGGAACGGCACGGCGCCATCGACGTCCTGGTCAACAACGCGGGCATCGACCGCACCGGGCCCGTCGAGACCATGCCGTCCGACGAGGCGCGCGCGGTGCTGGAGACCAACCTCTGGGGCCCGTTGCGTACCGTGCGCGCGGTGCTGCCCGCCATGCGCGCCCGCCGCAGCGGCGTCGTCGTCAACGTCTCCTCTCTCGCCGGCCGGACGTTCGCCGTGCCGCACGGCGGGTTCTACGCGGCCAGCAAGGCCGCCCTCGGCGCCCTCAGCGAGGCGCTGTCGGCGGAGGTCCGGCCCTTCGGGATTCGCGTGGTGTGCCTCGAACCCGGCGGCTTCGCCTCCCGCATCCACCGCGACACCGCCGACAGGGCCGCCCCGCCGGAGCCGTCCGACGCGGGCCCGTACACCGCGGACCAGGCATGGATCGCGCGGTTCCTCACCCGCGTCCAGGAGGGCGCCGGGGACTGCGCCGAGGTGGCCGAGGCGATCCTCGCGGCCGTCGACGACCGGGACACAGCCCTGCACACCCCGGTCGGCAAGGAGGCGGAGACCGCGCTGCGGTACCTGGCGAACACCTCGTACGAGGAGTGGCTGCCGCTCTTC
The DNA here is from genome assembly GCF_037034285.1 of Streptomyces tyrfis. NCBI lineage: Bacteria > Bacillati > Actinomycetota > Actinomycetes > Kitasatosporales > Streptomycetaceae > Streptomyces > Streptomyces tyrfis. Next base: position 147,758 of record NZ_JBAGJZ010000018.1, on the reverse strand, counting down.
CTCCAGCAGGCCGAGTCCCTGGCCGGGCCCCGCCCCGCCTCGCCCGGCCACCGCGTACCGGGTGCTGATCAGCCGGGCCGTGAGGACCCGCCGGCACAGGCGTGACGGTGACTCGACCCGCGTCCGCGAAGAGCCGGGGAACGGTGTTGTCCCCGGCCGCGGTGGTCACTAAGGTCGATCAGGTGACTGCCGGGTCGGCCATGGGCCACGCACGAGCGAGGTTCCCGGCCTCGGCGTGAGCACGAGGCGGGCGCGAGGCCCGCCCCTCTCTCCGCGTCTCAGCTCCCGGGCCGCCCGCATCCGGCGCCCCGTTCCAGCGGATCCCAAGACCGGAGACACCTCACTGATGGCCTATGACCAGCAGCACCCGCATGAGTTCGAACCGCCGGTGGGCGGCGTCCAGTTGAATCACACAGCCGTCTACGCGAGCGACCGTCACCTGTCCGCCGAGTTCCTCGCCGCGATCCTGGGCCTGGAGGTCGGCGCCCCGTTCGGGCCGTTTCTGCCCGTCGACCTCGGCAACGGCGTGACGCTCGACTACTACGAGAAGCGGGACGAGCCGATCCAGTCCCAGCACTACGCGTTCCTCGTCCCCGACGAGCGGTTCGACGCCGTCATCTCCCGTCTGGAGGTGGTCGGGGTCACCTACTACGCCGACCCCGGTCATACCGAACCCGGCCGGATCAACCGGCTGTTCGGTGGTCGCGGCGCCTACTTCGGTGATCCGGACGGTCACAACATGGAGGTCATGACCCGGCCCTACGCGCGCCCCTGGAACTCCTGACGGAATGACACTTCGGGGTCGGCTCCTCGTCGTGGGGTGCCGTCGGGCAGCAAGGGGCGATGGGCTTCGATCAGCCGTTGCCTCGTGAGCTGAAAGTCGTCGATTCGGCCTCGCTGTTCAGGCTGCCTCGCTGTTCAGGCTGGAGGAGCGGGCGTGCGACCCCGGCCCGAGCCGGCGGTCGGACCCGGCTCGGGTGCGAGCGAATGCGGCGCCCGATGGCACCCACTACGTGTGGCCGGCCTTGTGGCACAGCCTGTTCCACCGCCCGGACGTTCCGCGTCAGCTGCGGTGCGAGCGAGCTGTTGAGCACTCTGCGTGCAGGAGACCGCGCCAGGAGTCTGCTGGACGTGCCCCCGGACGACTTCGCCCCGCTGTCGAAGGTGACCTCACGCGAAGAGGGCATGCAGGTCAGCCGGCTCTTTGACCGTGCTCTTTCGGTCCGGAACCCTGTTTTCCGTCGGCTCAACCGCCAAGCGCCTGAACCGCACTCTGAAAGGCTCGGATAAAGTACGAGGGTCCGTGTCCGAGGCCCATGGGGCGAGCACCTTTGCCATCGTGGCGCGGGGCGGCGGTTCCACCCGTGAGAGCCCAAGATGCCCAGCGGCCGCTGGGCATCCGTGACCAGTGGAGTTCGAGCAACATGAGACCCAGACGCCTGCGCCGGTATGCGTGCATAGGAACTCTCCTCGCCGTCGGCGCCTTGGCCGGATGCTCCTCGTCGGACGGTTCGGCCGAGCCGACGAGGACGGAATCGTCGTCCGTCCGGCCCACGGACAAGGGCGGCAGCCCGAAGGCATCGGCCCCGGAATTCACCACCCCGACCGAGTGCGGCGGCCTCCGGCTCGGGGGCGGGGCGACCTTCGCCGGTTCGGCCCTGTCGAAGTGCCTGGTGGCCGCGTTGAAGGCGTATGGATCGGGTACGGAGTCCGTGCAGTCGGGGGATGAGTCGGGCACCTCGCAGTTCGTCTTCGGGGACGAGCCCGCCCTGTCCGGCTCGATGACCGGGCCGGAGGGGGAGAACGCGTACGTCTTCAAGGGCGACGACGAGTGGATCAAGACCCCGGGCCTCGGCAAGTGGGTCAAGGGGGACGAGAACAGCGCCGACCCGCAGGAGAAGATGGTGGCCGCCACGGGGAAGCTCTATCGCGCGCTCGCCGATCCCGCGATGACGGCCCAGATGATCGCGTCGGCGCCGGAGTGGACCGTGGAGCAGGAACGGCCCGTGATCTCCCTGGGCAACGGGGAGGACGTCAAGGCGTGGCGGATCGTGAACAAGAAGCCGTACACGTTCCTGGGCGCGAACGTGCGGGAGCACATCGTTTGGTTCGGGGACGACTTCACGCCTTACGGCGGGCAGGCCGAATCCAGGGCGGGCGGCGTGATGACCACGACCACGCAGCACTTCTACGACCTGGGCGAACCGGTCACGATCGAGCCGCCCGCGTAGGCGTACCGGTCCGGGCTCCGGCCCCGATCCGCGCTCGTCATCGACTTCCCACGGCTTCCGCCGAGCCGCCCCGCAGCCCCAGATCAACGGCCCGGAGTCATCCAACTCCTCGGGGGTGTCTGACAAATACCTGCGGCGTCGCGGGGTCCGGCAGGCACGCTCGCGGCGTTGCCGAACCGCCCACGTGGCTCCGCCACGCAGACGCTCCGGCGCCTTGCGATCGCACGCACCGGACCCCGCTCCTTCTCTTCTCCCGCACTCATTTATCAGACACCCCCCAGGACGCGTAGAACGGCTCGTCGCCCAGCCGGTCCAGCACCCGGGCCCACCCGGCGGGAAAACGCTGCGCGTCGACCGCCGTGAAGCCATGGGCAAGGCGCCGATCGCTCATGCGGGCACCGTAACCCCCGCTCGCGGCTTCCCGCTCCGGAGCCCCGGTTCGCGGGCGGCGTTCCGGGCGGCGGCCGGCCTCGGAACGCCGCCCAGAACGCCGGGCGGGTCAGTCGTGGACCTGGATCGAGCGGGACGGGCACAGGTCCGCCGCGCGGCGGACGCTGTCGTGCAGGGGCGCGGCCGGCTCGTCCTGGAGGACCAGGACGAGGCCGTCGTCGTCCTGGTCGAAGACCTCGGGGCTGAACATCGCGCACTGGCCGGAGCCCACGCACCGGTCGTAGTCCGTGGTCACACGCATGGCAGGGATTCCGATCGGATCGGCCGTCACCAGGTGACGGGCAGTTCGTAGACGCCGTAGACCATGGCGTCGTCCTTGAAACGCAGCTCCTCCGGAGCCACGGCCAGCCGGAGGCCGGGGATGCGGCGCAGCAGGGTGCCGTACACGATCTCCAGTTCCGCCCGGGCCAGGTTCGCCCCCATGCACTGGTGGATTCCGTACCCGAAGGCGAGGTGGCTGCGGGCCTCCTGGCGGTGGAGGTCGAGGGCGCCGGGGTCGGGGAAGACGGCCTCGTCGTGGTTGGCGGCGTTGTTCAGGGCGAGGATGCCCTCACCGGCGCGGATGGTGACCCCGCCGACCTCGATGTCCTCGACCGCGACCCGGGCGGTGCCGGAGTCGGAGATGGAGAACACCCGCAGCAGCTCCTCGACCGCGTTGGGCAGCAGTGCGGGGTCCGACCGCAGCTGGGCCAGACGGTCCGGGTGCTCCAGCAGGGCCAGGACGCCCAGGGCGATCATGTTGGCCGTCGTCTCGTGGCCGCCGACCAGCATCATGCGGGCCATGGTCACCACATCGGCGTGGTCGGCGACCTGCTCGGCGCGGTTCTTCTCCAGGAACCGGCTGATCAGGTCGTCTCCCGGCTCGGTCTCCTTGAGGGTAACGAGCTTGTCGAGGTACGCGTCCAGGGCCTGCACCGAGGCCCCGTACTCCTCCGGGCTGAGGTCGTGGTTCATCATCGCCGCCGACCACGCCTCGAACTGGGCGTGGTCCTCGTACGGGACGCCCAGCAGCTCGCAGATGGTCAGCGACGGCACCGGCAGGGCGAGGCCCGTGACCAGGTCCACCGGACCGTCGGAGGCCAGCATGGCGTCGATCCGCTCATCGACGATCTCCTGGATGCGCGGCCGCATCTCCTTCACCCGGCGGGCAGTGAACTCCGGTATGAGCATGCGCCGTTGCGCGGTGTGGTCCGGCGGGTCCATGGACAGCAGCATCAGCCGGACGTGCGCCAGCATCTCCTCGGAGATGTGGAACTGGTGCGGGTAGCCGGGCCGCTTCAGGTTGGAACTCACCCGCGGGTCGCCGAGCACCTGCCGGACGTGCTCGTGGCGGGTGACCAGCCAGGTCGGCTTGCCGTTCACCTTGAGCTCGGCGCGCGACACGGGCTCGTCCGCGCGCAGCCCGGCGTACTCGGGCGGTTCGCTGAACGGGCAGGTGCGCCGCATCGGGAACCGGCGATACGGCGACGCGGTCGCGGGCGCCGGGTCGGCGGACTGGGTCATGGCTGCCTCTCGGACGGGCGGGCTGACGGACGGTTCGGCGGTTCGGCGGTTCGGTGGGGGCACCGCGACGGCGGTGCTGGACGAGGGTGCGCTGGTGCGGGCCGTCGGCGTCACCAGGTGACGGGCAGCTCGTACAGGCCGTAGACCATGGCGTCGTCCTTGAACCGCAGCTCCTCGGCCGACGCGGCCAGCCGCAGCGTCGGTATCCGTCGCAGCAGCGTGGAGTAGACGACGTCGAGTTCCATCCGGGCCAGGTTCTGGCCGACGCACTGGTGGACGCCGTAGCCGAAAGCCACCTGGCTGCGGGCCTCGCGGCGGACGTCCAGCCGGTCCGGGTCGGGGAAGACCCGCTCGTCGTGGTTGGCGGCGTTGTTCAGCGGCAGGATGCCGTCCCCGGCGCGGATGGTGACGCCGCCCAGCTCGATGTCCTCCATGGCCACGCGCGCGGTGCCGGCGTCCGAGATGGAGAAGAAGCGCAGCAGCTCCTCCACGGCGCGCGGCATCAGCTCCGGCTCCTCGCGCACGGCGGCCAGCTGCTCCGGATGCTCCAGCAGGGCCAGGACGCCCAGCGCGATCATGTTGGCGGTGGTCTCGTGCCCGGTGACCAGCATCAGTTTGGACATGCTGACGATGTCGGAGTGCTCCACCGCCGGGGTCTCGCGGTTGAACGCGATCAGCCGGCTGATCATGTCGTCGCCGGGCTCGCTCTCCTTCGCGGTGACCAGCCCGTCGACGTAGCGGTCCAGCTCGTAGTGGGCGATGCCCCGGTCCTCGTCGCTGACCTCGTGGTTCATGATGGCCCAGGCCCACTTCTCGAACCGGGCGTGATCCTCGTACGGGACGCCGAGCAGCTCGCAGATCACCAGGGACGGCACCGGCAGGGCGAGCGCGGTGACCAGGTCCACCGGCCCGCCGGTGCCCTTGGCGAGCATCTCGTCGATCTGCTGGTCCACGATCTGCTGCACCCGGGCGCGCAGCTCGCGCATCCGGCGCACACTGAACTCCGGTGCCAGCATGCGGCGTTGGACCGTGTGATCCGGCGGGTCCATGGAGAGGAAGGTGAGCGGCACCGACTGGAGCGTCTCCTCCGGCACCGGCACCTGGAGTGGATAGCCCGGCAGTTTCAGATTCGCGCTCACCCGCGAGTCGCCGAGCAGGCTCTTGTACAGGTCGTGCCGGGTGACCAGCCAGGTCCGCTTGCCGTTGACCTTCAGCCGCGCCCGGGAGACCGGCTCGGTCTCGCGCAGCTCGGCGTAGGCGGGGGGCGGGCTGAAGGGGCAGCCCCGCCGCATCGGAAACTCCGGGATGGCGTCCTCGTCGGCCGCTTCGGCAGGTGCAGTCATGATGTCCTCTTCACACGGGAGGGAACGGGACACGCCGACGACACCGAGGGAAGGGCTCCGGGCTCGGCGCCGGCGCGGCGCGATCGGCCGTCCCCCGCACGCCGACGTTCCGACGACGCGGCGAGGCGCCGCGGCCGTCGTCGGGCGCCCGCCAGGGATTACGCGACAGACCTTAGGCAGCGGGGCCGAGGGCGGCCCACCCCTAGCCGCCCCTAGGCTCGTCGTTTATGCAGTTCGCCGGGTTTCGGGCCCGCGTTGCGGTGGGCGGGGGAGGCTGAACGCCTCCCCGGTGGCGAGGACTGTGTTTACGTCGTAACGGGCGGCCGGGCGGCGGTTCTCCGAGCCCGGTGGCCGGCCTGGACCGGACCGGGACGGTTTCGGTGCTCCGGCCGGAGAACCGGTCTTCGCGGGCATCCCGGTCCTTCGGCCGGTGCTCGGTCTTCAGCCGGATCAACGTTCCCTCGAGCCGGCGCCGTCCGCAGCCGGCCGACGTCGATCCGGCCGAGCCACCGAGTTCGAAACACCGTTCGGGACATGGTTCGAGGAGAGAACAAGCTGAGCGCCGGCGGGATCGTTGGCAGGCTCAATGGCGGGCGAACCGCTCGAACGCGCCGTACAGGGCCGCGCTCATGGCGGCGCTGCCCTTGTGTCCCGAGTCCTCGATGGTCACCAGCTCCGCACCGGGCCAGGCTCGGGCGAGTTCCCAAGCCGTGTCAAGCGGTGCGCTCATGTCGAGGCGGCCGTGGATCAGGATCCCGGGGATGCCTGTGAGGCGTCCCGCTTCGCGAATCAACTGCCCCTCCTGCAGCCACCCTCCATGGGCGAAGTAGTGCGAGCAGATCCGCACGAACGCCAGCATGGCCCGAGACGGCATGTCGCCGAACGGGTTGGGCTTGCCCTGTGGTTCTCCGGAAAGGACTGCGTCCTCCCAAGCGCACCAGTCGGCAGCGGCCTTGGCCCGCACGTCCGAGTCGGGGCTCTCCATGAGACGCGCGTATGCCCCGACGAGGTCGCCGTCACGGTCGGCCTCGGGGACCCCGTCACGGAAACGCATCCATGCTTCGGGGAAGAACCGGCCCACGCCCCGGTAGAGCCAGTCGATCTCGTGGCGACGGGTGCTGGTGACGGAGACGAGCACGATCTCCGACACCCGCTCCGGATACCGTTCGGCGTACGCGAGGCTGAGCGTGGAGCCCCACGAGCCGCCGAAGAGCAGCCACCGGTCGACACCGAGGTGCTCGCGCAGCTGGTCCATGTCGGCGATCAGGTTCTCGGTGGTGTTGAGCTTCATATCGGTGTCGGGGTCGCTCGCATGGGGTGTGCTTCGGCCGCATCCTCGCTGGTCGAAGAGGATGATCCGGTAGCGTTCCGGGTCGAACGACTTGCGCGGCCCCGTCGAGCAGCCCGCACCGGGGCCGCCGTGGACGACGAGAGCGGGCTTGCCGTCAGGATTGCCGCAGACCTCCCAGTACACGAGGTTTCCGTCACCGGTGTCGAGCATTCCATGGTCGTAGGGTTCGATCGGCGGGTAAGGGGCGGCCATGTCCGGCTCTCCTCCATCGAGTTCGTCGAAGGCGTGAGTCGAACACAGTACGTGCGGACCAGGTCTGTTCTTCAACCTTCGGCCGACGGACGGAAGGCACGAGGACGATCTTCCGCCGTGCTGTCGATGGGGTCTCCCCTGTTCGAGCGGGGTCGAGAACTCGGGGAAGCACCGGACGCCGCACGGCCCGGCCTCCGGCCGAACGACGGCGGTTTGAAGACGTCCTAGCCGTGCTCGGGTTCGTCGTGGATGGTCAGCGCTCCGGCGAGGTCGAGGTCGGCGACGGTGCCGTGCGCCCCGGCGCGGACGAGCAGTACTGCGCCGAGCGCGGTGCTCCAGAACGTTCTGGCCTCCACGTCGAGCGGTCGACGGGCCCTCCAGCCGCGACCGTCGATGAGCCGGCTCACGAAGCGCTCGGACTGCAGGAACAGCAACTGGAGGTGCTGGTCGACCACGGGGGCGAGTTCGGGCTTGGAGATCCCGGCGGCGAGTGCTCGCGCGACCGAGGGGAGCGAGGGCATGGCCAGTACGGCGCGGGCGATGTTGCGCCGAAATGTCGCGGCGTCGGGGGCTTGGCGACCGATGCGCTCAATCCGCCGGGCGTCGTGCAGCAGGCCGAGAAAGGCGGCGTGCACGAGCAGCGAGTCCTTGGAGCCGAAGTAGTAGGTGACCTGGTTGGGGAAGACGCCTGCCGCGTTCGCGATCTCCGCGACGCTCACCTCGGCGCCGGGCCGCTCCTTGCAGAGCCGTGCAGTTGCCTCGATCAGCCGGCGCCTCGTCGCGCGACCGCGGTCACGCGACCGAGCCGACGTCGATCGGGCTTCGGTCCGTTTCTTCTCCACACCCCGAATTGTATGTGATACAACAAGGTCTTGTTTACTTGTATCGCATACAAGAAAGGTTGAAGGGCATGCACCGGACTGAAGTCGTCGTGACCGGACTCGGCGCGACCACACCGCTCGGCGGAGACGTGGAGTCCACCTGGAAAGCCCTGCTCGCCGGCGAGTCGGGCATCCGCGGCGGCGCCCTGCGCGGCCACGAGGATGCCGGCCTTCCCGACACCGTCGGGGGGACGATGGCGATCGACCCCGCCGAGTCGCTGCCGCCGGTGCGGGCCAGGCGGCTCGACCGCTCGCAGCAGGCGGCCCTCGCCGCGGCGGCCGAAGCCTGGGCCGACGCCGGTGCCCCGCGAGTGGATCCGGACCGGCTTGCATCAGCGGTCGGCACGGGCATCGGGGGCGTACGGACGCTGCTGAAGGAGGACGACGTACTGGAGGCGGCCGGGATGCGGCGCGTCTCGCCACGCACGGTACCGATGCTCATGCCCAATGCGGCGGCGGCGCTGATCAGCATCGAATACGGCGCACGGGCCGGGGTCTACACGCCTGTCTCGGCGTGCTCCTCCGGTGCCGAGGCGATCGCCCTGGGGGCCAGGCTCATCCGTGCCGGCGAGGCGGACGTGGTCATCGCGGGCGGGACCGAGGCCGCGATCACCCCGATCACCGTCGCGGGCTTCGTCCAGGCACAAGCACTGTCGCGGCACACCGCCGAACCCGCTTCGGCGTCCCGGCCGTTCGCCGCGGACCGCAGCGGATTCGTCCTCAGCGAAGGCGCCGCTGTCGTGGTGCTCGAAAGCGCCGAGCACGCAGGCCGCCGACGCGCACGCGTCCACGCGGTGCTCGCGGGAGCCGGCATCGCCGCCGACGCCCACCACATCACGGCACCCGCTCCCGACGGCTCCGGTCAGGTCTCCGCCATGCGGAAGGCCCTTGCGCAAGCCGGTCTGGCTCCCGAGCAGATCGGCCACATCAACGCCCACGCCACCGGGACGCCGGTCGGCGACGTCGCCGAGGCACGCGCGATCCGGGAGATCTTCGGCCGTGCCACCGTGACAGCCCCCAAGGCGGCACTCGGTCATCTCTTCGGCGCGGCTGGCGCGATCGAAGCGCTCATCGCCGTCCTCAGCGTGGAACACGGCGTCATCCCGCCGACCCGCAACCTCACCGCGGCCGGTGTGGGGCCCGACATCGATCTCGATGTCGTCGCAGAGCGACGAGACGTCCCCCAGGAGGCCGTGCTCAGCAACTCCTTCGGTTTCGGCGGACAGAACGTCTCGCTCATCGTCACCGGCGCACGGCACCACGCGTCCCGTACGGCCCCGACGGCACCGTGACCCACGCGAACGAAGGCAGGCCGGATCCCCGACGGCGGCGGCCGGCGCGGCCGGGCGTGAGTCGGCCGGCTTCAGCACGCGGGGGAGCGGATGTGGAGGTGCCCGACTGCGTGTGGCGTGGGTCACTGTGATCGTCCGGGGTGATCCCGCGCGCAACCTTCGGTCACGCCTCGCTCTCCGGAAGCCCGGCGGCCGGCTGTCGGAGGCGTACACGGGCGTACGGACTGCTCCATGACCGGGCTGGGAGTGATGGTGCCCTGGCCTGCAGCGTTCGCCGGGGCGTTCATACGGGCACGCAAGTCGCCGGCGGGCGGGACATGCGCCGGGCGACCGCTCCTCGGACGACATTGGGCGTTTCGGGACCGGGCTGCATAATCGCAGGCAGTTCAATGGGGAGGGGTCCACCATGACCGGACATATATGCCCGGAGTGCGGTATGCGCATGTTCTCGCCGACGGCCGTGAACGGCGCCTCGGACGCCGACCGCGTCTGCGCGTGCGGGGGACGCGCGGCGCGACGGCACGACGAGCGGCGGGAGGCCGCCGAGCACCGACGGACCGAGCGATGGGCGGCCGGCAGGGCGGAGATCGCGGCGGCGGAGGATTTCGATCCACTGCGCGTCCGGCCGTACGTCAAGCTGGGGGGCGATGTGCCGCCGGAGGCCGGCGGCGCGCCGGTGCCGCACTCCGGCCGGTCGCCCCACCGCCCCGCCGGGGACGCGGACTCGACGATGCCGCTCTTCTTCGACCCGACGCGGGACGACGGCCCGGCGGCGGCCGGTGGCCCGTCCCCGTTCGCGGCTCAGGCCGGGCCCGGGGAACCGGCGCGCCCCGGCGGCGGCCTGGAGTACGTCGGAGGCCCGTCGCCGGAGACCGCCGCTCCGGTCGACGCCACGGTCTCGCTGCCCCCGGTGCCCGCCGTTCCGGCCGGGACACCCTCCGCCCGGCACGCGCCGACGCCCGTCCTCACCGACACCACGGTCCTCGGGAGCGCCGACGGATCCGCACGGCCCCGTCGCCGCCCGCTCGCGGCACTCACCGTCGGGGCGGCGGCGGTCGCGGTGGTGGGTACGGCCTTGTTCGCGGGCGGCCTCTTCGACCCGAAGGGCGACGGGGCCGCCGACCGCGAGCTGGCCCTGCCCGATCTGCCTCCCAGCACCCTTGAGGCGAGCACGGAAGCGGAGGAGTCCGCCCCGGCCACCGCGCCGCCCACGCCCTCCGGGCGGGCCTCCGCCCCACCGTCCGCGTCCGCCACGGCGCCCTCCTCGGCCGGCACCTCGCCGTCCCCTTCGGCGTCCGCCACCGCCGCCCGGCCGAACGCCGCCGAACCGTCGGCCACCGCTCCACGGGCAAGCCTCCCGCCCTCGGCCGAACCCCCCGCATCGCTGGCCGGCCCCGCCCTGCGTGCCGGCGACCGGGGACCGGCGGTGGCCGAGTTGCAGCGCCGGCTGGAGGAGATCTGGCTGTTCCACGGGCGGGACGACGGCTCCTACACGGATCAGGTCGAACACGCCGTGCGCGTCTACCAGTCGTACAAATTCATCCAAGGCGATCCGCCGGGGGTCTACGGGCCGCACACGCGCCGCGCCCTGGAAGCGGAGACCTCGGGCAGGGGCCGCGCCTGATCCGTCCGCACCCCTCTCTCACCCTCTCTCGACGCTCCCACTGCTCACCTCGGCTCCCGCTCCTTGCCCGGGGCGACGATCGGGGTTCCCACTGGTCTTTGATTCGTGATGGAACAAAGCGGGCTCAGCCCGCCGCCCCCTGACCGGCGGGCGAGGCCGGAGGCGGTCCGGGGGCGGCAGGGCTACGCCACCATGGCGGTGCTGCTCCCGGACCGCCCGATGGAGCGGAACCACGCGGACAACCGGGCGATGCTCGCCGAGGAGACCGCGGACACCGACGGCGTCGTCCCGGTCGCCGGGGCGCCCGCCTTCATGGACGCGATCGCCGCGCTTCCGCACGCCCCTCCTGCCGCACCAGCGCCCGCGCCCGTCACCCGCGTCCGTGCCGTCCGTGCCCGTCACCTGCACCAGCGCCCGCGCCCGTCACCCGCGTCCGTGCCGTCCGTGCCCGTCACCTGCACCAGCGCCCGCGCCCGTCACCCGCGTCCGTGCCGTCCGTGCCCGTCACCTGCACCCGCGCCAGCGCCCGTCACCCGCGCCAGCGCCCGTTACCCGCACCCGCATCCGCGCCCGCACCCCGCTTACCGGCTCCCGTCTGCGCGGCGGTCGCCCCCGGCCCGCGCCGCCCCGTGCCGGATGCCGCCGGCCAAGGCGCCGGCCAAGGCGCTGAGCGGCAACGGCGGACCGCGTGTCCCACCTGAACGGCCGGTGTCCGTCGAGCCCGTTGCCGTCTCGGACCCTGGATGCCCCCAGATACCCCCGGGGGTATTTGACAACGCGGGCGGCGGTCTTCTACGGTCGAAGGCAAATACCCAGGGGGGTATTTCCCGTCGGCTCCGGGTGAACGAGGCGATCACCGTGAGCTCCGGCCTCGGCCGGGTTCGAGGTCCTCGCTGTCGCGCGAAAGCCGGAGCGCGGATCGCCCCGCAGTCGGCTCGGCCGCGTCGCCCGCGCTTCCGGGTGGGCCGCTTTGCAACTCCATAAATACCCCCACGGGTATTCCGTCCGCCTTGATTCGGAGGTTTCCGTGTTCTTCTCGCAGTACTACCTCGAGTGCCTCTCCCAGGCGTCGTACCTGATCGCCGACGAGGCCACCGGCCAGGCCGTGGTCGTGGACCCGCGCCGGGACGTGTCGGAGTACCTGACCGATGCCGAGGCGCGCGGGTTCACCGTGGTGGGCGTCATCAACACCCACTTCCACGCGGACTTCGTCGCCGGTCACCTGGAGTTGGCCGCCCGTACGGGTGCGTGGATCGGCTACGGCCGCCGGGCGGAGACCGAGTACGCGATCCGCGAGCTGGCCGAGGGCGACACGATCAGCCTCGGCGACGTCACGCTGAAGATCATGGAGACCCCCGGGCACACCCCGGAGTCGATCAGTGTGCTGGTGTACGAGCACGGCGAGGACGCCGTCCCGTACGGAGTGCTGACGGGTGACGCCCTGTTCATTGGCGACGTGGGCCGCCCGGACCTGCTCGCCTCGGTCGGTGTCACGGCCGACGAGCTCGGCGCGATGCTGCACGACAGTGTGCAGAACAAGCTGATGGGCCTGCCGGACGAGGTGCGGGTCTTCCCCGCCCACGGCGCCGGTTCCTCCTGCGGCAAGAACCTGTCCACCGAGCGGCAGTCGACGATCGGTGAGCAGCGCGCCACCAACTATGCGTGCGCGCCGATGAGCCGTGACGACTTCGTCACGATCGTGACGGCGGGCCAGCCGGCGGCCCCGGAGTACTTCGCCTACGACGCGGACCTCAACCGCAGGGAACGGGAGCTGTTCGACCCGGCGACCGCCCCGCAGGCCCTGGGCGCGGCGGACTTCCTGGCACGGCGTGAGACGGGCGCGGTGGTGGTCGACGCCCGTGACCCGCAGGAGTTCGCGGCCGGTCACCTGCGCGGTGCGGTCAACGTCCCGGCCGACGGCCGGTTCGCCGAGCAGGCCGGCACCGTCCTGCCGCTCGGCGCCGAGCTGCTGGTCGTCGCTCCCGAGGACCGCGAGGAGGAGATCGTCACCCGCCTCGCCCGGATCGGCTTCGACCGGGTCGCCGGATACCTGGCCGCTCCGGAGGAGGCGCTGGAGGCGATGGCCGGCCAGGTCGCCCCGGCCGGCCGTCTGACCGCCGCCCGGCTCCGCGCGGAGCTGGCGGGGGAGAATCCGCCGGTCGTGGTCGACGTCCGCGACTGCGGCGAGCGCGGCGACGCCGGCTTCATCGAGGGCGCCCTGCATATCGCGCTCGGCGAGCTCCCGAGCCGTCTCGACGAGATCCCGCGCGACAAGCCGCTGGTCCTGCACTGCGCGAGCGGCCACCGCTCCTCCATCGCCGCCAGCCTGCTGCGCCACCAGGGCTTCGAGGACGTCTCCGACGTGCTCGGCGGCTATGCCGCCTGGGCCGTGCTGAACGCCCCCGCCGCCGTCTGACCCGACGGCCTCTCCCGGCCGCCGACGCACCCGCACGGAACCCTTCAACGCCCCGGCTGCCCCCGTACGGGTGAGCCGGATCCCTCCGCCTCTCTCTTCCCGTTTCGTCTCCACGGAGTAGTTCTCATGACGACCGACGCCTCCCGCGCCGCCGCCTTCACGCCCGCCGCCCTCCAGCACCTGATCAAGACCGGCGACAGCCCCCGCCTGCTGGACGTGCGCACGCCCGGCGAGTTCCAGACCAGTCACATCCCCGGCTCCTGCAACGTGCCCCTGGACACCCTGCGCGAGCACCGTGCGGAGCTGCGCCGGCACCTCGATCAGGACGTGGTGCTGGTCTGTCGCTCCGGCGCGCGCGCCTCGCAGGCCGAGCAGGCGCTCGCCGAGGCGGGTCTGCCCGACCTGCGCGTCCTGGACGGCGGCATGATGGCCTGGGAGGCCTCCGGCGCCCCGGTCAACCGCGGCCCGCAGCGCTGGTCACTGGAGCGCCAGGTCCGTCTCGTCGCCGGCTCGGTCGTGCTGGTCACCGGCGTCGTGGGCTTCTTCGTGCACGGCGTGCACCTGGTGGGCACCGCGATCGGCGCCGGGCTGACCTTCGCCGCGCTCAGCAACACCTGCGCGATGGGCATGATGCTCTCCAAGCTGCCCTACAACCGCGGCCCGCGCACCGACATCCGCACCGTCATCGCCTCCCTGCGGGACCGGTCGTGACCGAGCGCGTCATGAAGCGCGTCGCCGTCGAAGAGGCCCACCGGCGCCCTCGTCGCACGGTCGACTCCCTCAAGGTCGTCGGCTCCTGCAAGGTCCGTCAGGAGTACACCGGCCCGGGTGGCCCGGATCCGGGCCTCCGCGCGGGCTCGCAGGCGGTGACGAAGCCGGGCGACGTTCGCCCCCTTGTGTGAAAATCCGGCGCACGGCTACCCTCCGCCAGTGCCTTCCCTCGCTCCGTCCTTGCCGCCCGGCTACCGTTCGCGCCCCTCGACCGCCGACGACGTCCCGGCGATCCACGCGCTGGTCACGGCCTGCGAACGGGAGGTGTACGGGCGGGGCCAGAGCGACGCCGGGGCCATAGCCGCTGATCTCGCACGGCCCGGCCTGGTGCCGGAGGACACCGTCCTCGTTCTCGACCCGGCCGGTCAACTCGTCGCCCGCGCCTGGGTGGACCGGCGCTCCGAGGTGGACGTGCATCCGGAGCACCGGGGCCGGGGGCTGGGCGCCGCGCTCCTCGGCTGGACGCTGGCGCGGGCACGGCGGGCCGGCGCCGCCCGCGTCGTGCAGACCGTGCCGGACGCGGACACGGGCGCCGTGGCGCTGCTGCGCACGCACGGGTACAAGCCGCTGGTGACGGCCTGGCTGCTGGAGTTCGCCATGCCGGCCGAGCCCGCGGTGCCCGAGCCCCCGGCCGGCATCACGGTGCGGCCCTTCCGCACCGGCGACGGGCCCGCCGCCCACGCCCTCGTCCAGGACGCGTTCGACGAGTGGCAGGAGCGGCGGCAGTCGTACGAGGAGTGGGCCGTCCATACCGTGGAGCGGCCCACGTTCGCCCCCGAGCGGTCGGCCCTGGCCTTCGCCGGTGATCATCTGGTGGGCGCCGCCCTGGCGCTGGACGTGCCGGGCACGGACGAGGGCTACCTCGAACAGGTCGCCGTAGGCCGCGACCACCGCGGCCGCGGCATCGCCCGGCTCCTGCTGCGCCACACGTTCCGCGCCTGCCACCGCACGGGCCTTCGCTCCTGCACCCTGTGGACCCACTCGGACACCGGCGCGCTCGACTTCTACCTACGGGCCGGCATGACGGTCCGGCACAGCTCGACGGTCTTCTGCAAGGACCTCGGCGTATAGGGACCGATCCCCCGTCCATGACGGCGTCGGCGTCCGGCGGTGGGTGCGGAAACGGGTCTGGCCGGTGCTCGGTCCGGTGAGGTACTCCCCTGTGTCGCCGTACCGACCCCGCGACCACGACCGTGACCGTGACCGTGACCACGACAGGGCCGGCCCGAGTCACGGGCCGGCCTGTCTCTCGCTTCGTGGGGCTGTCGGCGTTCGCCGTCACCGGCCGGACAGGTCCTAGTCGGTGTAGTCCACCCAGACGCTCACGACGTACTCCTGGCCCCACGGGTTGGAGGCGACCGAAGTCTGGCCGACCGGGGCCCAGTTACCGAGGATGATGCGCTGCGGCAGTCTGGGGTCGAGCGGGTTGAGCACCGCATGGATCCGGTGCTGACCGGTACCGGTGGTGCAGAGGCTGGAGAGGGTGCTTCCGGACGAGACGGTGCAGTTGCCGGGCGCTGCCTGGGCGGCGGGCGCCGTGGCCAGCATCAGGCCCGCAGTGGCCGCCGCGACGGCCACGGCGCCGGCGACACCGCGCTTCTTGGACGGGGACTTCGCGAACATGGGGACTCCTTCATCCGATGACGATGCGTGATGGGAAGAGGCGCATGTGCGGGTGGAGCGTGGAGCGGAACGATCCGGCTTCGACGGGCGGATTCCATGGGGTGCCACGGACATCGCGGATACCAAAGCACGACAATGGATGAGAAAGCGGGTGATTATCCGCTTGATCGCGAGCCAAATCCTGCCCAGGTGCGCGGTTTCTGGCAAGAGCTTGGCCAGATTTGGTGCAGACCAATTGGCGGCCCGCCGGGCGCGCCGGACGTGACGAGTCGGTGCGTGATACGGAGGGTTCCGCTACGACGACGTGGTGGCGGGACGCTCGGCGTCCGCCGCCGCACGGGCCCGCTCGTCGAGGAGTCCGAGGAGGACGTGTGCCGGCAGGTGCTGCGGATCCTCGGCGTCATCGGCGACAAGTGGAGCATCCTGGTCGTCGGGCAGCTCCGCGACCGTACTCTGCGCTTCGGTGAGCTCCACCGCGCCGTCACCGGCATCTCGCAGCGGATGCTCACCCTGACGCTGCGGCAGCTCGAACGCGACGGTCTGCTGACCCGCACCGTTCACGCCGGCGTTCCTCCCGCGTGGAGTACACCCTGACGGAACTCGGCTCGACACTGCTGGAGGCCGCCACCGCCCTGGGCGACTGGGCCACCACGCATCGAACGGAGATCAGGGACAACCGGCGCCGCTACGACGACGCCCATCCGCCGCGGACGCGGTCCTGAACCGACGGGGGTACGCCGAGCGGACCCGGCCCCAGGGCGTTCCGGGCCGGGCCCGACTCCGACCCGGAGGCGCGGCGTTCCTTCCTGATCGCGGCATCGGTGATTTTCCACGAGTGGCGACGGCGGGGCCGGCTGCCTGAGAAGATCACTCGCACCTACTGGTAGGCGACTCGTCGGATTTCCGGGGCCCGTGTGTCCGTGTGCCTGGGCGTCCGTGTGTCCGGGCACACGGTGTGCCCGCCCGGATGTCTGGACGTGCCGTTCGGCCCGACCCGGGGCGGGACCCGCATACGGAACGTATGCGGGCGTTCCGGTAATGGGGCGAGGCGTCGCGGCCCTCATCGGGCGCCCGCCGGGGGTGACGGGGCAGCCCTTAGGGGCGGTTAGGGGTCCGTCGGGCCTCGGGGTGGGGGCTAGCGTCGGCAGCGGACCACGGCGGAAGCACGGTCGTCCGGCGCCCGCACCCGGCGCCCGGTGCTCCGCGGTCCCGGCCGGACCCGCGTGACCGGGCGGCCGCCGCACCCCGCAGCCGAGCAGAGGTGGTCAGCGTGTCCCCGGAACCCAGCGCGAAGGGGCTCGTCCCCAGCGCCAAGGGCACCCTTCCCTTCAGGGGGTACCGGACCTGGTACCGGGTGACCGGTGAGATCGGCGCGGGGCGTCCGGCGGTCGTCGTCGTGCACGGCGGACCCGGAAGCACGCACGACTACCTGCTGCCGCTGGCCCGCCTCGCCGAGGACGGCTGGCCGGTCGTCCACTACGACCAGCTGGGCAACGGCGGATCGACCCATCTGCCCGGCAAGGGGGCCGAGTTCTGGACCGTCGAGCTCTTCCTCGACGAACTCGCCAACCTCGTCGAGGGGTTGGGAATCTCCGACGACTACGTGCTGTTCGGGCAGTCCTGGGGCGGTCCGCTGTGCGCCCGGCACGCGATGGAACGCCCGCCCGGCCTGCGCGGCCTGGTCGTCGCCAACGCGCCCGCCTCGTACCCGCTCTGGCTGAAGGAGATGGCCCGGCTGCGCGCCGACCTGCCGCCGGACGTGGGGCAGGCCCTGCTGCGGCACGAGGCGGCCGGCACGTACGACACCGAGGAGTACCTGGCGGCGATGCGGGTCTTCTACGACCGGCATGTGTGCCGCCTCACCCCCTGGCCCCGGGACTTCCTCTCCTCCTTCATGGAGATCTACAACGACCCGACCGTCTACTACGCGATGAACGGGCCCAACGAGTTCCACGTCATCGGCTCCCTCAAGGACTGGTCGATCGTCGACGACCTGCACACCATCCGCACGCCCACCCTGCTCATCAGCGGCCGCCACGACGAGGCCACCCCGGACGTCGTCCGCCCCTACCACGAGCACGTCCCCGGGGCCCGCTGGGAGATCTTCGAGGAGTCCAGCCATCTGCCGCACCTGGAGGAACCGGAGCGGTTCTTCGAGGTGCTGACCGGATTCCTCAGCGGCCTGTGACACCTCATCGGGTACTCCACGACACCGGCCGCGCGCTGCCGGCACCTGCGAAAGGGGGCGGGGACACCGCCATGGCGCACGACACCGCACTGGTCTTCCCCGGCATGGGACCCGTCCCGTTCGCCGAGGTGGGCCGGTTCATGGTCGCCAACCCCTACGCCAGGGAACTCGTCGCCGTCGCCGACGAGACGCTCGGCTACTCACTGGTGGACGCCCTCCGGTGCGCCGAGGGCGACTACTCGGAGGCGGCCCAGGTCGCCTTCTTCGTGAACTGCCTGGCCAGCGCCCACTGGGCCCGCGACCACCTGGGCGTCGAACCGGACATCGTCGCCGGCCCCAGCTTCGGCGAGAAGGCCGCCATCGCCTACACCGGCGCCCTGGAACTCCCCGACGCCATCCGGCTGACCGCCGAGATCGCGCGCTGCCTCGACGCCTACTTCGCCGACCACCACCGGGACGCCGTCACCCTCTCCTTCGTCCGCGCCCCGCGCGAGGACCTGGACGCGATCCTCGCCGAGCTCGACGAGGCGGGGGAGTGGCACGAGATCTCCTGCCACGTCGACGACGGCTTCTGGATGGTCTCCCTGACCGAGCGGCGCGTCGAGTGGATGAGGGAGCGGCTGCGCGCCATCGGCAGCCTCCCGCTGTACACCATGCGGCCGCCCATGCACGCCTCCGCGTTCGCGCCGCTGCGCGCCAGGGCGGAGCGCGAGGTGGTCGCCCGCCACACCTTCGCCGACCCGGCACTGCCGGTCGTCGCCGACCAGGACGGCAGGCTGCTGCGCACCGGGGAGGAACTGCGCACCATGCTGCTCGACGGCTTCGACCACCCGATGAACTGGCCGAGCGTCGTCACGGCGCTGCGGGACGCCGGCGTACGGCGCCTGTGCGTCGCCGGGCCCGACAGCCTCTTCGGCCGGGTTCCCGTCACCACCCGCACCTTCGACGTCGTCGCGGCCCATCCCCGGCTCGCGATGACGCCCCGGCGCCGCCAGCGCGCCGCCTGAACCCGCACCGGCCCGGACGACGCCGCCCGGGCCGGGCCCGTACAGGCCCGGCCGGACCCGACCCGGGCCCGGTCCGCATCCGACCGAACGATCAGCAGGAGGCACCGCCCATGTGGGACGACCGGTTCGAAGAGACACTCCGCACCTTCCTGCCGTTCCTGCCGCCGCAGGAGCCGCTGACCGCCGACGCCGAACTCCGGGACCTGGGCCTCGATTCGCTGGGCACCGTCCAGCTGCTGGGCACCCTGGAGGAGACGTACCAGGTGCGCTTCCGCGACAGCGCGCTGACCATGGACACCTTCCGCACCGCGGGCGTGCTGTGGGAGACCGTCGAGGGCATGCTCCAGCACACCACGAGCTGACGGGACGGCCATCGTGGATCCCACCGATCCCAGCATGGACGGCACGCTGTCCGGACGGTTCCTGCGCGGGCTGGCCCGGGCGCCCGAACACCCCGCGCTCCGGGTCGACGGCACCGCCGTCGGCTACCGCGAACTGCACGAACGGGCCCTGCTGCTCGCCGGTTCGCTGCTGGCCGGATTCCCCGGCCGCCCGCCCGTCGTGGGCGTGCTGGCGGGCAAGGGGCCGACGGCGTACGCGGCCCTCCTGGCTGGACTCCACAGCGGCGCCACCGTCGTTCCCCTGCAACCGGCCTTCCCGGTCGCCCGCACCCGCCAGATGATCGAGGCGGCCGGAGTGGGGGCCCTGCTCGCCGACGACGACGCCCTGCCCGCGCTGACCGCGCTGCACGAGGACGGCGTCGCCCTGCCCACCCTCTTCGCCCCCGGCGGGCAGCCGATGCCGGTGATCCCCGTCGACCCCGACAGCGCGCTGAAGGCGCCGATGCCCGCCCGCCCGTCGGACATCGCCTATGTGCTGTTCACCTCCGGATCCACCGGCCGGCCCAAGGGCGTGCCGGTCACCCACGCCAACACCGCGCACTACTTCGCGCTGCTCGACCGGCGCTACGACTTCGGTCCGCGGGACGTGTTCTCGCAGACCTTCGACCTCAACTTCGACTGCGCGATGTTCGACCTGTTCTGCGCCTGGGGCGCCGGCGCCACCGTCGTCCCGGTCCCCGCGCACGCCTACGCGCACCTCCCGGAGTTCGCCGCCGAGCAGGGGCTGACCGTGTGGTTCTCCACGCCCAGCGCGATCACCCTGGTGCGCCGCACCGGCGGACTCGCGCCCGGCGCGCTGCCGTCGCTGCGCTGGAGCTTCTTCGCCGGGGAGGCGCTCGCCCGGCGCGACGCCGACGACTGGGCGGCCGCCGCCCCCGGCACGGCGCTGGAGAACCTCTACGGACCCACCGAGCTCACCGTCACCGTCGCCGCGCACCGCTGGCGGCCGGGCCGGGAGCACCCGTACGGCATGGTCCCGATCGGTGAGGTGCACCCGGGCCACAGTGTGCTGCTGCTGGCCGCCGACGGCTCGCCCAGCACCACCGACGAAGGCGAACTCTGCATCGCAGGGCCGCAGTTGACGCCCGGATACCTTGACCCGGCCGACGACGCCGGGCGCTTTCTGGAACGGGACGGCCGCCGCTTCTACCGCACCGGCGACCGGGTCCGCCGCACCGGGCACGACGGCTGGCTGTACCTCGGCCGCCAGGACGCCCAGGCGCAGGTGCACGGCGTACGGGTGGAACTGGCCGAGGTCGACGCCGCCGCGCGCGGCTGCCCGGGCGTCGAGGACGCGGTGACCGTCGCGATCCCCGTGGACGGCACGGCCGAGCTCGCCGTCTTCCACACCGGCGCGCCCGTACCGCCCGCCCGGCTCGCCCGCCATCTGCGGGAGCTACTGCCCGCGGCGGTCGTGCCCCGGGCCTACCACCATCTGGACGCGCTTCCGCTCAACGCCAACCGCAAGACCGACCGCAGGAAGCTCACCTCCCGCGCCGCGGCCCTGCGGCAGCGGCCCGCCGGGGCCGGCAGCGGGAACGAAGGACGTCAGGAGTCGCAGTGAACGGTCGAACGACAACGCGGGCCCGCACCGACGCCCTGGTGCACGACCTGCTCGACGAGGCCACCGCCGAACACCCCGACGCGACGGCGGTCGCCGACGGCACCGGGGAGTGGACCTACCGGGAGCTCACCGCCTGGAGCCACGCCGTCGACGCCTGGCTCCGGGCGCAGGGCGTCGGCCACGGGGACCGGGTCCTGGTGCAGCTGCCCAGCACCCGCGAACTGGTCGCCCTGCTCTACGGCGCCGCGCGCCGGGGCGCCGTCCTCGTACCCGTCAACACCGGCATGAAGGACTACCACCTGCGCGCCGTCGTCGAGAACGCCGAACCCTCGCTGGTCGTCGTCACCGACCCCGCCGTGGACCGGGTCGCCGCGCTCGCGGGCGGCGTCCGCGTGCGCGGCCTGGACGGCTCCTGGCGGGAGATCGGCGCCCTGCGCGCCGAGGACGCGCGCGGGGACGGCGGCCCCGTCCACCACGAGGACATCGCCGTCCTCGTCTACACCTCCGGGTCCACCGCGGCCCCCAAGGCCGTCGTCTGCCCGCACGGCCGGATGGTCTTCGCGACCGAGGCCATCAACCTCGAACTCGGCTACCGGCCCGACGACGTGGTGTTCTGCCGCTTCCCCATCTCCTGGGACTACGGGCTCTACAAGGTCCTGCTCACCGCCGCCGGACGCAGCGCTCTCGTGCTCGCCGACGGCGAGTCCGACCTGGTGCTGCTGCGCCGCATCCGGGAGACCGGGGCCACCGTCGTGCCCATCGTGCCGTCCCTGGCCACCATGATCTGCGCGCTCGCGGAACGCGAACCGCGCCGGGCGTCCACCGTCCGCATGTTCACCAACACCGGCGCCGCGCTGCCGAAGACCACCGCCGACGGGCTGCGCACCGCGTTCCCCGGCGCGGAGGTGATCACCCAGTTCGGGCAGACGGAATGCAAGCGGGTCTCCGTGCTGCCCGTCGCGCACCAGGACGCCAAACCCGAATCGGTGGGCCGCCCGCTCCCCGGCACCCGCGCCTTCGCCGTCGACGAGGAGGGCACGCCGCTGCCGCCCTGGCGGACCGGCGAGATCGTCGTCGAGGGACCGCACGTCATGCCGGGCTACTGGCGCGCCCCGGAGCAGACCGCACGCGCCTTCCGGCCCGCCCCCGGCGGCGGACTGCGGCTGCACACCGGCGACTTCGGGCACGTCGACGAGGACGGCTTCCTGTACTACGAGGGCCGCCGCGACGACATGTTCAAGCACAAGGGCGTCCGCATGAGCACCACCGAGATCGAGGCCGCCGCCACGGACATCCCCGGCGTCCGCGCCGCCGCCGTGCTGCCGCCCGCCCCCGGCCGCGACCTCGCGGTGTTCGCCGAGGGCGACATCGACCCGCACGTGCTGCTCAGGGAGCTCTCCCTGCGACTGGAACCCGCCAAGGTGCCCGGCGTCAGTCGCGTCGTGGCCGAACTGCCGCTGACCCCGCACGGCAAGCACGATCGCAAGCAGCTCGTCCGCATCCTGGAGAACCCGGAAGGAACGTCCGCACCGTGACCGGTCCCACCGAACTCGCCCGGCGCTTCGGCACCCCCGCCTACGTCTACGACCTGGACCGGGTCGCGGCCGCACGCGACGACCTGTTCGCCGCGCTCCCCGACGAGATCGCCGTGTTCTACGCGGCCAAGGCCAACCCGCACCCGGAGATCCTCCGCGAACTGCGCACCGGCGGCCGCGCCTGCCGCGCCGAGATCAGCTCCGTCGGCGAACTCGACGCCGTCCTGCGGGCCGACTACGGCGGCGCGGAGGTGCTGTACACCGGCCCCGGCAAGACCGCCGGGGAGCTGACCGAGGCGATGACCCGGGGCGTGCGGACGTTCTCCGTGGAATCCCCCGGCGACCTGCGGCGGGTCGGCGAGACGGCGGTGCGGCTCGGCGTCACCGCCGACTGCCTGATCCGGGTCAACAACGCCACCGGGGCGGCGGCCACCAGCATCCGCATGACCGGCGTGCCCTCGCAGTTCGGCTTCGACAGCGAGACCCTGCCCGGGCTCGCCGCCGAACTGCGCGAGGTGCCCGGCACCGCCCTGGCCGGACTCCACTTCTTCCCGCTCAGCAACGCCAAGGACGAGGCGAGCCTCGTCGCGGAGTTCCGGCACACCATCGCCACCGCCGCCGCGCTCCGGGAGGCGCTGGGCGTGCCGTTCCGCATCGTCGACATCGGCGGCGGATTCGCCGCCCCGTACGCCGTCCAGGGGCGCCGCCCGGTCTACGACGGACTGCGCGACGCGCTGTCCGCCTCGCTCGACGAGCACTTCCCCGGCTGGCGCGACGGCGCCCCCCGCATCGCCTGCGAGTCGGGCCGCTACCTGGTCGCCGACAGCGGCACCCTGCTCACCAGCGTCGTCAACGTCAAGGACAGCCGCGGCACCCGCTACGCCGTCATCGACGCCGGCATCAACACCTTCGGCGGCATGTCCGGCCTCGGACGCATCATGCCGGTCTCCGTCGAACCCCACGAGTCCACCGGCGCCGACGGCGCCCCGGCCCACCTCGCCGGGCCGCTGTGCACCCCCGGCGACCTGCTCGGACGGAACGTCCCCCTGCCCGACCCGGCCCCCGGCGACCTGCTGACCGTCCCCAACGCCGGATCCTACGGACCCACCGCCAGCCTGCTGATGTTCCTCGGCAGGCCCGCGCCCGCCGAGATCGTCGTCCGCGGCGACGACCTCGTCTCCGTCTCCCGCATCGAGCACACCCGAACCTACGAACACGGACAGGCCCTGTGATGAGCGACGCCCGCACCCCCAGCCCCGGCGACCGGCCCGTGATCGTGGCCGGCGGCATCTCCGACTCGCACACCTGGAACCTGGTCTACCTCCAGCTCCTGATCGAGGAGCACGGCCACCGCGTGGTCAACCTCGGGCCCTGCGTGCCCGAGGACCTGCTGATCCGGGAGGCCGTGGCCCGGGACCCGGCGCTCGTCGTGGTCAGCAGCGTCAACGGGCACGGCTACCACGACGGCATCCGCACCGTCACCCGGCTGCGGGAGAACCCCGCGCTCACCGAGGTGCCCGCCGTCATCGGCGGCAAGCTCGGCATCGCCGGACCCTGCGGCGAGGAGGAGACGGCCGCGCTGCGCGCCGCCGGCTACGACGCGGTGTTCGACGACAGCGCCGAGGGCCTCGTCACCTTCCGGCGGCTGCTCGACGCACTGCCCCAGCGGGCCCTGGTGTGACCGGCGCCGGGTTCGGCGCGTTCGTGCGCCGGGCTCACGACGCCGGCCGGCTGGTGGTCCAGCCCCGCATGGGCATGAGCGACCCGGACCGCATGCGCGCCGGGCTGCTCGCCACCCGGAACGCCGACGCGACGACCGTCGGCACGCTCACCCTGGACAGCTACACCCGGGTCGGCGACCTGGAGTCCGCCCAACTCGCCGTCCTCGAAGGGGCGGACCTCAACGGCTACCCGCTGGCCAGCCACGAGAAGACCACCACCCGCCGGGTCCTGGACCGGATCCACGGCCCCGACTTCCCGGTGCAGGTGCGGCACGGCTCGGCGGCCCCGCAGCACATCTTCCGCGCGCTGATGGACGTGGGGCTCGACGCGTCGGAGGGCGGGCCGGTCTCGTACTGCCTGCCCTACGGCAGGGTGCCGCTGCGCGAGTCCGTCGCCCACTGGAACGAGTCCTGCGCCCTGCTCGCCACCCTGCGCGACACCGGCGCCGAACCGCACCTGGAGACCTTCGGCGGATGCATGCTGGGCCAGCTCTGCCCGCCCGGGCTGCTCGTCGCTATCAGTGTGCTGGAGGCGCTGTTCTTCCGGCGGCACGGGATCCGGAGCGTCTCGGTCAGCTACGCCCAGCAGACGGACCCGCGGCAGGACGCCGAAGCCGTCGCCGCGTTGCGCAGCCTGTGCGCGCGGCTCCTCCCGGACACCGAATGGCATGTCGTCGTCTACGCCTACATGGGCGTGTTCCCGGAGACGGACAGCGGGGTCCGCCGGTTGCTCGGGGAGGCCGCGACACTGGCCGTCGCCAGCGGCTCGGAACGGCTCATCGTGAAGACCGTCGCGGAATCCCGCCGCATTCCGACGGTGGCGGAGAACGTGGCCGCCCTGGAACACGCGGCCCGGGTCGCCGCGCGCACCGGACGGACCCCGCTGGACGGCACCGCGACGGAGACCTACGCCGAGGCGTGCGCGCTGGTCGACGCGGTGCTCGACCTGGACGACGACCCCGGCGCCGCGCTGCTGAAGGCGTTCGCCGAAGGACGGCTGGACGTCCCCTACTGCCTGCATCCGGACAACGCCGGACTCAGCAGGAGCTACATCGCCGCGGACGGCCGGCTGCGCTGGGCGGACGTCGGCAGGATGCCGCTGGCCGGTGTCGCCGACGTGCGTCCGGCCCACGCCGTCACCTCCGCGGAACTCCTCGGCTCCCTGTCCTACGTACGGCGTTCATTCGACAGTCAAGTACCCCTGGACGAGGGAGAGTCGGCGGGCTTCGCCCCCTGAGGGCTGTCCCGTGATCCCTGGCGGGCGTGCGACGACAGCTGCGGCGCCTCGCGGCGTTGTCGGAACGCCCGCATACGTCAAGTATGCGGGCGCCCCTCCGCCTTGCGACGCACCACATCTGACGCCGCACGCTGATCCACCACGGATTACGGGACAGCCCTTAGGGGTGCGTAAGGGTACGGCCCCTGCGGGGGCGTCATTACGGTGAGGAAAAAGGCGGAGAACGGTGACGACGGTGTCGGTCGGAAGTAGGGATGCGCGGATGAACGGGCTCGGCTCCGAATCAGCCCTGGCACGACTGCTCGCCACGGCCGTGCCGTCGCGCCACCGCGCGCTGGTCACGGACCTGGTGCGCACCGCCGTGACGGAGGCGGTCGAGGCGGCCCGGCCCGGCGCCTCCCGCCCCCTGGACCCGGCCGCCCCGCTCGCCGCACAGGGGCTCGACTCGCTCGCGGCGGTCGACCTGCACCGGCGGCTGACCGAACGGACCGGCCTCGACCTGCCGGTCGGCATCGCCTACGACTGCCCCACCGTGACCGATCTGGCCGACCGGCTGCTCGCCGGGGCCCGGGGTGCCGCGGACGACGCCCCGGACGCCGGGCCCGCGACGGCGGCCGGTGACGGACCCGGCGACGACCCCGTCGCCGTCGTCGGCATCGGCTGCCGCTTCCCCGGCGGCATCGAGACACCGGCCGCCCTGTGGCGGCTGCTGACCGAGGGCGGCGAGGTGCTCTCGGACTTCCCGCACGACCGGGGCTGGGACCTGGAACGCCTCTTCCACGACGACCCCGAGGTGCCCGGCAGCTCCTACGCCCGCACCGGCGGATTCCTCGACACGGCCACCGACTTCGACGCCGAGTTCTTCGGCATCAGCCCGCGCGAGGCCCTCGCCATGGACCCGCAGCAGCGGCTGGTGCTGGAGACGTCCTGGCGGGCCCTGGAGGACGCCGGCATCGACCCCACCGCCCTGCGCCGCACCCCGGCCGGCATGTTCTTCGGGGCGGAGGTGCAGGAGTACGGGCCCCGCCTGCACGACGCCCCGGACGGCCTCGACGCCCATCTGCTGGCCGGCAACGCCTCCAGCGTCATCTCCGGCCGGGTCGCCTACGTCCTGGGCACCGAGGGACCGGCGGTCACCGTCGACACCGCGTGCTCCGCGTCCCTGGTCGCCGTCCACCTGGCCTGCCGCTCGCTGCGCCAGGGCGAGTCCACGCTGGCACTGGCCGGCGGTGTGGCCGTGATGGGCGGCCCCGGCGTCTTCACCGCCTTCAGCCGGCAGCGCGGCCTGTCCGCCGACGGCCGCTGCAAGGCGTTCGCCGCCGCCGCGGACGGCACCGGCTTCGGCGAGGGCGTCGGCGTCCTCGTCCTGGAACGGCTCTCCGACGCCCGCCGCAACGGCCACCGGGTCCTCGCCGTCGTCCGGGCCTCCGCCGTCAACCAGGACGGCGCCTCCAACGGCCTCACCGCCCCCAACGGCCTCGCCCAGCAACGGCTGATCCGCCGGGCACTGGCCGAGGCCGGGCTCACCGCCGCCGACGTCGACGTGGTCGAGGCCCACGGCACCGGCACCCGCCTCGGGGACCCCATCGAGGCGACCGCGCTGCTGGCCGCCTATGGGCAGGGCCGGCCCGCCGGGGAGCCGCTGCTGCTGGGCTCGGTCAAGTCCAACCTGGGCCACACCCAGGCCGCGGCGGGCGTGGCCGGAGTGATCAAGACGATCCTCGCCATGCGGCACGGGCAGGTGCCCGCGACCCTGCACGTCGACGCCCCCACCCCGCACGTCGACTGGTCCGCCGGCGCCGTGGAACTCGTCACCGAGGCCCGCCCCTGGCCGGAGACCGGCCGCCCGCGCCGGGCCGGGGTCTCCTCCTTCGGCGTCAGCGGCACCAACGCGCACATCGTCCTGGAGCAGCCCGGGGCCGAGGACCGCGTCGACGGCCCGGAGCAGCCCGGGACCGAGGACCGATCCGGTGTACTGGAGCGGCCCGCGGCCGAGGACGGCTTCGACGACCCGGCCTCCTCGCCGCGGCCCCCGGCCGTTCCCGTGCCGCTGCCCTTCCCGCTGTCCGCCCGGGGCACGGCCGCCCTGCGCGCCCGCGCCGCCGACCTGCTGCCGCTCGTCGACACCACCCGGCCGGCCGACCTCGCGCGCGCCCTCGCCACCACCCGCGCCGCCCTCCCCGACCGGGCCGTCCTCGTCGCCGCCGACCGCGCCGAACTGCGCGCGGCGCTCACCTCGCTCGCCTCCGGCGCCACCCGGCCCCCGGGGCGGGCGCCCGGCGAACTCGGCTTCCTGTTCACCGGCCAGGGCAGCCAGCGTCCCGGCATGGGGCGCGAACTCGCCGCCGCGTACCCGGAGTTCGCGGACGCCCTCGACGAGGTCTGCGCCCACTTCGACCTCCAGCTCCCGCGCCCCCTGACGGACGTGCTGTTCGCCGCACCGGGCACCCCGGAGGCGGATCTCCTGCACCGCACCGAGTACGCGCAACCGGCCCTGTTCGCCGTCGAGACCGCCCTGTACCGGCTGCTGGAGAGCTGGGGGCTGCGCCCGGACCACCTCGCCGGGCACTCCGTCGGCGAGATCGCCGCCGCCCACGCGGCCGGCGTCCTCACCCTCCAGGACGCCGCCATCCTGGTCGCCGCGCGGGGCCGCCTCATGCAGGCGCTGCCCGAGGGCGGCGCCATGGTCGCCGTACGCGCCGCCGAGGACGAGGTCGTGCCGCTGCTCACCGCGCGCACCGGCATCGCCGCCGTGAACGGGCCCGCCGCCGTGGTGGTCTCCGGCGACGCGGACGAGGTGGAGCGCATCGCGGGCGAGCTCGCCGCGCGCGGACACGACACCAAGCGGCTGCGCGTCTCGCACGCCTTCCACTCGCCGCTGATGGAACCGATGCTGGACGAGTTCCGCCGGATCGCACGGGTGCTGGACTACGCCCAGCCCACCGTGCCGGTGGTGTCGACCGTGACCGGCGGCCCCGTCACCGGGGAACTGTCCGACCCGGAGTACTGGGTGGAGCACGTCCGGGCCCGGGTCCGCTTCCACGACGCCGTGCGGTGGCTCACCGACGCCGGTGTGCGGACGTTCCTGGAGGTGGGGCCGGACGCGGTGCTCTCCGCGATGGGCCCGGACTGCGCCGGCCCGGCCGATGCGTCCGACGACGTGTCTGATGCGTCCGACGCGTCCGGGGCCGCCTTCCTGCCGGTGCTGCGGCGCGAGCGGCCCGAGGCGCGCGAGGCCGTCTCCGCGCTCGCCGCCGCCCACGCCCGCGGGGTCCCCGTCGACTGGGCGAGGCACTTCGCGGGCCCGCCCGCGCGCCGGGTCGAGCTGCCCGGCTATCCCTTCCAGCGGCGCCGCTTCTGGCTGGAGCCCGGCACCCCCGCCGACGCGGCCGGACTGGGGCAGGCGCCCGCCGGTCACCCGCTGCTGGCGGCCGTGGTCGCGGTCGGCGCGGAGGGCGTGGTGCTGACCGGACGGTTCTCCACGCGTACCCACCCCTGGCTCGCGGACCACGTCATCGCCGGGCGGGTGCTGATGCCCGGCACAGCCTTCGTCGAACTCGCCCTTCGGGCCGGCGACCACGTCGGCACCACGGTCCTGGAGGAACTCACCCTCGGCGCCCCGCTGGCGCTGGCCCCGGACGAGGACGTCGCCGTCCAGGTCGCCGTCGGCGAACCCGACGACACCGGCCGACGCCCCGTCACCGTCCACTCCCGCGCCGCCGACGACGCCCCCTGGACCCGGCACGCCACGGGCACGCTCGCCGCGGAGCCGGCCGGTACCGGGCCGTCCGCCTCCGCGCGGGAGAGCGGCGCGTCGGCGAGCGGCGCGTCGGTGAGCGGTACATCGGAAAGCGGCGCGTCGGATGCATGGCCGCCGCCCGGGGCCGAAGCCCTGGACGTCGCCGGCGTCTACGCCGAGCTGGCCGGGCAGGGCTACGCCTACGGCCCCGCGTTCCAGGCCCTGCGCGCCGCCTGGCGGCACGGCGAGCACATCTGCGCCGAGGTCGCCCTGACCGGGGAGGCCGCCGACGACGCCGCGCGCTTCGGCATCCACCCCGCGCTGCTGGACGCCGCGCTGCACGCCGCCGACCTCGACTCCCCGCCCCGCGCCGAGGTGCTGCTGCCGTTCGCCTGGACCGGCGTCCGCCTGCACGCCACCGGCGCCACCACGCTGCGGGTAAGGATCGAGCGCACCGGCGGCGACACCCTCGCCCTGCGCCTGGCCGACGCCACCGGGGCCCCGGTGGCCGACATCGACGGCATGACCTCGCTGCCCGTACCGGACGACGACGTCCTCCACACCGTGCGGTGGACCCCGCACCCCCGGCCGGAGACCACCGCGCCCCTGCGCGTCGCCGTCCTCGACGCCGCCCCGGACGCCGCCGGCACGCCGGACGACGAGGCCCCCGCGGACGCCCTCGCCCGCGCCCTGGACGCGCTGTTCGACGGCCCCGCACCGGACGCCGTGGTGCACCGCCCGGCCGGTCCGCCGGACGCCGACGCCGCCGAGGCGCGCGCCCTCGTCCTGCGCACGCTGCGGCTGCTGCACCTGTGGCAGTCCGACGAACGGCCGGCCGACGCCCGCCTGGTGGTCGTCACCCCGCCCGACAGCCCCGCCCACGCGGCGGTCCGCGGACTGGTCCGCTCCGCCCAGGCGGAGAACCCCGGCCGCTACGTCCTCGTCGAGCACGACGCCCTGCCCGCCGACGCCGAGCTCCGTCAGGCGCTCGCCACCGGCGAACCCGAACTCTCGCTCGCCGGCGGCCGGTTCGCCGTCCCCCGGCTGGCCGCCGAACCGCCCGCCCGGCCCCGCCCCGCCGCCGACTGGGGAACCGTCCTCATCACCGGCGGCACCGGCGGGATCGGCGCCCTGCTCGCCCGTCATCTGGTGCGCGCCCACGGCGTGCGCCGACTGGTGCTCGCCGGGCGCCGCGGCCACGCGCCCGAACTCCACGCCGAACTGACCGCGCTGGGCGCCGAGACGACCGTCGTGGCATGCGACGCCGGCGACCGCGAGGCGCTGCGCGCCCTGCTGGAGCGGCACCCCGTCGACTCCGTGGTCCACGCCGCGGGCACCGTGCGCGACGGCATCGTCGAGAGCCTCACCGACGCCATGGTCGACGAGGTCTTCCACGCCAAGGCCGCCGGCGCCTGGCACCTGCACGAACTCACCCTCGGCCGGGAGCTGTCCCACTTCGTGCTGTTCTCCTCGCTCGCCGCCGTCCTCGACGGCCCGGGCCAGGGCAACTACGCCGCCGCCAACGCCTACCTCGACGCGCTCGCCGCCCACCGCGCCGACCGGGGCCTGCCCGCCACCGCCCTCGCCTGGAGCCTGTGGGACACCGGCACCGGCATGGGCGCCGCCCTGGACGCCGCCGCTCTGGACCGGGTCGCCGCCACCGGCGTGCCGGGACTGTCCGCCGAGGAATCGCTGCGCCTCTTCGACGCGGCCGTCCGCTCCGGCGCGCCCCACCTCGTACCCGTACGGATCGACGCCACCGCCGTGCGCCGCCGGCCCGACGGCATACCGCCGCTGCTCGGCGCCCTGGTCCGGCCCGTCACCCG
Organism: Streptomyces tyrfis; assembly: GCF_037034285.1. Taxonomy (NCBI): domain Bacteria; kingdom Bacillati; phylum Actinomycetota; class Actinomycetes; order Kitasatosporales; family Streptomycetaceae; genus Streptomyces; species Streptomyces tyrfis. Next base: position 116,863 of record NZ_JBAGJZ010000018.1, on the reverse strand, counting down.
CCGGGCCACCGCCACCGCCGCCGCGCCCGGCCGGGAGCGGGACGGGCTGGCGGGGCTGCCCGCCGCCGACCGCGAACGCGCCCTGCTGGACCTGGTGCGCACCGAGGTCGCGGCGGTGCTGCGGTACGACGCGCCCTCCGCCATCGACCCCGGGCGGGCCTTCACCGAACTCGGCTTCGACTCCCTGGCCGCCGTCGAGCTGCGCAACCGGCTCAACACCGTCACCGGACTGCGCCTGCCCGCCACCCTCGTCTTCGACCACCCCACCTCGCGGGCCCTCGCCGGCCACGTCCACGACGCCCTCTTCGGCGCCGCCCGGCCGTCGGCGCGACCCGCGCCCGCCACCGGCCCGCGCCCCGCCGACGGCGACGACCCGATCGTCATCGTCGGCATGAGCTGCCGCTACCCCGGCCGGGTCCGCTCCCCGGAGGACCTGTGGCGGCTGGTCGCCGACGGCGTCGACACGGTCGGCCCCTTCCCCGACGACCGCGGCTGGGACGCCGAGGCGCTGTACGACCCCGAGCCCGGCACCCCCGGCCGCACCTACGCCCGGGAGGGCGCCTTCCTCTACGACGCGGCCGAGTTCGACGCCGACTTCTTCGGCATCGGCCCCCGCGAGGCCACCGCGATGGACCCGCAGCAGCGGCTGCTGCTGGAGGTGTCCTGGGAGGCGCTGGAACGCTCCGCCATCGACCCGGCGGCGCTGCGCGGCTCGCGCACCGGCGTGTTCGCGGGCGTCATGTACCACGACTACGGCAGCTGGCTGACCGAGGTGCCGGACGACCTCGCCGCCTACCTCGGCAACGGCAGCCTGGGCAGCGTCGTCTCCGGTCGGGTCGCCTACGCCCTGGGCCTGGAGGGCCCCGCCGTCACCGTCGACACCGCGTGCTCCTCCTCGCTGGTCACCCTGCACCTGGCCGCGCAGGCGCTCCGGCAGGGCGAGTGCGACCTGGCCCTGGTCGGCGGCGTGACCGTGATGTCCACCCCGGACACCTTCGTCGACTTCGCCCGGCAGCGCGGACTGGCCGCCGACGGCCGCTGCAAGTCCTTCGCCGCGGCGGCTGACGGCACCGGCTGGGGCGAGGGCGTCGGCATGCTCGTCGTCGAACGCCTCTCCGACGCCCGGCGCAACGGCCACCGGGTGCTGGCGGCGGTCCGCGGCTCCGCCGTCAACTCCGACGGCGCGTCCAACGGGCTGACCGCCCCCAACGGCCCCTCCCAGCAGCGCGTCATCCGCGCCGCGCTGGCCGCCGCGGGCCTGGCCCCGGCCGAGGTCGACGCCGTCGAGGCGCACGGCACCGGCACCACCCTGGGCGACCCGATCGAGGCCCAGGCCCTGCTGGCCACGTACGGGCAGGACCGGCCCGACGGCGAACCCCTCTGGCTCGGCTCCATCAAGTCGAACATGGGGCACACCCAGGCCGCCGCCGGGGTCGCGGGCATCATCAAGATGGTCATGGCGATGCGGCACGGCGTCCTGCCGCGCACCTTGCACGTCGACGCGCCCTCGCACCAGGTCGACTGGGAGGCCGGACGGGTGCGCCTGCTGACGGAATCCCGGCCCTGGGCCCCGGCGGGCCGTCCGCGCCGGGCCGGCGTCTCCTCCTTCGGGATCAGCGGCACCAACGCCCATGTCATCCTTGAGGAGTTCGCCGAGGAGTTCGCCGAGGGGGTCGCGGGGGAGTTCGCGGGGGCGCCCGCCGGGACCGGGCCGGACGCCACGGGCCCGAAGGCCGCCGGACCCCGGACCGCAGGCCCGGACCGGGTCACCCCGCCGCCCGTGCTCGCCCTCCCGGTCTCCGCCCGCTCGCCCGAGGCGCTGCGCGGCCAGGCGGCCCGCCTGCGGGAACTGACCGGCGCCGCGCCCGCCGACCTCGGCCTGGCCCTGGCCACCACCCGCACCGCCCACCCGTACCGCGCCGTCGTGCTCGCCGCCGACGAACGGCAGGCCGCCGAGGGCCTGGACGCCCTCGCGCACGGGCACGAGGCGCCCGGACTGCTCGTCACCGGCTCCGCCACCGACGGCGCCCTGGCCTATCTGTTCTCCGGGCAGGGCGCCCAGCGGCCCGGCATGGGCCGCGACTGGTACGACGCCTTCCCGGTCTACGCCGAGCACTTCGACCGCACCGCCGAGCTCTTCGCCAAGCACCTGGAACGGCCGCTCGCCGAGGTGGTCCTCGGGGACCGTCCCGAGGAACTGGAGCGGACCGCCTACACCCAGGCCGCCCTCTTCACCACCCAGGTCGCCCTCTACCGGCTGCTGGAGTCCTTCGGACTGCGGCCCGCCTGGCTGGCCGGCCATTCCATCGGCGAGTTCGCCGCCGCGCACGTCGCCGGGGTGTGGTCGCTCCAGGACGCCGTCACCGCCGTCGCCGCGCGCGGCCGGCTCATGCAGGCGCTGCCCGACGGCGGCGCGATGGTCGCCGTACCGGCGTCGGAGGACGAGGTGCGGCCGCTGCTGGGCGAGCGGTGCGGCATCGCCGCGGTCAACGGCCCGCGCGCCGTGGTCGTCTCCGGCGACGAGGACGCCGTCGCCGCCGTCGCCGCGCGCTTCGCCACCGGCCGCCGGCTCCGCGTCTCGCACGCCTTCCACTCACCGCGCATGGAACCCGTGCTGGAGGAGTTCCGCCGGGTCATGGCGGCCATTCCGGCCGGGGAACCGGCCCTGCCGATCGTCTCCACCCTCACCGGCGTCCGGGCCACCGCCGCCGAACTGGGCTCCGCCGACTACTGGGTGCGGCACATCAGGGAGACCGTCCGGTTCGCCGACGCCGTGGGCGCCCTGGCGGCCGAGGGCGCCGACACCTTCCTGGAACTCGGCGCCGCACCCGTGCTGACTGCCCTGGGCCCGGACTGCCTCCCGGACGCCGAGGAGACCGCGTTCATCCCGGTCGCCCGCAAGGACGCCGCCCAGGTGCCCGGTCTGCTCGCCGCCCTGGCCGCCGTGCACACCCGCGGCGCGGACGTCGACTGGCCGGTCCTCTACGACGGCTACCGCGGCCGCCGCACCGAACTGCCCACCTACGCCTTCCAGCACCGCCGGTACTGGCTGCCCACGGCCACCGCCAAGGGCGACGCCGCCGGACACGGCCTCGCCGCCGTCGACCACCCCTTCGTCAGCGCCCGCCTCGACCTGCCGGGCGACGGCGGGACGCTCTTCACCGGCCGGATCTCCACCGCCACCCACCCGGTGCTGGCCCAGCACGCCGTGCTCGGCACGGTGCTGGTGCCCGGCGCCGCCCTCGTCGACCTCGCTCTGTACGCGGGGCGGTCGACGGGCCGTCCGGTCCTGGAGGAGCTCACCCTCCAGGCCCCGCTGGCCCTGCCCGGGGACGGCGCGGCACGGATCCAGGTCGCCGCCCGGCCCGACGGCACCGTGGAGATCCACTCCCGGCCCGCCGACGCGCCCGAGGACGAGGACTGGACCCGGCACGCCACCGGCACCCTCACCGCCCCCGACTCCGCGCCGCCCGCCCCCGCCGCCCCGGCCGGCGCCTGGCCGCCCCCCGGCGCCGTTCCGCTCGACGCCGACGGCCTCTATCCGCGACTGCGCGGCGAGGGCTACGACTACGGTCCCGTCTTCCGGGGCGTGCGGGCCGCCTGGCGGCACGGCGACGCCGTCCTCGCCGAACTCGAACTCCCCGACGCCGCCCGGCAGGACGCCGCCCGGCACGTCCTGCACCCCGCACTGCTGGACTCCGCCCTGCACGCCACCGCGCTCACCGGCGCGGAGGCCCCCGACGACGCCCGTGACGACGTTCGCGGCAGCGCTTTCGACGAGGCGTCGGACGGCGCGATCGCCCTGCCCTTCGCCTGGGCCGGCGTCACCGTGCACGGACCGCCGTCCCGCACCGCCCCGGACCGCACCGCCGGGGCCCACACCGCCCGGGTCCGCGTCACCCGGGGCGAGGCGGGCGCCCGGCTCGACCTGACGGACGCCGAGGGTCGGCCGCTGGCCACCGTCGCCTCCTATGCCACCCGCCCCGTCACCCCCGACCGGCTCACCGGACGGCAGCGTTCCCTGTACGTCGTCGAGGACACGGCGCTCCCCGAGACCGCCGGGCGGCCCGGCCGCCGCACCTGGGCCGTGCTCGGCCCGGACGACCTCGGCCTCGGCGCCCCCGCCCACCCGGGCCTGGCCGCGATCGGCGACTCCGTGCCCGACGTCGTCGTCCTCCCGGTGCCCGCCCCGGACGGCGGCGACGGCGGAAGCGGCGACGCCGGCGAACGGCTGCCGGCGGACGTGCGCACCGCGCTGGCCACCGCCCTCGGCACCGTCCGAGCCTGGCTGGACGACGAACGGTGGGCCGGTTCCACCCTGCTGGTGCTCACCGCCGGCGCCCTCGCCGACGCCCCCGTGCACGGACTGGTGCGGGCCGCGCAGGCCGAGCACCCCGGACGGATCGTGCTCGTCGGCCGGACCGGGCCCGGCGGCCCCGTCCCCGACCGCGCCGCGTTGGCCGCCGTCCTGGACTCCGGCGAACCGGAGGTCCGGTGGCGGGACGGCCGGGCGCACGCCCCGCGCCTGGTGCGCGCCGGGGACCCGGCGGCCCCGCACACCGGCCGCCCCTGGGGCACCGTCCTGATCACCGGCGGCACCGGCGGCCTCGGCGCCCTGCTGGCCCGGCACCTGGTGACCCGGCACGGCGTCACCCGCCTGGTCCTGGCCGGGCGTCGCGGCCCCGCCGCCCCCGGCGCCGACGGACTGCGCGCGGACCTGGCCGCCCTGGGCGCCCACGCCGACGTCGTCGCCTGCGACGTCGCCGACCGCACGGCACTCGCCGCGCTGCTGGCCGCCCACCCCGTCGACAGCGTCGTGCACACCGCGGGCGTCCTGGACGACGGACTGGTCACCTCGCTCACCCCCGAGCGCCTGGACACGGTGCTGCGCCCCAAGGCGGACGCCGCCTGGCATCTGCACGAACTGACCCGGGACCGGCAGCTGTCGCACTTCGTGCTGTTCTCCTCGGCCGCCGGCACCGTCGACGCCTCGGGGCAGGGCAACTACGCCGCCGCCAACGTCTTCCTCGACGCCCTCGCCGCCCACCGCGCCGCCCGGGGCCTGCCCGCCGCCTCGCTCGCCTGGGGCCTGTGGGCCGGCGGCGGCATGGGGGCCGCCCTCGACGAGAGCGGCGCCCGGCGCGTCGAACGGTCCGGCATCGGCGCCCTCGACCCGGACGAGGGCCTGGAACTCTTCGACGCCGCCCTGGCGTCCGGCCGCCCCGCCCTCGTACCGGTCCGGCTGGACACCGCCGCGCTGCGCCGCCGGGGCGACGACGTGCCCCCGGTGCTGCGGACCCTGGCCGGGGTCACCGCCACCGCCGCCCGGGACGACCGGGCCCGCGGCCTCGGCGAGCGCCTGGCCGCCCTGCCGCCCGCCGACCACGAGCACACCGTGCTGGAGGCCGTCCGCACCGAGGTCGCCGCCGTCCTCGGCCACGACGGGCCCGCCGCCGTCGGGCCGCGGCGCGCCTTCACCGAGCTGGGCTTCGACTCGCTCGCCGCGGTCGAACTGCGCAACCGGCTCAACGCCGTCAGCGGACTGCGCCTGCCGTCGACGCTCATCTTCGACTACGCCACCCCGGCCGCGCTCGCCGGCCATCTGCTCGAACGGCTCGCGCCGGACCCCGGCCCCGCCGCCGCCCCGGACGCCGGAGCGGACCACGGCACCGGCCTGCCCGACCGCCGGGGCGACGACGAGGTGCGGGCCCTCCTCGACCGCATCCCCATCGCCCGCATCCGCGAGGCCGGACTGCTCGACGGGCTGCTGAAGCTGTCCGAACCGGCCCCGTCCGCGGCCCCCGCCGACCCGGTCATGGACATCAAGTCCATGGGCGTCGCCGACCTGGTGCGCGCCGCGCTCAACCGCACCAGCCCCCAGTGACCCGTTCCGGCTCCGGACCGCGCCCCGCGTCCGGCGCCGGACTCCCCACCACCCCGCCCCACCGGCGTACCTCCGCCGCCGCACCACCGCCGTCAACCGCGCCTTCACCGCATCACCCGGCGCCGCCGAGCCAGCAGGGAGCGACACCGACCGTGGACACATCCGTCGAGCAGATCGTCGAGGCGCTGCGCGAGGCCATGCTCGAGAACGAGCGGCTGCGCCGGCAGAACGACCGGATCGCCGAAGCAGCGCACGAACCCGTCGCCGTCGTCGCCATGAGCTGCCGCTACCCCGGCGGCGTCAGCACCCCCGAACAGCTGTGGCGGCTGGTCGACGCCGGCGTGGACGCCGTGGGCGACTTCCCCGAGGACCGCGACTGGGACGTCGAGGCCATCTACGACCCCGACCCCGACGCCCCGGGCCGGACCCACGTCCGCGAGGGCGGATTCCTCTACGACGCCCCGCGCTTCGACCCCGGGTTCTTCGGCATCAGCCCGCGCGAGGCCCTCGCCATGGACCCGCAGCAGCGGCTGCTGCTGGAGACCGCCTGGGAGGCGTTCGAACGCGCCGGCATCGACCCGCACACCCTGCGCGGCAGCCGCACCGGCGTCTACGCCGGGGTCATGTACCACGACTACGGCAGCTGGCTCACCGACGTGCCCGAGGGCGTCGAGGGCTACCTCGGCAACGGAAACCTCGGCAGCGTCGCCTCCGGCCGCGTCTCCTACACCCTCGGCCTGGAGGGCCCGGCCGTCACCGTCGACACCGCCTGCTCCTCCTCGCTGGTCGCCCTCCACCTGGCCGTACAGGCCCTGCGCACCGGCGAATGCTCCCTCGCCCTGGCCGGCGGCGTCACCGTGATGTCCACCCCGGACACCTTCATCGACTTCTCCCGCCAGCGCGGGCTCGCCCTGGACGGCCGCTGCAAGTCCTTCGCGGAGGGCGCGGACGGCACCGGCTGGGGCGAGGGCGCGGGCATGCTGCTGCTGGAACGGCTCTCCGACGCCCGCCGCAACGGCCACCGCGTCCTGGCGCTCGTACGCGGCTCCGCCGTCAACCAGGACGGCGCCTCCAACGGGCTGACCGCCCCCAACGGCCCCTCCCAGCAACGCGTCATCCGTGCCGCGCTCGCCGACGCCCGCCTGGAACCCCACCAGGTGCACGCCGTGGAGGCGCACGGCACCGGCACCCCGCTCGGCGACCCCATCGAGGCCCAGGCCCTGCTCGCCACCTACGGGCAGGACCGGTCCGCCGGCGAACCGCTCTGGCTGGGCTCGGTCAAGTCCAACCTCGGCCACACCCAGGCCGCCGCGGGCGTCGCGGGCGTCATCAAGATGGTGATGGCCATACGGCACGGCCGGCTGCCGAAGACCCTGCACGCCGAACACCCCACCACCCAGGTCGACTGGGAGTCCGGCGCCGTCGAACTCCTCGGCGAGGCCCGCGACTGGCCCGACGCCGGGGAACCCCGCCGCGCCGCCGTGTCCTCCTTCGGCATCTCCGGCACCAACGCCCACGTCATCGTCGAGGCGGCCCCCGAACCCGAGCCGCGCGCCGCGGAACCCGTCTGGGACCGGCCGCTGCCGCTGGTGCTGTCCGCCCGGGACGAACCGGCCCTGGCCGCCCAGGCGCGCCGCGTCCTGGACCACTTGGAGAGCCCCGGCGCCGACCCCGTCCCCGACGTCGCCTACGCCCTGGCCACCACCCGCGCCGCCCTGGACCGGCGGGCCGTCGTCACCGGCGCCGACCTGCCCGCCGTCACCGCGGGCCTCACCGCCCTGGCCGAGGGCGACCAGACGTCCGACGTGGTGCGCGGCGCACCGGCGGGGGAGTCCCGGATCGCGTTCGTCTTCCCCGGACAGGGCTCCCAGTGGACCGGCATGGCCGCCGAACTGCTCGACGCCTCACCGGTGTTCGCGGCCCGCATGGCCGACTGCGCCGAGGCGCTCGCCCCCTTCACCGACTGGGACCTGCTCGGGACCGTACGGGAGCGCCGTCCCATGGAACGGGTGGACGTGGTCCAGCCCGCGCTCTGGGCGATCATGGTCTCGCTGGCCGAGGTGTGGCGCGCGCACGGGGTGCGCCCCGCCGCCGTCATCGGCCACTCCCAGGGCGAGATCGCCGCCGCCTGCGTGGCGGGCGCGCTGAGCCTGTCCGACGGGGCCCGCGTGGTGGCCCTGCGCAGCCGGGCCATCGCGGAGGTGCTCTCCGGGCCCGCCGCCGGGAACGGTCCTTCCGGGACCGACGGCTCCGGGCCCACCGGTTCCGGGCCCGCCGCCGGGAACGGCGTCTCCGGCCGCGGCGGCATGATGTCGGTGGCACTGCCCGAGTCCCGGGCGCGTGAACTCGTCGCCGCCCACGACGGACGGGTCGCCGTGGCCGCGGTCAACGGCGCCTCGTCGGTGGTGCTCTCCGGCGACGCCGACGTGCTCGACGCGCTGCGCGAGACGATCGTCGCGGACGGCGGCCGGGCCAAGCGGCTGCCGGTGGACTACGCATCGCACTGCGCCCACGTCGAGTCGATCCGCGAGCGGCTGCTCGCCGACCTCGCGGGCGTCCGGGCCCGAGCCGCCGACGTGCCGTTCTACTCCACCGTCACCGGCGCCGTGCTGGACACCACCGCGCTGACCGCCGACTACTGGTACACCAATCTGCGCCAGAGCGTGCTGTTCGAGCCGGCCACCCGGTCCCTGCTCGACAACGGCTACGGGGTCTTCGTCGAGTGCAGCCCGCACCCGGTGCTGCTGCACAGCGTCGAGGAGACCGCCGACGCCGCCGGGACCGCCGTCACCGGGCTGGGCTCGCTGCGCCGCGACGACGGCGGGGCCGGGCGGCTGCTCACCTCGCTCGGCGAGGCGTTCGTGGCGGGCGTCCCGGTCGACTGGTCGGAGGTGTTCGCCGGAATGCCGGTGCGCGCCGCCGACCTGCCCACGTACCCGTTCCAGCGCGAGCGCCTCTGGCTGGGCCGGTCCGCCGCCTCCGGAGACGTCACCGCCGCCGGGCTCCAGACCGTCACGCATCCGCTGCTGGGCGCGGCGGTCCCGGTCGCCGGGGGCGGCACCCTGTTCACCGGCAGGCTCTCCGCGTCCACCACGCCCTGGCTGGCCGACCACGCGGTCGCGGGCGCCGTCCTGCTGCCCGGCACCGCACTGGTGGAGCTGGCGCTGAGCGCCGGCCACGAGCTCGGGCACGGCCATGTCGCCGAACTCACCCTCCAGACGCCGCTGGTGCTGCCCGGCCGGGCGGCGGCGCAGTTCCAGGTGCACGTGGCCGCCGCCGACGAGGACGGACACCGCGCGCTGACCGTCCACTCCCGCCCCGAGGGCGCCGACGACACCGCGTGGACCGCGCACGCCACCGGACTGCTCGCCCCGCAGACCGCCCCGCCCGGCTTCGACCTCGCGGAGTGGCCGCCCCGGGGCGCGGAGCCGGTGCCGGTGGACGAGGCCTACGCCGACCTGGCCGGTCTCGGTTACGACTACGGGCCCGCCTTCCAGGGCCTGCGCGCGGCCTGGCGGCGCGGGGACGAGACCTTCGCCGAGGTCGAACTCCCCGTCGAGGCAGGCTCCTTCGGCCTGCACCCGGCCCTGTTCGACGCCGCGCTGCACGCCGACGGCCTCGGCGCGCGCGGGCAGGGGGCGACCCGGCTGCCGTTCGCCTGGACCGGAGTGTCGCTGTACGCGTCCGGCGCCACCGCGCTGCGGGTCCGCATCCGGGGCGGCGACACGCTCTCCCTGGACCTGGCCGACCCGACCGGCGCCCCGGTCGCCGCCGTGGAGGCCCTGGTCTCCCGGCCGGTCGACCCGGCGGCCCTGGCCGCCCCGGTCCGCGACGACGACCTGTACCGGCTGGACTGGCCGGCACTGCCCGTACCGGCGGCCGACACACCCGCGTACGCCGTACTGGACGAGCGGGGCACGGCCGCGCTGGACACGGTGCCCGACTGGGCGGTCCTGCCGGTCACCGGCGGCGGGGCCGACCCGGTGACCGGGGTGCGCGCGGCGACCGGACGGGTCCTCGCCGCCCTGCGCGACTGGCTGGCGGACGACCGTACGGCCGGGGCGCGGCTGCTGGTGCTCACCGACGGCGCGGTCGCCACCGGCGCGGAGGACGTCACCGACCTGGCGGGCGCCGCCGTGTGGGGTCTCGTCCGCGCCGCCCAGGGGGAACATCCCGACCGCTTCGTCCTGGTGGACTCCGTCGACCACACGGATCATGCCGACCGCACGGACCACGTCGAGCACGTCGACCGCACGGACCATGCCGACCGCACCGGCACCGACGACCGGGTCGCCGCGGCCGTGCGCGCCGCCGCGGCCGGCGGCGAACCCCAACTGGCCCTGCGCGACGGCGTCGTACGGGTTCCCCGGCTGACCCACGCCGCCGTACCGGCGCGAGCCGCCACGTCCGTCTCCGACGCGGCCGCGTCCGGCCCCGATGCCGCCGCGCCCGGCTCCGACGGCGTGTCACCCACCGTCCCCGGCGGCTCCTTCGACCCCGAGGGCACCGTGCTCATCACCGGCGGAACCGGCGTGCTCGGCGCGGTGGTCGCCCGGCACCTGGCGACCCGGCACGGGGTGCGCCGCCTCGTCCTGGCCGGGCGCAGCGGCACCGCCTCCGACGACTTCGGCGACCTCGCCGAGCGCGGCACGGAGGTCGTCGTGGCCCGCTGCGACGCCGCCGAACGCGACCAGTTGGCCGCGCTGCTGGCCGGCCTGCCCGACGAGCGCCCGCTGACCGCCGTGGTCCACCTCGCCGGCGTGCTGGACGACGGACTGCTGACCGACCAGACCCCCGAGCGCCTGGACGCCGTCCTGCGGCCCAAGGCGGACGCCGCCTGGCACCTGCACGAACTGACCGCGCACCTGGACCTGTCGGCGTTCGTCCTGTTCTCCTCGGCCGCGGGCACGGTCGACGGCGCGGGCCAGTCCGGCTACGCCGCCGCCAACGCCTTCCTCGACGCCCTCGCCGCCCACCGGCGGGCCCAGGGCCTGCCCGGGCTCTCCCTCGCCTGGGGCTTCTGGGAACAGCGCACCGGAATGACCGCCCACCTCGGCGACGCCGACGTGGAACGCATGGCGCGCGCCGGGGTCCGGCCCCTGCCCACCGAGGAGGCGCTGCGGCTGCTGGACGCCGCGCTCGGCGCCGACGCACCGCTGCTGCTGCCCGTCGGCCTGGACCCGCGCGCCCTGCGCGGCGCCGACGGCCTCCCGGCCGTGCTGCGCGGCCTGGTGCCCGCGCCCGCCCGGCGTGCCGCGGCCTCCCGCGCCACCGCCGTCTCCGCCGCCGAACGGCTGGCCGCCCTCGGCGCCGCCGAACGCGACGCGGCGCTCATGGAACTGGTCCGCACCCATGTCGCGGCCGTCCTCGGGCACGGCGCGGACATGGTGCTGGACCCGCGCCGCTCGTTCCGCGAGGCCGGTTTCGACTCGCTGACCGCGGTCGAGCTGCGCAACCGCATCGGCAACGCCGTCGATCTGCGGCTGCCCGCCACCCTCGTCTTCGACCACCCCGACGCCGACGCCCTGGTGAGGTACCTGAAGGCGGAACTCTTCGGCGCGGACGCCGAGGAGGCCGAGAACGCCACCGGGACCGGCGCCGTCGTCCCCGGGGCCGCGCACGAACCGGACGAGCCGGTGGCGATCGTCGGCATGGCCTGCCGCTACCCGGGCGGCGTCACCACGCCCGAGGAGCTGTGGCGGCTGCTGGCCGACGGCGTGGACGCCATCGGCGCGTTCCCCGACGACCGGGGCTGGAACCTCGACGCCCTCTACGACCCGGAGCCCGGCAAGCCCGGCCACTGCTCCACCCGCGCGGGCGGATTCCTCCACGACGCCGCCGACTTCGACCACGACTTCTTCGGCATCGGCCCCCGCGAGGCCCTCGCCATGGACCCGCAGCAGCGACTGCTGCTGGAGACCTCCTGGGAGGCGCTGGAACGGGCAGGCATCGACCCGCACTCCGTGCGCGGCAGCCGCACCGGCGTCTTCGCCGGGGTCATGTACCACGACTACGGCAGCAGGCTGCGCGACGTCCCCGAGTCCGTACGCGACTACCTCGGCAACGGCAGCCTCGGCAGCGTGGTCTCCGGCCGGGTCGCCTACACCCTGGGTCTGGAGGGCCCGGCGCTCACCGTGGACACGGCGTGCTCGTCGTCGCTGGTGGCGCTGCATCTGGCGGCGCAGGCGCTGCGGCGGGGGGAGTGCACCCTGGCCCTGGCCGGAGGCGTGTCCGTGATGTCGACCGTCGACACGTTCGTGGACTTCAGCAGGCAGCGCAACCTCGCCGCCGACGGCCGTGCCAAGTCCTTCGCCGAGGCGGCGGACGGCACGGCGCTGTCCGAGGGCGCCGGTGTGCTGGTGTTGGAGCGGTTGTCGGATGCGCGGCGGTGGGGGCATCGGGTGTGGGGGGTGGTGCGGGGTTCGGCGGTGAATCAGGATGGTGCGTCGAATGGGTTGACGGCGCCGAATGGTCCGGCGCAGCAGCGGGTGATTCGTCAGGCTCTGGCGGTTGCGGGTGTGTCGGGTGGTGGGGTGGATGTGGTGGAGGCGCATGGGACGGGGACGGTGTTGGGGGATCCGATCGAGGCGCAGGCGTTGTTGGCGACGTACGGGCGGGATCGTGAGGGTGGGGATCCGTTGTGGTTGGGTTCGGTGAAGTCGAATGTGGGGCATGCGCAGGCGGCTGCGGGTGTGGCGGGTGTGATGAAGATGGTGTTGGCGATGGGGGAGGGGTGGTTGCCGGCGACGTTGCATGTGGATGAGCCGTCGCGGAAGGTGGACTGGGGTGCGGGGCGGGTGCGGTTGTTGACGGAGGGGCGGGAGTGGGTGCGGGGGGATCGTCCCCGGCGTGCGGGGGTGTCGTCGTTCGGGATCAGCGGGACCAACGCGCATGTGATCCTGGAGGAGGCCCCCGACGAGGACCCGCCGGGCGACCCGGGGTCCGAGCACCACGCCCCGCTGCTGCCCCTGGTCGTCTCCGGGGCCACCCCCGAGGCCCTGGCCGCACAGGCCGCCCGGCTGCGCACCGCCGCCGACGAGCGGATCACCGACCTCGCCCGCGCACTGGCCACCGAACGCGCCGCCCTCACCCACCGCGCCGCCGTCGTCGCCCGCGACCGGGACGAACTCCTCGCCGGACTGGACGCGTTGGCCGGAGGCCGTCGCGCCGACACCGTCGTACGCGGCCGTCCCGTCGCCGGCCGGACCGCGTTCCTCTTCACCGGGCAGGGCGCCCAGCGCCCCGGCATGGGCCGCGGCCTGTACGACGCCCACCCCGTTTTCCGGGAGGCCCTGGACGAGGTGTGCGCGGCCCTCGACGCCCACCTGGACCGCCCGCTGCGCGAGGTGATGTGGGCCGCGCCCGGCACCGAGGACGCGGAGTGCCTCGACCGCACCCTCTACACGCAGAGCGCCCTGTTCGCCGTGGAGACCGCCCTCCACCGCCTGCTGACGGCGTACGGCCTCCGGCCCGACCGGCTGGCCGGCCACTCCATCGGGGAACTGGCCGCCGCCCACGCCGCCGGCGTCTGGGACCTCGCGGACGCCGCCCGGCTGGTCACCGCGCGCGGCCGGCTCATGCAGTCCCTGCCCGCCGGCGGCGCGATGCTCGCCGTGGACGCGACCGAGGACGAGGTGCTGCCGCACCTGGGCCCCGAGGTGTCCGTGGCCGCCGTCAACGGCCCCCGGGCCGTCGTCGTCTCCGGCGCCCGGGCCGCCGTGGACGCCGTCGCCGCCGCCTTCCCCGGCCGCCGCGTCAAGCGGCTGCGGGTCAGCCACGCCTTCCACTCGCCGCTGATGGACCCGATGCTCGCCGAGTTCGAGAAGACCGCCCGCGAACTGCGCTACGCCGCGCCCGCGATCCCGCTCGTCTCGAACGTCACCGGCGCCCACGCCACCGAGGACGAGCTGTGCTCGCCCGAGTACTGGGTGCGCCACGCCCGCGAGGCCGTCCGGTTCGGCGACGCGGTCCGCGCCCTGGAGGCCGACGGCGTGCGCACCTTCCTCGAACTCGGCCCCGACGCCGTCCTGTCGGCCATGGGCGCGCAGGCCGTCGCCGACCCGGAGCGGTCGGCCTTCGTCCCGGCCCTGCGCCGCGACCGCGACGAGGAGGCCGCGTTCGCCGCGCTCCTCGGCACCGCCCATGTCCGCGGCCTGACCGTCGACTGGCGGCGGACCTTCGCCGGCGTCGCGGTCCGCCGCGTCGAGCTGCCGACGTACGCCTTCCAGCGGCGGCGGCTGTGGCTCACCGACGGCCCCGGCGCGGTCCGCGCCGACGGGACGGACGGGGCTTCGGCCGGGCACCCGATGCTCGGCGCCGCCGTCACCCTGGCCGCCGCCGGAACCGTCGCGCTGACCGGCCGTCTCTCCCTGTCCACGCACCCCTGGCTGGCCGACCACGCGGTCGCGGGCGTCATCCTCGTCCCCGGCAGCGCCTTCGTCGAACTCGCCCTCCAGGCGGGCGACCGCGCCGGCTGCCCGCAGCTGGAGGAACTCACCCTGGAACGCCCCCTGACCCTGCCCGGGCACGGGTTCGTCCAGATCCAGGTCGCCGCCGAGGCCCCCGACGCCGACGGGCGCAGGCGGCTGACGGTGCACGCCCGCCCGGAGGCCGCCGACGCGGACTGGACTCGGCACGCCACCGGCGTCCTCACCCCCCGGACCGTGCCCGAACCGGCCCCCGAGACGGCCTGGCCGCCCCGGGGCGCCGTCCCCGTCGACGTCACCGGCACCTACGACCACCTCGCCGAACAGGGCTACGACTACGGCCCCACGTTCCGCTGCCTGCGCGCCGCCTGGCGGATCGGCGACGAGGTCTGCGCCGAACTCGCCCTGCCCGGCGCCGGCCCCGACTCCGGCACGGACCCCGGTCCCGACCCGGCCGGCGGCTTCGGACTGCACCCGGCGCTGCTGGACTCCGCGCTGCACGCCATCGACCTGCTCGACGGCCAGGACCCGACCGTGATGACCCTGCCCTTCTCCTGGGAGGGCGTCACCCTGTACGCCACCGGAGCCACCGTCCTGCGGCTCCGGCTCACCCCGCACGGCGCCGACCACATGACCCTGCGCCTCTACGACGGCACGGGCGCACCGGTCGCCGAGGCGGCGTCGCTGCGCGTCCGCCAGGTCACGGCCGAGCAGCTGAACGCGGCGGCGCCCGCGCCCGGCGACCTGTTCACCCTGCGCTGGAACCGGTTGGACGTCCCCGCCGGGGCGACCGCCGCCGCACCCCGGATCCTGTCCGCGGCGGCGGACACCGCCCCGGAAGGCGGCGACCTGCCGGCCCTCGCCCGCGAGACCGCCGTACGCACCCTCGCCGCGCTCCAGGAGCATCTCGCCGAGCGGCCGGACGACGAGCCGCTGGTGGTCGTCACCCGGCGCGCGGTCGCCGTCGACGGGCCGCCGGACCCGGCCCAGGCCGTGGTCTGGGGCCTGGTACGGGCCGCCGCCGTCGAACACCCCGGACGGTTCGTGCTGGCCGACACCGACGGCGACCCCGCCTCGGTCGCCGCACTGCCCGCCGCCGTCGCCACCGGCAGGCCCGAACTCGCCCTGCGCGGCGGCACGGCGCACGTGCCGGAACTCGCCCGCACCTCGATACCGGGGACCCCGCCCCCGACACCGCTCAACCCCGAGGGCACCGTCCTCATCACCGGAGGCACCGGCAGCCTCGGCCGCCTGCTCGCCCGGCACCTGGCCGAACACCACGGCGTCCGCCATCTGCTGCTGGTCGGGCGCGGCGGCCGGACCCCGGAAACGGACCCGGGCGCGTACGAGGAGCTCGTCGCGTCGGGCGCACGGGTGACGGTCGCGGCCTGCGACACCACCGACCGCGCCGCCCTGGCCGAGTTGCTGGCCTCCGTACCGGACGCGCACCCGCTGACCGCCGTGGTGCACGCCGCGGGAGTCCTGGACGACGGACTGCTCACCGACCTCACCCCCGACCGCGTCGAGACGGTGATGCGGCCCAAGACCGACGCCGCGTGGCACCTCCATGAACTGACCCGCGAGCTCGACCTGGACGCCTTCGTCCTCTTCTCGTCCGCGGCGGGGACCCTCGGGGCCGCCGGGCAGGCCAACTACGCGGCGGGCAACGCCTTCCTGGACGCCCTCGCCGCCCACCGGCGGGCCCGGGGCCTGCCCGCTCTGTCCCTGGGCTGGGGGCTGTGGGACACCGGCGAGGGCATGGCGGCCGGGCTCGGCGCGACCGAGCTGCGCCGACTGGCCCGGGACGGCATCCTGCCGCTCCCCGCAGACCGGGCGCTCTCCCTGTTCGACCAGGCCCTGACCACCGACGGCCCGCTGGTCCTGCCGGTCCGCGTCCAGATCACCGAGGACGCGCCCGCCCTGGTCCGCGCCCTGGCGCCGACCCGGGCCCCCGCCCGCCGCACCGCCCGGACGGCCGACGCCGCACCGGACACGGCGCAGTCACTGCCCCGGCGCCTGGCCGGCCTCGGCGTCGCGGACGCGCGGCGGCTGCTGGTCGACACGGTGTGCGGCCATGTGGCCGACGTCCTCGGACACGGCTCCGGCAGCGCCGTCGACCCCGAACGCCCCCTCGGCGACCTCGGCGTGGACTCCCTCGCCGCCCTCGAACTGCGCAACCGGCTCGGCGCCGAGACCGGGCTGCGCCTGTCCACCACGCTCACCTTCGACTACCCCACCTCCGAGGCCCTCGCCCGCCATCTGTACGAGGAACTGGGCGCACCCGGGGCCGGGGAGGGCGACGGCGACCCCGTCGACGTCGAGGCCGAAGTGGCGCGCCTGGAGACGCTGCTGGGCGCCGCCCTTGAGTCCACCGGCCACGACGAGGAACAGCGCGCCCGGGTGGCGGCCCGCCTCCGGGCCCTCAGCGCCCGCTGGGACGGCGCCGCCGCCTGGCACGACCCCGCGACCGGTGGCGCGGCGGACGACGGGGCCGGGCTGGAAGCGGCCACCGCCGACGAACTCTTCGGCATCCTCGACGAGGAACTCGGCAGCTTCGACTGAGCCCCGATCCGCCGGGGCCTGGCTTCCGTCCGGGCGCGGGACGAGGCGATGAACGGGCGGGGTCCGGGCCGCCGGACCCCGCCCATGGCCGTCCGCCGCTGCAACGGCATACGACCGATTCCCCTGTTGTGTCGAGTGGCAACGGCCGGGGAAGCCGCAGATCGGAAAGGCTCAGCCCGAGCAGACCGCTGATCGCCCCCGGCCGGCGCCCAGGGCACACGGGGGCGCGGAAAGGCGCCGGACGACCGCGGCCGTATCCCCGGGAGGCGAAATACCGCAGGAGCACGAAGCACCGCGGGGGCGCGAAGTTGCCCCGTGGCACCTGAACCCTTGGCCGACCACCCGCCGGGATTCGTGGGATCCACTTCAGCAGGGAGCGGCCCCGGGCTCAAGGCTCGATGATCCGCCGAAGCGGGACACGGGACCCACGACCCCCGCCCCTCCGGGCGAGCGGCCGGGAACGGCCTGCGGAAACGGTCACGGCGCGTTTCAGAAGAGCCGGGACAGGATGAAACGGCGCGGGAGAATGGCCTTGTCGGCGCTCGTTGAAGGGCTCGAAGGTAAGGCGGGGCTCCCTGTCCCTCGGCTCTGCAAGGCCGGCGGACGACGCTCGGGAGCCTCGGTGTCGAGTGGCAACGAGCCGAGGAGGCATGCGAATTGAAGAAGAGCGAGCCCGCGCGGGCGAACTGCGTCGAGACCCCGGCGGTGACCGGTGGCCAACCGCTGCCGGGGCCGGCCGTGGTCGTGGTGGTCGTCGTCCTGCTGATCGCCGCGGGTCTGCTGGCGTCCGGGCCGACCGCCAGGTGTCCGGCCGCGCAGGCGGGGCGCCGCGCGTGGTGGTGCCGCCGCAGTTCATCACCGAGCCCTCGCAGCTCATCCGCGTGATGGAGCATCTGCGTCGGGAGAACGGCAATCCCACGCTGCGGGAACTGGAAGAGAGGGCCTATGTGGACGCCGGAACCAGGGTGAGCCTGCTGCCGAGGAGCACCGTCGGCGCGGTGCTGCGCGGACGGATGCCCGCCAAGGACCTGTTGCTGAACTTCGTCCGGCACTGCGGGAACGCCACCGGGAAGCAGCTTCAGGGCTGGGCGGACGCCTGGGAGCGGGCGGACGCCTGCCGCCGGGGCGAACTCCGCCCGGTGGCGGCGGTGCGTAGCGAACTGGTGCGGGTCGAGGACGAGTTGAGGCGGACCCGTGCGCAATTGCGGCAGGCCACCGTGGCGCTGGCCCGCGCCTCGACGGGCCTGTCGGCCCGACGGGCCGGGTAGTCCGACGGGCGGCCCGGCCGGGGAACGTGATCCCCCGGTCGGGCCGCGCGGCAGCCCCGCCCCCGGGCGCGCGGCCGCTCCGCTCCGCCCGGTCGTACCCGGCCAGCCCATCCGGTCGTACGCGGTCCGAGCCGCCGGTGGCCCCACCGCGTACGGCCCGTGGTCAGCCGGCGGGGGAGTGGGTGGTGGCCCAGCGGTCGGACAGCTTCGGGATGCGGTGCTCCAGCATCTTCGACGGCAGCTCGGACCGGCTGGCCACGTTGAGCTTGCGGTAGACGCGGGTGAGGTGCTGCTCCACCGTGCTGATCGTGACGTGCAGCCGGCCGCTGATCTCGCGGTTGGTGTAGCCCAGCGCGGCCAGGCCCGCGACCCGGCACTCCGCGTCGCTCAGCAGGGCGGGGTCGCCCTTCGCCGCGGACGCCTCCGACTGCGCGGCGGGGTCCTCCAGCAGATGCGCGTCGACCGGGGACTCGACGCTGCACGCCTCCGCCTCGCGGGCCGCCTGACGGGCGACCAGGCGGGCCCGCGCGTACTCGCCCAGCTCATAGTGGGCCGCGGAGAGATCGGCGTACGCCTGGGCCAGCGTGTGCTGGTCGCCGCACGCCTTGAGCAGGTCGACCGTCTCGCGCAGCAACGTGGTCCGGCGATGCGGCTTGCTGGTCGCCGCCAGCATGCGCAGCCCCATCGCCCGGGCCCGGGAGCTGTGGCCGCCGGGCAGCCTCAGCTGCTCCTCCGCCCACTTCCGCGCCGTTCCGGCCTTGCCGATCCGCAGATGGGCCAGGGCCAGGTCGGACCGCCAGGGGATGCCCTTCTGCAGGCTCGAATTCCCCTGCCGCATCAGCTGGCTGCACGTCTCGAAGTCGTTCAGGGCCGCGAACGGCCGGTCGGTGGCGAGATAGTGGTGGCCCCGGGCCCGCAGATACTGGATGCCGAAGACGGTACGGAACATCGGCTCCGGAACGTCCCGCCTGAGCAGTTCCTCCGCCTCGTCGTAGGAGCCCATCGCGGTGTGCGCGAAGATCGCCGTGGACAGCGGGAGACCGGCGAGCACCCCCCAGCTCTGGTCGTGCAGGCTGCCCAGCGCCCGCCGGGCCCCCTGTGCCGCGGTCGTCATGTCCCCCCGCAGCAGGGCGATCTCCGCCCGGACGCTGCCGAGCAGCGCCTGCCAGGTGGTCGCCCGCCGCTCCGCGGCGCACTCCAGCAGCGCGTCGCACGCCTCCGCGGCCACCGCGGGCCGGTCCGCGTGGGCGATCGCGAGCAGCGCCATCGCCACCAACTCCAGGTTGAGATGGTCGAGTTGATGGCCCTGGAGCGCCTGGGCCACCGCCGCCGCGGATTCGTCGGTGGCGGTTCCGCCGACCAGCATGGCGACCTGGGCGGCCAGTCCGCCGCTCCGGCAGGCCGACACGTGTCCACGCGGGTCGAGCCCGGCCGGGTGCGCGGTTCTGGTGGGCAGCGCGACACCGTAGAACCACTGCCGTACGAACTCCACCTCGGCCAGGATCCGGGCGTCGTCCGGGGAACGCGCGGGCACCAGCGCGGCCACGGTCTCGGCGGCCAGTTCCGTGTCGCCCTGCCACAGCATGTGCCGCAGCACGCTGGCGGTGTCGCGCGTGCTCAGGGCGCCGTCCAGCGCGGCCCGCCGCAGCGGCTCCAGATGGGTGCCCGCCGCGGCCGGGTTGGTGCGCCACTCCGCCCGCGCGAGGGCGGCCGACAGCACGTTGCGCTCCCGCTCGTCGGCGCAGTCCCGCAGCACCAGCTGGAGGTACCCGCTGCACAGCTCCACGTCGTCCGCCGCCAGGGCCTGTTCCGCCGCGGTGCGCAGCACCCCCGCGCCCCAGGGGTTCGGGACCCGGTCGGCGGCGCGCAGATGACGGGCCACGTCACGGGCGGGCGCGCCGCAGCGGTACAGCAGCCGGGCGATCCGCGCGTGCAGCTCGGCCCGGGCGGCGGGGTCCATGTCCTCCAGCACGGCGGTCGCCGCGATCGGGTGGCGGAAGACAGGGCCGTTCAGCAGCCCGACCGAGTTGAGGGCCTCGACCGCCTCCTCGACGCCGGCCGGCGGGGTGTCCGCGAGCTGGGCGACGATCGCGACCGAGGTCGGGGCGGCCAGCGCGGCGAGCGTCCGGATCACCCGTATGTGGCGCGGCTCGCCGCGGTGCACCAGGGACAGCACCGCCTGACGGTACGCGGTGCTGGCGACGGGCCGTTCGAGCTGATGGCCGAAACGAGCACTGTCGTCGAGCAGCGCGTGCACCAGTAGCGGGTTGCCGGCGGTCGCCCGGTGGAACGCCCGGCCCACCTCGGCGGGCCGGGGCGAACCGGTCTGAGCGGCGATCAGCTCGCCGACTCCCCGTTCCGACAGAGGACCGAGGCGCACCCGGCGGTGCGGCTGGCGGATCAGCTCGGTGTACGCGACCGAGCGGGCGGCGTCGGGCTGGCCGGACGCCGCGCACACCACCAGGATCCGCCGGAAACGGCTTCGGTGCAGCAGATGGACGACGGCGCGCAGCGAGACCCGGTCCATGAGGTGGGCGTCGTCCACGGCGACCACCAGGGGGCGTTCGCCCTCGGCGAGCCGCAGCAGCGCCTCGGCCGTCCTCTGTTCCGGATCCGCGCGCGCCGCCCTGCGCCGGTGCCCCCCGGACGGCGGGACGGTCTCCCGGGGCCGCCCCGCCGGGCGTACCAGGGCCGAGGGCGCGGGCTCCACCCCGTGGCTGCGCAGCAATTTCCGCAACAGGCTCATCGGCTGGTTTTGTTCGGTGGGGCACACCGTGCCCTGCAGTATGCGGGCTCCTAATCGGTCCGGAGTGTCGAGGAATTCATGCAGGAGTCGCGTCTTCCCGGAGCCCGGGCCACCCGTGATGATCACCAGTCGGCCGTTTCCGTGCGCGCTCTCGGTAAACGCCTCGTTAAGTATGTGCAAATCATTGGAGCGGTCGAAAAGGCGCATGGTGTTCCCCCCTGTGTCCAACTACGCCTGCGGAATCGCTGGTGCCGGGGCAGGAGTGGTCCACCGGAACCGGCCCTGGTCCGGCGTCCTGCCTTTCTCGCAGTGGTGCGAGGACCGTCGTCGCCGTGGACGGCCCTTTCGTGCTCCGGTTCTCCTCGGTGGTGCGGAGTCCAGGTCCGGAAAAGCCCCATCTCAAGCCGGTTATGGCGTGAATCGATCCGGCTCGTCGGGGCATTCCGGGACAGTTTTACGGCTTCTCGGGCATGGAGGCCAGAGACGCTATAGAGCGATGCCAACGTTGTCAACCAGGCCCTTGCGGGCCCTCCGTGCCCATAGTGCCTGCTTGGCGAGGGTTTTACTCGGCCGATGAATTTACGGGGAGGTGAAGAATGGAAACACGCCGCGGCGCGCGTGAATCAGGTCACGTCCGGGCGCTCCCGCCGCCGTCCCGGAGCCCGTCGGGCCCGTGTCCTGTTCCGGCGCCCGCGCCGGGCCGGGTTCCGTTTCGGCGTCCCCGCTCGGGGCCGGGTTCCAGTTCCCGCGTCGAGCCCGGCTCCCGATCCCGCCCGGCGCTGTCCCGCCCCGCTCCTGACTCCGGCGGCCTCCTGACTCCGGCCGGCCCCGTGCCGGTACGGAGTCCGGCTCCGTACCCGTACCGGTTGGGGGGGCACCTGGGGGCCGTAGGGGTATCAGGCGCCGAGCCCCCCTGCCTAATGTCGCTCCCGTAATCCCCGGCGAGCGCCCGACGACGGCCGCGGCGTCTCGCCGCGTTGTCGGAACCGCCCGCATGCACCCGGTGTGCGGGCTTCCCCCCGCCTCGCGATCCCTCGCGGCCGACGCCGGGCGCCGGTCCACCGCGGATGACGGGACGGCCCCGGCCTCCGGCGGCGGAGCGGGAAGCGGGGACAGGGAGCCCGCCCCGGAGACGGTCCGGGGGCAGCCCGCAGGACCGAGGCCCACTTTCGATCTCGATCGGACGGCGCGCTGGTGAACACCGAAGAGCAACTGCTCGACTATCTCAGGCGGACGACCGCGGACCTGCGGGAGGCGCGGCGCCGGCTGCGCGAGAACGAGCAACGCGCCCACGGGCCCATCGCCGTCGTCGGCATCGGCTGCCGCTACCCGGGCGGCGTCACCTCGCCCGAGGAGCTGTGGGACCTGGTGTCGACGGGAACCGACGCGGTGTCGGACTTCCCCGGCGACCGCGGCTGGGACGTGGACGCCCTGTACGACCCCGAGCCGGGCCGGCCCGGCAGGACCTACGCCCGCACCGGCGGATTCCTCCACGACGCCGCCGACTTCGACTACGACTTCTTCGGCATCGGCCCCCGCGAGGCCCTCGCCATGGACCCGCAGCAGCGGCTGCTGCTGGAGACCTCCTGGGAGGCGTTCGAGCGGGCCGGGATCGTCCCCGCCTCGCTGCGCGGCAGCCGTACCGGCGTGTTCGTCGGCGTGATGTACAACGACTACGCCACCCGGCTCGACGCCGTCCCCGAGGACCTCGACGGCTACCTCGCCAACGGCAGCGCGGCGAGCGTCGCCTCCGGGCGCGTGGCCTACGCCTTCGGGCTGGAGGGCCCGGTCGTCACCGTCGACACCGCCTGCTCCTCCTCGCTGGTCGCCCTGCACTGGGCGGTGCGCGCGCTCCAGTCGGGCGAGTGCTCGCTCGCCCTGGCGGGCGGGGTCACCGTGATGTCCACCCCGGAGACGTTCGTCGACTTCAGCCGCCAGCGCGGGCTGGCCCCGGACGGCCGCTGCAAGGCGTTCTCCGCCTCCGCCGACGGCACCGGCTGGGGCGAGGGCGTCGGCATGCTCCTCGTGGAACGCCTGGCCGACGCCCGGCGCAACGGCCACCCGGTGCTCGCCGTCGTCCGGGGCAGCGCGGTCAACTCCGACGGCGCCAGCAGCCGGCTCACCGCGCCCAACGGCCCCTCCCAGCAACGCGTCATCCGCCAGGCGCTGGCCGCCGCCGGGGTCACCGCCGACGGCGTCGACGTGGTCGAGGCGCACGGCACCGGCACCTCCCTCGGCGACCCGATCGAGGCGCAGGCGCTGCTGGCCACGTACGGCCGCGAACACCCCGCCGACCGCCCGCTGCTGCTGGGGTCCGTGAAGTCCAACCTCGGGCACACCCAGGCCGCCGCGGGCGCCGCGGGGCTCATCAAGATGATCATGGCCATGCGCCACGGCGAGGTGCCGCCCACCCTGCACGTCGACGCCCCCACGGACCGGGTCGACTGGGACTCGGGAGCCGTCGAACTGGCCCTGGAGCGCACCCCCTGGCCCGACACCGGCCGACCCCGCCGCGCCGCCGTCTCCTCCTTCGGCATCAGCGGCACCAACGCGCACGTCGTGCTGGAACAGGCGCCGGCCGACACCGGGCCGACGCCCGCCGACGGCCCGGACCGGCCCCCGGCCCCCGGCCCGGACACGTCCGCCGCGGATACGACGGGGGCCGCCGACGGCATGGACGCGCCGGCCGCCGCCGATGCGGACACGCCCGGCCCCGCCGACGGCACGGGCCTGCCGGCCGCCGGTGCGGACGCGCCCGGCGCGGGTCCGGCCCGGGGGGCGCGCACCGCCACCCCCGTGCCGTGGATCGTCACCGGCCGCAGCCCCGAGGCCCTGGCCGCCCAGATCGCCCGGCTGCGCGACCACCTCACCGGACACTCCGCCGCCCGGCACGCGGGCGTCGGACCGGCGGACATCGGGCTGTCCCTGGCCACCGCCCGCACCCGCTTCGAGCACCGCGCCGTCGCGGTCGGCCGCGACACCGGCGAACTCCTGGACGCGCTGGCCGCTGCGGCCCCCCTCGCCCCGGTCGGCGGCAAGACCGCCTTCCTGTTCACCGGTCAGGGGTCCCAGCGCGTCGGCATGGGCCGCGCCCTGTACCGGGCGTACCCGGTCTACGCCGAGGCGTTCGACGCGGTGTGCGCGCTCGCCGACCCCCGCCTCGAACGCCCGCTGGGCGAGCTGATCGACGGCGACGCCGCGTCGCTGACCCGCACCGACCACGCGCAGATCGCGATCTTCGCCACCGAGGTGGCCCTCTACCGGCTCCTGGAGTCCTGGGGGCCGGCCCCCGACCACCTGGCCGGGCACTCCGTGGGCGAACTGGCCGCCGCCCACGTCGCGGACGTGCTGTCCCTCCCGGACGCCGTGGACCTCGTGCTCGCCCGCGGCCGGCTGATGGCGGCCCTGCCCCCGGGCGGCGCCATGGCCGCGCTCCGGGCGACCGAGGAGGAGATCGCCCCATACCTGGACGGGCGGGTCGGTCTCGCCGCCGTCAACGGCCCCCGCTCGGTGGTGATCTCGGGCGAGGCCGAGGCCGTCGACGCGCTGGCCGCCCGCTTCGGGCGGAGCAAGCGGCTGAAGGTGTCGCACGCCTTCCACTCGCCGCTGATGGACCCCATGCTGGCCGAGTTCGCGAAGGCCGCGGCCCGGTGCGCGTACGGGACGCCGCGGATACCGCTCGTCTCCACCCTCACCGGCGCCCCCGCCGACCCCGCCCACCTCGCCACCCCCGACTACTGGGTGGAGCACGTCCGCCGCCCGGTCCGCTTCGCCCCCGCCCTCGACGCCCTGCACGACCTGGGCGTGCGGGCGTTCCTCGAAGTCGGCCCGGACGCGGCGCTCACCGCCCTGGCCGGCGACTGCCTCCCCGCCGACAGCGTGTGCCTGCCCACCCTGCGCCGCGCCGGCGACGAGGCGTACGACCTGGTCACCGCGGTGGCCCGGCTGGACGCCTCCGGCTCCGCCGGTTCCTCCGGCCGTTCCGTGGACTGGCCGGCGTTCCACGCCCCCCACCGTGCCCGTCCCGTCGCGCTGCCCACCTACGCCTTCCGGCGGACCCGGCTGTGGCTGGAGGGCGCCGCGGGCGGCTCCGGCGACGCCGACGGCCTCGGACAGAACGCCACCGGGCACCCGCTGCTGACCGCCGCCACCGAACTGCCCGACACCCGGGGCGCGCTCCTCACCGGACGGCTGTCGCTCTCCTCGCACCCCTGGCTCCGCGACCACGCCGTCCACGGCACCGTCCTGCTGCCCGGCACCGCCTTCGTCGACATGGCCCTGCGCGCGGCCGAGTTCACCGGCTGCTCCACGGTGGCCGAACTCACCCTGCACGCCCCGCTGACCCTGCCCGAACAGGGGGCCGTGGCCGTCCAGGTCGCCGTCGACGGCGAACGCGACGGACGCCGCGAACTGACCGTCTGGTCCCGGCGCGCCGACACCCCCGACGGCCCCTGGACCCGCAACGCGGGCGGCGTCCTGACCGCCGAGGCCCCCGACGAGGCGCCCCCGGCCGTCCCGGACGCCTGGCCCCCCGCCGACGCCGAACCCGTCGACCTGACCGGGCTCTACCCCGGACTCGCCCGCACCGGCTACGGATACGGCGAGGCCTTCCAGGGACTGCGCGCCATGTGGCGCCGGGGCGCCGAACTGTACGCCGAGGCCGCCCTGCCCGACGGCGCGCGCACCACCGCCGCGGCCTTCGGCGTCCACCCGGCGCTGCTGGACGCCGCCCTGCACGTCAACCTGCTGGACCTGCCCGGCGGCCAGGCCGTGCTCCCGTTCGCCTGGAGCGGCGTCACCCTGCACGGCGCGGGCGCCGACCGGCTGCGCCTGCGGCTCTCCCCGGCCGGGGACGACGCCGTACGCCTCGACCTCGCGGACGGCGACGGCGCGCCCGTCGCCACCGTCCGGGGCCTGGTGGCCCGGCCCGTCTCCGCCGACCAGCTCGCCGGGGACGCCGACGACCCGCTGTACCGGGTCGAGTTCGTCCCGGCGCCGACAGCGGGGAGCACGCCGAACCCGCTGCCGTCGGACCTCGCCGTGTGCGGCGCCGACCTCGGACTCGGCGGCCCCCGCCATCGCGACCTGGCCGCCCTCGCCGCGGCGTACGACGACAAGGACGCGATCCCCGGCACGGTCGTGCTGGCCGTGCCGCCCGACCCCGGCGCCGGCGGCGACCTGCCGGCCCGGGCCCGGGAGCTGGTCGGCGCCACGCTGGACGCCCTGCGCCACTGGCTGGCCGACGCGCGCTTCACCGGCCGCCGGCTCGCCGTGCTGCTGCGCGGCGACCACCTCGCCCACGCCCCGCTGTTCGGCCTGGTGCGCGCCGCCGCCGCCGAGAACCCCGGCCGCTTCCTGCTGATCGGCTCCGACGGGACCGGTGCGCCCGGCACGGCCCCGGCCGCCGCGCCCGGCGCCGCTCGCACCGCCGCGCCCGGAACGGCTCCCTCCGCCTTTGTCTCCGTCCTCGCGACGGCTCTCGCCACGGCCCTCGCCGCGGACGAGCCGGAGATCGCCCTGCACGACGGCGAGGTGCGGGTGCCGCGCCTGGCCCGCGCCAAGCCCGGCGGCCCGCCCGTCTGGGACCCGGACGGCACCGTCCTCGTCACCGGCGGCACCGGCGGCCTCGGCGCCCTGATCGCCCGTCACCTCGTCACCGAGCACGGGGTGCGCCGCCTGCTGCTGGCCGGACGGCGCGGCGCGGACGCGCCCGGCGCCACCGCCCTGCGCGACGAACTCGCCGCGCTCGGGGCCGAGGCCGTCCTCGCCCGCTGCGACGTCGCCGACCGCGACGACCTCGCCGCCCTGCTCGGCCGGCACCCGGTGCGGGCCGTGGTGCACGCCGCGGGCGTCGTCGACAACGGCGTCCTCACCGCCCTCGACGCCGACCGGGTCGCGCGGGTGCTGCGCCCCAAGGTGGACGCGGCCTGGCATCTGCACGAACTGACCGCGCACCTGGACCTGACGGCGTTCGTGCTGCTGTCCTCCGCCGCGGGCCACCTCGTCGGCGGCGGCCAGGCCAACTACGCCGCCGCCAACACCTTCCTCGACGGCCTCGCCGCCCATCGCCGCGCCCTCGGCCTGCCCGCCGTCTCCCTCGCCTACGGGCTGTGGGCCCCGGGCGACGGCGCGGGCGGCGGCATGAGCGCCGGCATCGGCGACGCCGACCTGGAACGCCTGCGCCGCCTCGGGCTGCCGCCGCTGACCACCGCCCAGGGGCTGCGCGTGTTCGACGCCGCGCCCGGCGCCGAGGACGCGGTCCTGGTCCCCGTCCGGCTGGACGCCGCCGCCGTACGGGTCCGCCCCGACGGGGTGCCCGCCCTGCTGCGCGGCCTCGTCCGCCCCGCACCCGGCCGCCGGGCCGCCACCGCCGCCGCCCCGGCCGCCGACTGGCGCGAACGGCTCGCGCCCCTGCCCGACCCGGAACGCGACCGCGCCCTGGTCGAGCTGGTCCGCACCCATGTCGCCGCGGTGCTCGGCCACCCCTCGCCGGAGGCGGTCGACCCCGGGCGCGCCTTCCAGGAGATGGGCTTCGACTCGCTGGCCGCCGTCGAACTGCGCAACCTCCTCGCGCGCGCCACCGGCCTCACCCTCCCGGCGACGCTGGTCTTCGACCAGCCCTCGCCCCACGCGCTCGCCGCCCACCTCAAGACCGAACTCGTGCCCGGACCGGCCGACCTCGCCCGGTCCGCCCTGGCCGACGTGGACCGGCTGGAGGCGGCACTGCTCGCCCTGCCCGACCGCGACGGCAGCCACGGCCGCGTCACCGCGCGCCTCGAAGCGCTGCTGCGCGGCTGGTACGACGCCCGTGACGCCCACGGCCGCGACGCCGCGCCCGTACCGCCGGGGGACCTCGGCGAAGCCAGCGACGAAGAACTCTTCGCGAGGATCGACAACGAACTGGGAGCCCTGTGATGGAAGCCCCGGCCACGGCCGACAAGCTCCGCGACTACCTGAAGCGGGCCACGACGGAGCTGGAGCGCAGCCGCCGCCGCGTACGGGAGCTGGAGGAGCAGGACCACGAACCCGTCGCCGTCATCGGCATGGGCTGCCGCTACCCCGGCGGGATCCGCACCCCCGAGGACCTGTGGCGCGTCGTCGACGAGGGCCGCGACGTCGTCTCCGACTTCCCCACCGACCGGGGCTGGGACGTCGACGCCATCTACGACCCCGAACCCGGCTCCCCGGGCCGCACCTACGTGCGCCACGGCGGATTCCTGTACGACGCGGCCGAATGCGACCCCGCCTTCTTCGGCATCAGCCCCAAGGACGCGCCCGGCACCGACCCCCAGCAGCGGCTGCTGCTGGAGGTCAGCTGGGAGGCGTTCGAACGGGCCGGCATCGACCCCACGGCCGTGAAGGGCACCCCCACCGGCGTCTTCGTCGGACTGATGCACCACGACTACCTCGGCGGCACCATCTCCGGCAGCATCGTC
Source organism: Streptomyces tyrfis (assembly GCF_037034285.1). NCBI lineage: Bacteria > Bacillati > Actinomycetota > Actinomycetes > Kitasatosporales > Streptomycetaceae > Streptomyces > Streptomyces tyrfis. Next base: position 88,541 of record NZ_JBAGJZ010000018.1, on the reverse strand, counting down.
TCCGGCCGCATCGCCTACACCCTCGGACTGGAGGGCCCGGCGATCACCATGGACACCGCCTGCTCCTCCTCCCTGGTCGCCCTCCACACCGCGATCCAGTCGCTGCGCAAGGGCGAGTGCTCCCTCGCGCTCGCGGGCGGCGCCGCCGTCATGGCCAGCCCCGAGATGTTCATCGAGTTCAGCGAGCGCCGGGCGCTGTCCCCCGACGGCCGCTGCCACTCCTTCTCCGACGACGCCGCCGGCGCCGCCTGGGCCGAGGGCGCGGGCATGCTGCTGGTGGAACGGCTCTCCGACGCCCGCCGCAACGGCCACCCGGTGCTCGCCGTCGTCCGCGGCTCCGCCGTCAACCAGGACGGCGCGTCCAACGGACTGACCGCGCCCAGCGGACCCGCCCAGGTCCGCGTCATCCGGCAGGCGCTCGCCGACGCCCAACTGGCCCCGCACCACGTCGACGCGGTCGAGGCGCACGGCACCGGCACCACCCTCGGCGACCCCATCGAGGCCCAGGCCGTCATCGCCGCGTACGGGCAGGACCGCCCCGACGGCCGGCCGCTGTGGCTGGGCTCCATCAAGTCCAACATGGGCCACGCCCAGGCCGCCGCGGGCGTCGGCGCCGTCATCAAGATGGTCATGGCGCTGCGCCACGACACCCTGCCCCGCACCCTGCACGTCGAGACCCCCACCACCGCCGTCGACTGGTCCGCCGGCGCCGTCGAACTCCTCACCGAGCCCCGCCCCTGGAAGCACGAGGGCCGGCCGCGCCGCGCCGGAATCTCCTCGTTCGGCATCTCCGGCACCAACGCGCACACCATCCTGGAGGAGGCCCCGCCCGCCCCGGACGGCGACGACGCCCCGCCGCGCGCCGCGCTGCCCGTCGTGCCGTGGCTGCTGTCCGGCAAGGGCTCCGACGCCGTGCGCCGACAGGCGGAGCGGCTGCTGGCCGCCGCCGACGGCCTCGACCCGTACGACGTGGGGCACACGCTCGCCACCGCCCGCACCGCGTTCGGACACCGTGCCGCCGTCACCGGACGCGACCGGGACGAACTCCTCGACGCCCTCCGCGAGATCGCCGACGGCACCCGCGCGCCCGCCGCCGTCCCCGAACCCGGCAGGCTGGCCGTGCTGTTCTCCGGACAGGGCTCGCAGCGCCCCGGCATGGGCCGCACCCTGCACGCCGCGTTCCCGGTGTTCGCCGCCGCCCTCGACGAGATCTGCGCCGCGTTCGACGCGCACCTGGACCGGCCGCTGCGCGACGTCATGTTCGAGATCCCCGACGAGGGCGCCGGGGCCGCCGACGCGCCGCTGCACCGCACCGTCCACACCCAGGCGGCGCTGTTCGCCTTCGAGACCGCCCTGTACCGGCTGCTGGAGCACTGGGGCGTCCGCCCCGACCTGCTCGCCGGACACTCCATCGGCGAGGTCGTCGCCGCCCACGTCGCCGGGGTGCTGGACCTGGCGGACGCGGTCGCCCTGGTCGCCGCCCGCGGCCGGCTCATGCAGGACCTGCCGGGCGGCGGCGCGATGGTGTCCCTGCTCGCCGCCGAGGACGAGGTCACCGCGCTCCTCACCGACGGCGTCGACATCGCCGCCGTCAACGGCGCCCGCTCGGTGGTGGTCTCCGGCGACGAGGACGCCGTCCTCGCGGTCGCCGCGAAGGCCGGGAAGAGCACCCGGCTGAAGGTGTCGCACGCCTTCCACTCGCACCGCATGGAGCCGATGCTGGAACCCTTCCGGAAGGTGCTGGCCGGTCTCACGTTCCACGAACCCGCGCTGCCGGTCGTCTCCAACGTCACCGGCCGGATCGCCGACGACCTGACCTCCGCAGACTACTGGGTGCGGCACGTGCGCGAGGCGGTCCGCTTCCACGACGGGATCACCACCCTCGTGGCCGAGGGCGCCACCCGCTTCCTGGAGATCGGCCCCGACGCCGTGCTCAGCAACATGGCGCAGGACACGGTCCCCGACGCCATCGCCGCCCAGCGGCGCGACCGGCCCGAGGACGCCGCCCTCGCCGACGCCCTCGCCCGCCTCCACCTCACCGGCGCCGGCCCCGACTGGCGGACCGTGTTCGCCGGCGGCCGCACCGTCGACCTGCCCACCTACCCGTTCCGCCGGGACCGGCACTGGGAGGACGCCCCCATCCTCCAGGCCGAGCGCTCGGCCGCGGGCCGCTCGGGCGGCGACGCCGACGACCCGTTCTGGGAGCTGGTGCGCGAGCAGGACGTCCCCGCCGTCGCCGCCGCCCTCGGCCTCGACGACGAGACCTCCGTCGCCTCCGTCGTGCCCGCCCTCGCCGCCTGGCACGGCCGGCGGCGGGCCCACGCCGCCGCCGACGCGCTGCGCCACCGCGTCGCCTGGCAGCCGCTGGCCCCCGCCGCAGCACCGGCGCGCGGCGGGACCTGGACGGCCGTCGTCCCCGAGTCCGCCGCCGACGACCCGTGGACCCACGCCGTCCTCGACGGACTCGCCGGCCACGGACTGGACGTCGGCGCCCTGACCGTGCCGGACACCGCCGACCGCGCCGCGCTGGCGGCCGCGCTCACCGGCCGGACCGCCGACGGCGTGCTCCTCCTGCCGGGCCCGGCGACGCCGACGGCCACCGCCGCCGCCCTCCTCCAGGCCCTGGGGGACGCCGGACCGGACGCGTCGCTGTGGTGCGTCACCCGGGACGCCGTCGCCCACGGACCGGGCGACGCCGTCACCGGATTCGCCCAGGCCGGGCTGTGGGGCCTGGGCCGGGTCGCCGCCCTGGAACACCCCGACCGGTGGGGCGGCCTGATCGACCTGCCCGCCGCACCCGGTCCGCGCACCCTCGCCCGGCTGGCCGAACTGCTCGGCGACGCGGGCGGCGAGGACCAGATCGTCATCCGCGAATCCGGCGCCCACGGACGGCGGTTGGAGCCCGCCCCGGCCCGCGCCGGCACGCCCTGGCAGCCGACGGGCACCGTGCTGGTCACCGGCGCCACCGGGGCGGTCGGCACCGCCGTCGCCCGCCGGCTCGCCGCCGACGGCGCCGACCACCTGCTGCTCGTCTCCCGCCGCGGCCCCGACGCCCCCGGCGCCGCCGCCCTGGCCCGGGAGCTCACCGACGCCGGCACCGCGGTCACCCTCGCCGCCTGCGACGTCTCCGACCGCGCCGCCCTGGCCGCGCTCCTCGGCTCCGTACCGGACGAACACCCCCTGACCGCGGTCGTGCACCTGGCCGGGGTCCTCGACGACGGGGTCCTGGACGCGCTGACCCCCGACCGGTTCGCCAGGGTCCTCGCCCCCAAGGCGGACGCCGCCCTGCACCTGCACGAACTGACCGCGGACCTCGACCTGTCGGCGTTCGTGCTGTTCTCCTCCCTCACCGCCACCGTCGGCGGCGCCGGCCAGGCCAACTACGCCGCCGCCAACGCCCTCCTGGACGCCCTGGCCGAACACCGGCGCGCCGCCGGCCTGCCCGCCACCTCGGTCGCCTGGGGGCCGTGGGACGGCGACGGCATGGCGGCGCACGGCACGGTCCGCTCCGCCACCCGGGCCATGGGCATCTCCCCGCTCGACCCCGACGCCGCGCTCACCGCGCTGCGCCGGGCCCTCGACGGCGGCGACACCACCGTCACCGTCGCGGACGTCGACTGGTCGGTGTTCGCCCCCGCGTTCACCGCGGGCCGCCCCGCCCCGCTGCTGGACGCCCTGCCCGGGGCGCGGCCCGCCACCGGCGGCCCGGACGGCGCCGACCGGGCCGCCGGCTTCGCGGAGAAGCTCGCCGGACTCACCGGCGGGGAACGCGAACGCGCCCTCCAGGACCTGGTCTGCGGGCAGGCCGCCGCCGTCCTCGGCTACGGCGACGCCGGAGCCGTCGAACCCACCGCCGCCTTCCGCGACCTCGGCTTCGACTCGCTCACCTCCGTCGACCTGCGCAACCGGATCAGCGCCGCCGCCGGGGTGCCGCTGCCCGCCACCCTCGTCTTCGACTACGCCACCCCCGCCGCCCTCGTCAAACACCTGGGCGCCGAACTCGCCGGCGCGGACACCTCCGTGGACGCCGTCGCCGCCGAAGTCGACCGGATCGCCGCCCGGCTCGGCGCCCTCACCGCCGAGGACATCGAGCGGAGCCAGGTCACCGCGCGCCTGAGGACCCTGCTCAACGACCTCGACAAGACCCTCGGCCAGGACGCCGACGCCGTCACCGGCCGGCTCGAAGAGGCGTCCGCCGACGACGTCTTCGCCTTCATCGACAACGAACTCGGCCCGGCGTGACCCGGCGGCCCCACCGCGCTCCCGCCCGCCCGCGGTCCACCTCTCTGCACAGGAGTGGCGACACCCGATGACCAACGACGAAAAGCTGCTGTCCTACCTCAAGCGGGTCTCCGCCGATCTGCACCAGACCCGTCAGCGGCTGCGCGAGGCGGAGACGCAGGACCGGGAACCCATCGCCGTCGTCGCGATGAGCTGCCGCTTCCCCGGCGGGGTCACCACGCCCGAGGAGTTCTGGCGGCTCGTCCACGACGGAGCCGACGCCATAGGCGACTTCCCCGCCGACCGGGGCTGGGACGCCGACGCCCTCTACGACCCGGACCCGGACGCCACCGGGAAGACGTACACCCGGCGCGGCGGCTTCCTGGCCGACGCGGCGGGCTTCGACCCGGAGTTCTTCGGCATCAGCCCGCGCGAGGCGGTCGCCATGGACCCCCAGCAGCGGCTGCTGCTGGAGGTGTCGTGGGAGGCGCTGGAACGCGCCCGCATCGCCCCCGACTCCGTGCACGGCGCCCGCGTCGGGGTGTTCGCCGGCACCAACGGCCAGGACTACCGCGACCTGCTGGCGAGGATGGAGCAGGACACGGAGGCCGCGCTCGGCACCGGCGCCCTGGCCGCGGTGATCTCCGGCCGCATCTCCTACACCCTCGGGCTGGAGGGCCCGGCCGTCACCGTCGACACCGCCTGCTCCTCCGCGCTGGTCGCCGTGCACCTGGCCGTGCAGGCCCTGCGCGGCCAGGAGTGCACCCTCGCGCTCGCGGGCGGCGCCACCGTCATGTCCACCCCCAACGCCTTCATCGCCTTCAGCCGCCAGCGTGGGCTCGCCCCGGACGGCCGCTGCAAGTCCTTCGCGGACGCCGCCGACGGCACCGGCTGGGGCGAGGGCGCGGGCATGCTGCTGCTGGAACGGCTCTCCGACGCCCGCCGCAACGGCCACCAGGTGCTCGCCCTCATCCGGGGCTCCGCCGTCAACCAGGACGGCGCCTCCAACGGGCTGACCGCCCCCAACGGCCCCTCCCAGCAACGCGTCATCCGCGCGGCGCTGGCCTCCGCCCGCCTCACCCCCGCCGACGTCGACCTCCTGGAGGCGCACGGCACCGGCACCACCCTCGGCGACCCGATCGAGGCCCAGGCGCTGCTGGCCACGTACGGTCAGGACCGGCCCGAGGACCGGCCGCTGTGGCTGGGCTCCGTCAAGTCCAACATCGGGCACACCCAGGCCGCCGCAGGCGTCGCCGGGATCATCAAGGCCGTCATGGCGATGCGGCACGCCGTACTGCCCCGGACCCTGCACGCCGAGGAGGCGTCCACCAAGGTCGACTGGGCGCGGGGCGACGTCCGCCTGCTCACCGCCAACCGCCCCTGGACCGACCCGGGACGGCCCCGCCGTGCCGCCGTCTCCTCGTTCGGCGCCAGCGGCACCAACGCCCACACCATCCTGGAGGAGGCCCCGGCCGACGAGCCGCCGGCCGAGCCGCCCGCCCCGCGCACCGCGCCGCCGCTGGTGCCGTGGGTGCTCTCCGGCCGCACCGAACAGGCCCTGCGCGAACAGGCCGCCCGCCTGGCCGCCGCCGTCACCGACCAGGACCCCGTCGACGTGGCGCACTCCCTGGCCGCCACCCGCACCGCCCACCCGCACCGGGCCGTGCTCTTCGGCGCCGACCGGGCCGCGCTGCTCGACGCCGCGACCCGGCTCGCCGAGGGCGGCCCGGCCGCCGCGCTGGGACGCGTGCGCAAGGGACAGACCGCCTTCCTGTTCAGCGGGCAGGGCTCCCAGCGCCCCGGCATGGGCCGCGAACTGTACGCGCGCTTCCCGGTCTTCGCCCGCGCCTTCGACGAGATCTGCGATCGGTCCGGCGACGACGAACTGCGCGCCCTGGTCCTCGGCGACGACCCCGAGCCGCTCAACCGCACCGCCCGCACCCAGACCGCGCTGTTCGCCTTCGAGACCGCCCTGTACCGGCTGGTGGAGTCCTGGGGCCTGGAACCCGACTACCTCGCCGGGCACTCCGTCGGCGAGATCACCGCCGCCCATGTCGCGGGCGTACTGGACCTGGCGGACGCCACCGCCCTGGTGGCGGCCCGCGGCCGGCTGATGCAGGCCCTTCCCGAGGGCGGCGCCATGATCGCCCTGCGCGCCTCCGAGGACGAGGTCCGGCCGCTGCTCACCGACCGGGTCGGGCTGGCCGCCGTCAACGGGCCCGGCTCCGTCGTGATCTCCGGCGACGCCGCCGAGGCCGAGGCGATCGCCGCCCGGTTCGAGCGGAGCCGCCGGCTGAAGGTGTCGCACGCCTTCCACTCGCCGCTGATGGAACCCATGCTGGACGAGTTCCGGTCCGTGGTGGAGACCCTGACCTTCCACCGGCCGGCCGTCCCCCTCGTCTCCCACCTCACCGGCGCGCTCGCCGGCCCGGACGTCACCACCCCCGACCACTGGGTGCGGCACGTGCGCGAGACCGTCCGCTTCCACGACGGGATCCGCACCCTCGCCGCCCAGGGCGTCACCCGCTACCTGGAGATCGGCCCCGACGCGGTGCTGACCGCCATGGCCCGCGAATGCCTGGCCGCCGACGACGCCGACGCCCGAGCCACCGGCTCCGGTTCCGGCCGCGACGCCGTCCTGGCCGCCGCCGCCCGCCGCGAACGGGGCGAGACCGAGACCCTGCTCACCGCCCTCGCCCGGCTGCACGTCGCCGGCCACGGCCCGCGCTGGGAGGCGCTGTTCAGCGGCGCCCGCACCGTCGACCTGCCCACCACCGCCTTCCGGCGCGAACGGTTCTGGCCCGAGACCGCCGCCCCGGTCGGCGACGTCGGCGCCGCCGGACTCGACCCCGCCGACCACCCGCTGCTCGGCGCCGCCACCGTGCTCGCCGACTCCGACGCGGCCGTGCTCACCGGCCGGCTTTCGGTGCGCACCCACCCCTGGCTCGCCGACCACGTCGTCGGCGGCTCGGTCGTGGTGCCCGGCACCGCCGTGGTGGAACTCGCGGTCCGGGCCGGCGACCAGGTCGGCTACGGCCGGCTGGAGGAACTGACCCTGGAAGTGCCGCTGGCGCTGCCGCCCGACGACGGCGTCCGCGTCCAGGTCGCCGTCGGCGCCCCCGACCCCGCCGGGGCCCGCACCGTCCAGATCCACGCGCGCGCCGAGGGACTGCCCGCCGACGCCCCCTGGACCCTGCACGCCTCCGGCCTGCTCACCGACCCCACCGCCGCCCCCGGCGCCCGGCTGGACGCCTGGCCCCCGCAGGACGCCGAGGAACTCGACCTCACCGGCCTGTACGAGCGGCACGCCGCCGCCGGCCTGGAGTACGGCCCCGTCTTCCGCGCCCTGACCGCCGCCTGGCGGGACGGCGACACGCTGTACGCCGAGGTCCGGCTCCCGGAACGGCCCGCCGCCGACGCCCCCCGCTTCGGCCTGCACCCGGCCGCCTTCGACGCCGCCCTGCACGCCCTGGCCCTGCTCGGCGATGGCTCCGGCGACGAGACCGCCCGGCTGCCGTTCGCCTTCACCGGCGTCACCCTGCACGCCGTCGGCGCCTCCGCCCTGCGCGCCCGCATGACGCCCACCGGCGACCACACCTTCGCCGTCGACCTGGCCGACCCCACGGGCACCCCGGTCGCCACCGTCGCCTCCCTGGCCTCCCGCCCGCTGACCCGGCCGGACGACGGCCACGACCCCGCCGCCGACGCCCTGTTCGCCCTCGTCTGGCAGCCGCTGACCCTGGACGCCGACGCCCCCGCCCCCGGCCACCGGCTGCTGGAGACCGCGCCCGGCGCCGACGCCGACGCGGTGCGCGCCGCGCTGCGCACCGCGCTCGCCGCCCTCCAGGACGACGACCCGCGCCCGCTCGCCGTCGTCACCCGGGGCGCCGTCTCCACCGACGGCGAGGACGCGCCCGACCTGGCCGGCGCAGCCGTATGGGGCCTGGTGCGCTCCGCCCAGTCCGAGAACCCCGGCCGGTGCGTGCTGCTCGACCTCGAACCCGGCGTCGACGCCGAGACCCTGCTGCCCGCCGTCCTGGCCTCCGGCGAACCGCAGATCGCGGTCCGCTCCGGCGCCGCCCGCGCGGCCCGGCTCGTACGCGCCGGCACGCCCGGCGACGGCCCGGCGCCCGCCCTCGACCCCGACGGCACCGTGCTGATCACCGGCGCCACCGGCGGACTCGGCCCGGTGCTCGCCCGGCACCTGGTCCGCGCCCACGGCGTACGCCACCTCGCCCTGGTCAGCCGGAGCGGCGCCGCCGGCGAACTGATCGCCGAACTCGCCGCGCTCGGCGCCGACGCCACCGCGCACGCCTGCGACGTCGCGGACCGCGACGCCCTCGCCGCCGTCCTCGCCGCCATCCCCGGGGACCGGCCGCTCACCGCCGTCGTGCACGCGGCGGGCGTCCTCGACGACGGCGTGGTCTCCGCCCTGACCCCCGAGCGGATCGACGCCGTTCTCGCGCCCAAGGCGCTCGGCGCCCTCCACCTCCACGAACTGACGGCTCGGCGGAACCTGTCCGCGTTCGTGCTGTTCTCCTCCGTCGCCGGGACCCTCGGCGCCCCCGGCCAGGGCAACTACGCCGCCGCCAACGCCGTCCTGGACGCGCTCGCCGCCCACCGCCGCGCCCACGGCTCGCCCGCCCTCTCCCTGGCCTGGGGTCCCTGGGCCCCGACGGGCGGCATGACCGGCGCGCTGGGCGAGGCCGACCTCGCCCGCATGTCCCGCGGCGGCATGACCCCGCTGTCCGCCGAGGACGGCACCGCCCTGTTCGACCGGGCCCTGCGCACCGGCCGCGCGGCCCTGGCCCCGGTGCGCCTCGACCCGTCCGCGCTGCGCGCGCAGGGCGGCGAACTCGCCCCGGTGCTCCAGGCGCTGGCGGGCCGCACGGTACGCAGGACGGCCGCCGCCGAGGGCGCCGGATCCACCTTCGCCGAGCGCATGGCCGCCCTCGGCGGGACCGAGCGCGCCGACGCGCTGCTGCACACCGTCCGCGTCCATGTCGCCGCCGTCCTCGGACACGCCGGGGCCGACACCGTGGAGACCGACCGCGCCTTCAAGGAACTCGGCTTCGACTCGCTCGCCGCGATCGAGCTGCGCAACTCCCTCTCCGCGGAGACCGGGCAGCGGCTGCCCGCCACCCTCGTCTTCGACCACCCCTCGCCCGAGGCGCTCGCCGCGCACCTCGGCACCCTGATCGCCGGTACGGGGACGGGCGCCGCCGACCGCCGCACCCGCCGCACCCGCCGGGCCCGCGCCGACGAGCCGCTGGCGATCGTCGGCATGGCCTGCCGCTACCCGGGCGGCGTCCGCTCCCCGCAGGACCTGTGGCGGCTGGTCGCCGACGGCGCCGACGGCATCGGCGGCTTCCCCGCCAACCGGGGCTGGGACGTGGACCGCGTCGTCGACCCCACCCGGCGGCGCCCCGACACCTCCTACGTCGGCGAGGGCGGATTCCTCTACGACGCGGGCGAGTTCGACGCCGCGTTCTTCGGCATCAGCCCCAAGGAGGCGCTGGTCACCGACCCGCAGCAGCGGCTGCTGCTGGAGACCTCCTGGGAGGCGCTGGAGAACGCCGGCATCGACCCGCTCTCCCTCAAGGGCAGCCCCACCGGCGTGTTCGCGGGCGTGCAGTACCACGACTACTTCGGCAGCTTCGGATCCGGCAGCATCATCTCCGGCCGGGTCGCCTACACCCTCGGCCTGGAGGGGCCGTCGCTGTCCGTCGACACCGCCTGCTCCTCCTCGCTGGTGGCGCTCCACCTGGCCGGACAGTCGCTGCGCCAGGGCGAGTCCTCGCTCGCGCTGGTCGGCGGCGTCGCGGTGATGGCGACCCCGGAGACCTTCGTCGAGTTCAGCCGGCAGGGCGCGCTGGCCCCCGACGCCCGCACCCGCGCCTTCGCGGACGCGGCCGGCGGCACGGTGTGGGGCGAGGGCGTCGGCGTGCTGGTGGTGGAGCTCCTCTCGGAGGCCCGCCGCCACGGCCACCCGGTGCTCGCCGTCGTCCGCGGCACCGCCGTCAACCAGGACGGCGCGTCCAACGGGCTGACCGCCCCCAACGGCCCCTCCCAGGAACGCGTCATCCACCAGGCCCTGGAGAACGCCCGGCTGACCCCCGCCGACGTCGACGCGGTGGAGGCGCACGGCACCGGCACCACCCTCGGCGACCCGATCGAGGCGCAGGCGCTGCTGGCCACGTACGGTCAGGACCGGCCCGAGGACCGGCCGCTGTGGCTGGGCTCCGTCAAGTCCAACATCGGGCACACCCAGGCCGCCGCCGGGGTCGCGGGTGTCATCAAGATGGTGCAGGCGATGCGCCACGGCACCCTGCCCAGGACCCTGCATGTCGACCGGCCGTCCACCAAGGTGGACTGGGAGGCCGGGCAGGTACGCCTGCTGACGGAGGAGCGGCCCTGGCCGGACGCCGGACGTCCGCGCCGCGCCGGGGTGTCGTCCTTCGGGATCAGTGGCACCAACGCCCATGTCGTCCTCGAACAGGCCCCGGAGGCGGAACCGGCTGCGCGGACCGGCGAACCGGTGGCCAACCCCGCCCCGGCGGCCCTGGAAGCCGCCACTCCGCGAGGCCCCGCCCCGGAATCCACCGTTTCGGAATCCGCCGTGCCGGAACTCGCCGCCCCGGAAGACTCCGTGCCGGAACTCGCCGTTCCCTGGCTGCTCACCGCGAAGTCGCCCGCCGCGCTCGCCGGGCAGGCCGCCGCGCTCCTCGCCCACCTCGACGCCCACCCCGGCCTCGACCCCTCCGACGTCGGGTGGTCGCTGGCGACCACCCGCGCCCATCACCCCCACCGGGCCGCGGTCACCGGCGCCGACCCCGCCGGACTGCGCGCCGCGCTCACCGCGCTGACCACCGGGGACACCGCTCGCGACCTCCACCAGGGCACCGCCGCCGGACGCGCCCGGCCGGTCTTCGTCTTCCCCGGCCAGGGCTCCCAGTGGTCCGGCATGGCCACCCGGCTCCTCGCGGAGTCCCCGGTGTTCGCCGCCCGCATGGCCGAGTGCGCCGACGCCCTGAAGCCGCACACCGACTGGGACTTCACCGCCGAACTGCGCGGCCGGCTCGACCGGGTCGACGTCGTCCAGCCGCTGCTGTGGGCGGTCATGGTGTCGCTGGCCCACACCTGGCGCGCCCACGGCGTCACCCCGGCCGCGGTCATCGGCCACTCCCAGGGCGAGATCGCCGCCGCCTGCGCGGTGGGCGCGCTCTCCCTGGACGACGGCGCGCGCGTGGTCGCGCTGCGCTCCCGGGCCATCGCCGAACTGCTCTCCGGCTCCGGCGGCATGATGTCCGTCGGCGAGGGGGCCGATCGGGTCCGCGCCCGGATCGCCGCGTGGGACGGCCGGCTCTCCGTCGCCGCCGTCAACGGCACCGCCTCCACCGTCGTCTCCGGCGACTCCGACGCCCTCGACGAACTCCTCGCCCGGTTGCGCGCCGAGCACGTCCGTGCCAAGCGGCTGCCGGTGGACTACGCCTCCCACAGCGCCCATGTGGAGACCCTCCGCGAACGCCTCGCCCAGGCGCTCGACGGCATCCGTCCGCGCTCCGCCGACGTCCCCTTCTATTCCACCGTCACCGGCACGGCGCTCGATACCGCCGAGCTCGGGGCCGCGTACTGGTACACCAACCTCCGCGGCACCGTGCTGTTCGAGCAGGCGGTACGCGGCGCCGTCGCCGAGGGACACGCCCTGTTCATCGAGTGCAGCCCGCACCCGGTGCTCACCGTCGGCATCCAGGAGACCGACGACGCGGTGGCCGCCGTCGGCTCGCTGCGCCGCGACGAGGGCGGCCGGGACCGGCTGCTCACCGCCCTGGGCGAGGCGTTCACCCACGGCGCCGCCGTGGACTGGGCCACCGTCGCCGAGGGCCGCCGCCCCCGCCGCGTCCCGCTGCCGCCGTACGCCTTCCAGCGCGAGTGGTACTGGCTGGACAGCACCGCCGGCGGCGCCGACGTCACCGCCGCCGGTCTGGCGGCCACCGACCACGCGCTCCTCGGCGCCGCCGTGGTCCGGGCCGACAGCGGCGAAGCCGTCCTCACCGGCCGGATCTCCGCCGGCACCCACCCCTGGCTGAACGACCACCGGGTCGCCGGCCGACTGCTGTTCCCCGGCACCGGACACCTCGAACTCGCCCTGCGCGCGGGCGACCAGGTCGGCTGCGGCGACCTCGCCGAACTCACTCTGCACGCCCCGCTGGTCCTGCCCGACCACGGCGCGGTCCAGCTCCAGGCCGTCGTCGGCCCGCCCGACGGGGTCACCCGCCCGCTGTCCCTCTGGTCCCGCCCGGAGAGCACCGACGAGGAACTGCCCTGGACCCGGCACGCCGACGGCCTGCTCGCCGCCACCGGCAGCCTGCCCGCCGTCGTCGAACCGCTCACCTCCTGGCCCCCGCAGGGCGCCGCCCCGGTCCCGCTGGACGGCCTGTACGACGAACTCGCCGCCCTCGGCCTCGGCTACGGCCCGCTGTTCCAGGGGCTGCGCGCCGCCTGGCGCACCGAGGACGCCCTCTACGCCGAGGTCGCCACCGACGCCCCCGCCGACGGCTTCGGCCTGCACCCGGCCCTGTCGGACGCCGCCCTGCACACCCTCGGCCTCACCGACGCCGCGGGCGACCAGGCGCTGCTGCCGTTCGCCTGGTCCGGCGTACGGCTGCACGCCTCCGGCGCCACCGCGCTGCGCGTGAAGGTCCGTATTCTGGGCGAGGGCGCCGTCTCGCTCACGCTCACCGACCCCGCCGGCGACCCGGTCGCCACGGTCGACTCCCTCACCCTGCGCCCGCTGCGCGCCGACACGGTCGACGCCGCCGCCCGGTCCGCCCGCTCCGGCGCGCTGTACCGGGTCGACTGGACGCCCGCGCCAGCCCCGGCCGGGCCGGCGCCCGCGGCCGAGGACCTGGTGGTGCTGCGCGCCCCGGCGGGGGCCGACGCCGCCGGGACGCGCGCGGCCGTCACCGCCGTGCTCGACGAGCTGCGCGCCCGGCTTACCGACGAACGGCCCGACGGCGAACGGCCCGGTGGGGAAGAAGGTACCGGCGGACACGGCGGCGACCGCACCCTGGTCGTCGTCACCGGCGCCGACCCGGCGGGAGCCGCGGTCGGCGGCCTGGTCCGCTCGGCCCAGTCGGAGAACCCCGGCCGCATCGTCCTGATCGAGACCGGCTCCGGGGACGGGACCGGCGCCGGGGAGGCGACGGACACCGCCCCCGACCCCGCCCGCATCGCCGAGGCCGTCGCCACCGGCGAGCCGCACCTCGCGCTGCGCGACGGCGCCTGGCACGTGCCGCGCCTGGCCCGGGTCGCGGCCCCCGGGCCGGAGCGGCCCGGGCCGACGCCCGGCGCGGGGGCCACCGGCCGCCGCGACGCCGTCGCCCCCGCCGAACCCGCGCTCACCGAACCGGCCGTCATCGATTCCGGGCTCGGCGCCGGCACCGTCCTGCTGACCGGCGCGACCGGCGCCCTCGGCGGCGTCGTCGCCCGTCACCTGGTGGGCGAGCGGGGCGTGCGGCATCTGCTGCTGCTCAGCCGGAGCGGCGCCCCCGAGGCGCTCGTCTCCGAACTGACCGCGCTGGGCGCCGAGGTCACCACCGCCGCCTGCGACGTCGCTGACCGGGACGCGCTCGCCGCCGTCCTCGCCGCGATCCCCGCCGACCGCCCGCTGACCGCCGTGATCCACGCGGCCGGCGTGCTGGCCGACGGCGTACTCGCCTCCCTCACCCCCGAACGCGTCGACGCGGTCTTCCGGCCCAAGGTCGACGCGGCCTGGAACCTGCACGAACTCACCGCGGACCTCGGCCTGTCGGCGTTCGTGCTGTTCTCCTCGTCCGCCGCGACCCTCGGCTCCCCGGGCCAGGCCAACTACGCCGCCGCCAACGCCTACCTCGACGCCCTCGCCGGGTACCGGCGGCACCGGGGCCTGCCCGCGCACTCCCTGGCCTGGGGCCTGTGGGACCGGGCGAGCGGCATGACCGGCGCCCTCGACGACAACGACCGGGCACGCATCGCCCGGGGCGGGGTCGCCCCGCTGGCGACCGAGGACGGGCTGGCCCTGTTCGACGCGGCCCTGCGCGGCGACGACCCCGCCGTCCTGCCGGTGCGCCTCGACACCGCCGCGCTGCGCGCCCAGGCCGACGCCCTCGCCCCGCTGTTCCGCGGCCTGGTGCCGGCACGGCGCGCCTCCGCCGCCGGTCCCGCCGGGGCGTCCGGCGCGGCCCCGCTGCGCGACCGGCTCGCCGCGCTGCTGGAACCCGAGCGCGAACCGTTCCTCACCGAACTCGTCCAAAGCCGCGTCGCCACCCTCCTCGGCTACCGCTCCGCCCAGGACGTCGGCCGCACCCTCGCCTTCCGGGAACTCGGCTTCGACTCGCTGGCCGCGGTGGAGCTGCGCAACGGCCTCGCCGCCGCGACCGGGCTGCGACTGCCCGCCACGCTGGTCTTCGACCACCCCACCCCGGCGGAGCTCGCCCGCTATCTGCTCGGCGAACTGACCGGCGCCCTCGACGCCCCCGCAACCGCCCCCGGAGGCCCCGCCCGGGCCGCCGCCGACGACGAACCCGTCGCCATCGTCGGCATGGCCTGCCGCTTCCCCGGCGACATCGCCTCGCCGGAGGACCTGTGGCGGCTGGTGGCCGAGGGCCGCGACGCCGTCGGGGAGTTCCCCGCCGACCGGGGCTGGGACATCGAGACCCTGTACGACCCGACCCTGGACCGGCCCGGCACCAGCTACACCCGGCACGGCGCCTTCCTCCACGAAGCGGCGGACTTCGACCCCGCCTTCTTCGGCATGGACGAGGAGGAGGCGCTGGTCACCGACCCGCAGCAGCGACTGCTGCTGGAGACCTCCTGGGAGGCCCTGGAACGCGCCTCCATCGACCCGGCCGCCCTGCGCGGCTCCGACACCGGCGTCTTCGCCGGGGTGATGTACCACGACTACTTCGGCAGCTTCGGCTCCGGCAGCGTGGTCTCCGGCCGGGTGGCCTACACCCTCGGCCTGGAGGGGCCGACGCTCTCCGTCGACACCGCCTGCTCCTCCTCGCTGGTGGCCCTGCACCTGGCCGCCCAGGCGCTGCGGCAGGGCGACTGCTCCCTCGCCCTGGCCGGCGGCGTGACCGTCATGGCCACCCCGGGCACGTTCGTGGAGTTCAGCCGCCACCGCGGCCTGTCCCGCGACGGCCGCTGCCGCCCCTTCGCGGACGCCGCCGACGGCACCGGCTTCGGCGAGGGCGCGGGCGTCCTGCTGCTGGAACGGCTCTCCGACGCCCGCCGCAACGGCCGCCGGATCCTCGCCGTGCTGCGCGGCACCGCCGTCAACCAGGACGGCGCCTCCAACGGCATCACCGCCCCCAACGGCCCCGCCCAGCAACGCGTCATCCGCCGCGCCCTCGAAACCGCCGGGGTCGCCGCCGCCGACGTCGACGTGGTCGAGGCGCACGGCACCGGCACCACCCTCGGCGACCCCATCGAGGCCCAGGCCCTCATCGCCACCTACGGCGCCGAGCACACCGAGCAACGGCCCCTGTGGCTGGGCTCGGTCAAGTCCAACCTGGGCCACACCCAGGCCGCCGCCGGGGTCGCGGGCGTCATCAAGATGGTGCAGGCGATCCGCAACGAGACCCTGCCGGCCAGCCTCGGCGTCGACCGGCCCTCCCGGCACGTGGAGTGGGAGGGCGCCAACGTGCGGCTGCTCACCGAGTCCCGCCCCTGGCCGGACCCGGGCCGGCCGCGCCGCGCGGGCGTCTCCTCCTTCGGCATCTCCGGCACCAACGCCCACGTCATCGTCGAGGCCGCACCCTCCGAGGAGCCGGCCACGCCCCCCGGGACGCGGGCCGCCCCGTCCGACGCCCGGGCCGTGCCCGCCGCGGCACAGGCCGCTTCGGCCCCGGAGCCGCCCGCCGGGACCGTGCCCTGGCTGCTGTCCGGGCACACCCCGCAGGCGCTGCGCGCCCAGGCCGGCCGGCTGCTGGACCATCTGACCGGCGCCCCGGACGCCGACCCGCACCGGATCGCCGGCGCCCTCGCCCACGCCCGCACCGCGCTCGGCCACCGCGCCGCCGTCGTCGGACGCACCCGCGAGGACCTGGCCGCCGGACTGCGGGCGCTCGCCGAGGGCCGCACCCCGCCCACCGGCGCCACCGGCGCCGCCGCCGACGGCAAGCTGGCCCTGCTCTTCTCCGGCCAGGGCTCCCAACTGCCCGGCATGGGCGCCGGACTCGCCGCCGCCTTCCCCGTCTTCGCCGCCGCCCTCGACGAGGTCCGCGCCCAGCTGGACCCGCTGCTGGACCGGCCGCTCGCCGACGCCCTCGGCTCCGCCGCGCTGCTGGAGCGCACCGAGTACACCCAGCCCGCCCTGTTCGCCTTCGAGGTGGCCCTGTTCCGGCTGCTGGAGTCGTTCGGCGTACGGCCCGACCTGCTGGCCGGGCACTCCGTCGGCGAGTTCGCCGCCGCCCACGCCGCCGGCGTCCTCGGGCTCCAGGACGCCTGCCGGCTCGTCGCCGCCCGGGGCCGCCTGATGCAGGCGCTCCCCGAGGGCGGCGTGATGATCGCCGTACGCGCCGCGGAGGACGAGGTCGCGCCGCTGCTCGCGGACGGCGTCGGCATCGCCGCCGTCAACGGGCCCGCGTCCGTCGTGGTCTCCGGCCCCGCCGGACCGGCCCGCGCGCTCGCCGCCCGCTTCGAGCGCACCAGGGAACTGACCGTCAGCCACGCCTTCCACTCCGCCCTGATGGAACCGATGCTCCAGGAGTTCCGCGAGGTCGCCGAGTCGGTGACGTACGGCCCGCCGCGCATCCCGCTGGTGTCCACCCTCACCGGGGCCCCGGCCACCGCGGGCGAACTGGCCGCCCCCGACCACTGGGTGCGGCACGCCCGCGAGGCGGTCCGCTTCGCGGACGCCGTGACCCGCCTGCACGACGCGGGCGCACGGCACTTCGCCGAGGTCGGGCCCGGCGCCGCGCTCACCTCCGCCGCCGGGGACTGCCTGCCCGAGGACTGCGCCGTCGTCGCGCTCCAGCGCAAGGACCGGCCGGAGCCCGAGGCACTCGTCGCCGGGCTCGCCGCCCTGCACGTGCACGGGGCCGCCGTCGACTGGGCCGGACTGCTGCCCCATCGCGACGGCTCCGACCTGCCCACCTACGCCTTCCAGCGCCGCTCCTACTGGATGGCCGGCGACCCGGCCGCGACGGCCCCCGCCGCCGGCCACCCGCTGCTCGGCGCCGCCGTCGAACGCGCCGACGCCGACGCCACGTTGTACACCGCGCGGCTCTCCCTCGCCGCCCAGCCGTGGCTGGCCGACCACGCCGTCGGCGGCGTACCGCTGCTGCCGGGCACGGCGTTCGTCGAGATGGCGCTCGCCGCCGGGGCCCGGCTGGACTGCCCCGTGGTCGACGAACTGACCCTCGCGGAACCCCTGCCGCTGCCCGGGAACGGCGCCGTCCGCCTCCAGTGCACCGTCGGCGAACCGGACACCACCGGTGCCCGCGCCTTCCAGGTGTACGCCGCGCGCGGCGACGGCGAGCCCTGGACCGCCCACGCCACCGGCACCCTGCGCCCCGCCGCCCCGGAGCCCGCCCACGACCTGACCGCCTGGCCGCCCCCCGGCGCCGAACCGGTCGACGTGGACGGCGTCTACGACCGGCTCGCCGCACTCGGCGCCGAGTACGGGCCCCGCTTCCGGGGGCTGCGCGCCGCCTGGCGCTCCGGCGACGAGGTGTACGCCGAGGTCGCCGTCGACACCGGCGACGCCCCGTTCGCCCTGCACCCGGCCCTGCTCGACTCCGCGCTGCACGCCGTCGGGCTGCGCGCCGGGGCCCCGGAGCGGATGGCGCTGCCGTTCTCCTGGAACGGCGTCGCCCTGTACGCCGATGCCCCGAAGGCCCTGCGGGTGCGGATCGCCCCGCTGGAGCCGGGCGCGGTGCGCGTCGACGCCGCCGACGCCGCCGGGCGGCCGGTGGCCCGCGTCGCGTCGCTGACGCTGCGGGAGGCCGACCCCGCGCGGATCGCCGCGGCCGCCGCCGACGGCCACGACGACCTGTTCGCCCTCGACTGGGCGCCCGCCCCCGTACCGGCCGCCCCCCAGGCGGGCCGGTGGACCGTGCTCGGCGCGGGCCACGAGACCCTGGCCGCCGCGCTGGCTGGGGAGACCGCCGAGGTCACCGTCGCCGCCGGGCCGGCGGAGGCCGCCGCCCAGGCCCCCGACGTCCTGGTCGTCCCGCACTCCGGCGGCGAGCGCCCCGAGGAGATCCGGGCCGCGACCGGGCGGCTGCTGGCCACGGTGCAGGACTGGCTGGCCGACGAACGGTTCGACGGCACCGGCCTGGTCGTCACCACCCGGGGCGCCACCGGCCCCGCCGGGACCACCGACCCCGGCGCCGCCGCCGCATGGGGCCTGCTCCGCTCCGCCCAGTCCGAGCACCCCGACCGGATCGTCCTCGCCGACCTCGACGACACCGACGCCTCCCGCCGCCTGCTGCCCTCCGCCGTCGCCTCCGGCGAACCTCAACTCGCTCTGCGCGAGGGAACGGTGAGCGTCCCGAGGCTGGTGCGCGCGCCGCGCCGCGCCGCCCCGGAACCGGTCGACTGGTCGGGCGGCGTCCTGATCACCGGCGGCACCGGCGCCCTCGGCCGACTGGTGGCCCGCCACCTGGTCACCGCGCACGGCGCCACCCGGCTGGTCCTGCTCAGCCGCACCGGCGCCGACGCGCCGGGCGCCGCCGAACTGCGCGAGGAGCTGACCGCCCTCGGCGCCCGGGTGACCGTCGCCGCCTGCGACGCCGCCGACCGCGCCGCCCTCGCCCGGGTCCTCGACGACCACCCGGTCACCGCCGTGGTGCACACCGCGGGCGTCCTCGCCGACGCCGTCCTCACCTCGGTCACGCCCGAACGGCTGGACACCGTGCTGCGGCCCAAGCTGGACGCCGCCTGGCACCTGCACGAACTCACCGCGGACCGGCCCCTGACGGCGTTCGTGCTGTTCTCGTCCGCGGCTGGCCTGCTCGGCAGCCCGGGCCAGTCCGGGTACGCCGCCGGCAACGCCTTCCTCGACGCCCTCGCCGCGTACCGCAGGTCCCTGGGACTGCCCGCCGTCTCCCTCGCCTGGGGCGCGTGGGCGGGCAGCGGCGGCATGGCGGACCGGCTCGACACCGCCGACACCCACCGGATGGCCTCCGGCGGCGTACGCGCCCTCGACGCGCGGGCGGGCCTGGACCTGTTCGACACGGCGGTGGGACGCGAGGAACCGGTCCTGCTGCCCGCCCGCCTCGACCTGAACGCGCCGGACGCCCACCGGGTCGCCCCGCTGCTGCGCGGCCTGGTGCGCACCCCGCGCCGCGCCGGAGCCGCCACGACGGCCGCCTCCGCCGCGCTCCGCGGCGAGCTGGCCGCGCGCACGCCGGCGGAACGGGCCGCCCGCCTGCTGGAACTCGTACGGGACGAGGCCCGGCAGGTGCTCGGGACCGAGGAGTTCGACGCGGACCTGCCCTTCAAGGACCTCGGCTTCGACTCGCTGACCGCCGTCGAGTTCCGCAACCGGCTCAACGAGGCGACCGGTCTCCGGCTCTCCGCCACCCTCGTCTTCGACCACCCCAGCCCCCTCGCGCTCACCGACCACCTCGCCGCCGAACTCGCCCCGCCCGCGGGCGGGGAACCGGCCGGAGGACCGGGCGGGCGGGATGACGAGGAGGCCGCCGTCCGGGCGGCGCTGGCAGCCCTTCCGGTGGCGAGGCTC
This sequence comes from Streptomyces tyrfis, assembly GCF_037034285.1. Lineage (NCBI taxonomy): Bacteria > Bacillati > Actinomycetota > Actinomycetes > Kitasatosporales > Streptomycetaceae > Streptomyces > Streptomyces tyrfis. The sequence goes on along the minus strand of NZ_JBAGJZ010000018.1, from coordinate 68,587 downwards.
CGCGAGGCCGGACTGCTCGACGGGCTGCTCGAACTCGCCGGAGTACGCCCCGCGCCGACGCGGACCGCGGACGACGAGCCCGGCCGCCCCTCGATCGACGCGATGGACGCCGAGAGCCTCATCACCCTCGCGCTCGACGACCTCGGCGACGACGACGCCCTGTGACAAGGAAGAGGATCATGGCCGAGCCCCAGAAGCCGGACACCAGGCTGGTCGAGGCGTTGCGCGCCTCGCTGAAGGAGACCGAACGGCTGCGGGAGCGCAACCGCGCCCTGACCGCCGCCGCCCGGGAACCCGTCGCGATCGTCGGCATGGCCTGCCGCTACCCGGGCGGCGTCCGCTCGCCCCAGGACCTGTGGCGGCTCGTCCGGGACGGCGTGGACGGCATCGGCGCGTTCCCCGACGACCGGGGCTGGGACCCGGAGCTGTACGACCCCGTTCCCGGGACCCCGGGCCGCTCCGTCACCCGGCAGGGCGGATTCCTGTACGACGCGGGGGACTTCGACGCCGCGTTCTTCGGCATCGGCCCGCACGAGGCACGGGTCATGGACCCGCAGCAGCGGCTGCTGCTGGAGGGCTCCTGGGAGGCGCTGGAGCACGCGGGCATCGACCCGACGTCGCTGCGCGGCAGCCGCACCGGGGTGTTCGCGGGCCTCATGTACCACGACTACTTCGGCAGCTTCGGCTCCGGCAGCGTGGTCTCCGGCCGGGTCGCCTACACCCTGGGTCTGGAGGGTCCGGCGCTCACCGTGGACACGGCGTGCTCGTCGTCGCTGGTGGCGCTGCATCTGGCGGCGCAGGCGCTGCGGCGGGGGGAGTGCACCCTGGCCCTGGCGGGCGGGGTGACGGTGATGGCCTCGCCGGGCACCTACGTCGAGTTCAGCCGCCAGGGCGGGCTCTCCCCGGACGGCCGGTGCCGGTCCTTCTCCGACGACGCCGACGGCACCGGGTTCTCGGAAGGACTCGGTGTGCTGGTGTTGGAGCGGTTGTCGGATGCGCGGCGGTGGGGGCATCGGGTGTGGGGGGTGGTGCGGGGTTCGGCGGTGAATCAGGATGGTGCGTCGAATGGGTTGACGGCGCCGAATGGTCCGGCGCAGCAGCGGGTGATTCGTCAGGCTCTGGCGGTTGCGGGTGTGTCGGGTGGTGGGGTGGATGTGGTGGAGGCGCATGGGACGGGGACGGTGTTGGGGGATCCGATCGAGGCGCAGGCGTTGTTGGCGACGTACGGGCGGGATCGTGAGGGTGGGGATCCGTTGTGGTTGGGTTCGGTGAAGTCGAATGTGGGGCATGCGCAGGCGGCTGCGGGTGTGGCGGGTGTGATGAAGATGGTGTTGGCGATGGGGGAGGGGTGGTTGCCGGCGACGTTGCATGTGGATGAGCCGTCGCGGAAGGTGGACTGGGGTGCGGGGCGGGTGCGGTTGTTGACGGAGGGGCGGGAGTGGGTGCGGGGGGATCGTCCCCGGCGTGCGGGGGTGTCGTCGTTCGGGATCAGCGGGACCAACGCGCATGTGATCCTGGAGGAGGCCCCCGACGAGGACCTGCCCGGCGCCGAACCCGAACCCGCAGCCCCGGCCGTGGCGTTGCCGCTGTCCGCCCGCTCCGCACGCGCGCTTCCCGCGCAGGCCGAACGGCTGCACGCCTTTCTGCGGGACCACCCCGAACTGCCGCCGTCCGCCGTCGCGCGCGCCCTGGGCACCCGCCGCGCCGCGCTCGGCCACCGGGCCGCCGTCGTCGGCGCCGACCGCGACCGGCTGCTGGCCGGCCTCCGGGCCCTCGCCGACGGCAGCCCCGCGCCGGGCGTCGTCACCGGGCGGGCCCGCACCGGCGGGCGCACCGCGTTCCTCTTCACCGGGCAGGGCGCCCAGCGCCCCGGCATGGGTCTCGAACTCCGCGCGGCATACCCGGTGTTCGCGGCGGCCTTCGACGAGATCGACGCCCTGCTCGGCCTGGACCTGGTGGGCGTGCTGGGCGGCGACGACCCGGCGGCGGTGCACCGTACCCAGCACGCGCAGGCCGCCCTGTTCGCCTACGAGGTCGCCCTGTTCCGGCTGCTGGAGTCGTTCGGCGTACGGCCCGACGTGCTGACCGGGCACTCCGTCGGCGAGCTCGCCGCCGCCCATGTCGCCGGAGTGCTGGACCTGGCCGACGCGTGCGCCCTGGTCGGCGCCCGGGGCCGGCTCATGCAGGCGCTCCCCGAGGGCGGCGCGATGGTCGCCGTACAGGCGGGCGAGGACGAGGTGCGGCCGCTGCTGGACGACCGGGTGGGACTCGCGGCGGTCAACGGACCGGAGTCGGTGGTGCTGTCCGGGGAACGCGAGGCGGTGCTCGCCGCCGCCGCCCGGTTCCCCAGGACCAAGCGGCTCAGCGTCTCGCACGCCTTCCACTCGCCGCTGATGGACGGCATGCTCGACGACTTCCGCGCGGTCGCCGGGCGGCTCGCCCTCCGCGAACCGCGCGTCGAGGTGGTGTCGGCGCTCACCGGCCGCCCCGCCACCGGGGAGCAGTTGCGCGACCCGGAGTACTGGGTGCGGCACGTGCGCCGCACCGTGCGCTTCGCCGACGCCGTCACCGCCCTCGCCTCTTCGGGCGTCACCCGCTACGTCGAGATCGGCCCCGACGCCGTCCTGACCGGCCTCGCGCGGGAGACCGCGGGCGAGGACGGCGCCGCCTTCGTCGCCCTCGGCCGCCGCCGCGGCGGCGAGCCGGAGACCCTGCTGACCGGTCTCGCCCGGCTGCACGCCGACGGACTGCGGCTGGACTGGCCCGCGCTCCTCCCCGGCACGCTCCGCGCCGAGCCGCCCACGTACGCGTTCCAGCGCGAACGGTACTGGCTGAACGCCGACGTCCCGCTCGTCCCCGACCGCCCGGACCAGCGGGCCCTCGCGGACGCCGCCGGACCCGCGGACGCCGCCGGACCCGCGGACGCCGCCGGACCCGCGGACGCCGTCGGACCCGCGGACGCCGGCGCCGTCGGCCCCACCGGCGCGCACGCCCTCCGGCAGCGACTGGCGCAGGCCCCGCCGGCCGGGCGGGAGGCCCTGCTGACCGACCTGGTGCGCGCCCAGGCCGCCGCGATCCTCGGACACCGGGGACCGGAGGACGTCGAACCCGACGCTCCCTTCCTGGAGATCGGCATGGACTCGGTCTCCGCCGCCGAACTGCGCGCCGCGCTGGGCGCCGCGCTCGGCCTCGACGTCCCGGCCGGCGCCGTGTTCGACCACCGCACCCCGCTCGCCCTCGCCGGGCACCTGCGCGAACGCCTCGGCGGCGACGGCGGCGGGGCGGCACCGGCCGGCGCCGACGACCTCCAGTCGGTCGGCGGGCTGGTGCGCCGCGCCGCCGCCGACGGCCGCTGGGAGCGCGCCCTGACGCTGCTGCACGCCGTGGCCGAGATCCTGCCCGGCTTCTCCTCCGCGGCCGAGTTCGGCGAGGCGAAGGACCCGGTGCGCCTGGCCACCGGCGACGCGGGCCCCCGCCTGCTCTGCCTGCCCTCGCCGATGGCGCTGGGCGGCGCCCACCAGTACGCCCGGTTCGCCCGGCACTTCCAGGGGCGGCGCGACGTCCTGGTGCCGGACGTGCCCGGCTTCGTGCCCGGCGAGCCGCTGCCCCGGTCCGTGGACGCGGTGGTGGAGGTCGTGACCGAGGGCGTCCGCCGGGCCGTCGCCGGGGACGACCGGCCCTATGTGCTCCTCGGGTACTCCTCCGGCGGACAACTCGCCCACGCGGCGGCCGAGATGATGGAGAAGGCCGGACGCCCGGCCTCCGGCGTGGTGCTGCTGGACACCTATCTCCTGGGCGACGGCGACACGGAACACCTCCGCCGCGCGATGTTCGACGGCCTGCTCGACCGCGAGTCGTCGGTGGGCGGATTCGGCACCGCCCGCCTCGCCGCCATGAGCCGCTACAGCGACCTGATCCCGTACTGCCTGCCGGGCGCGCTCGCCGCCCCGGTGCTGTTCGTCCGGCCCAGGGACCCCTTCGCCCCCGGCCTCGACGACTGGCAGGCCGTCTGGAACGGCGCGCACGAACGCGCCGAGGTGCCGGGCACCCACTTCACCCTCATCGAGGACCACGCGGGCTCCACCGCCGAGGCGGTCGAGCGGTGGCTGCCCGGCGCCGCGGCCGACTGACGCGGCGGCGGGCCGGAGAAGGCCCGCGGGCCCGGAGGATTACCCGGGCAGCCCTTGGCCGCGGGGTCGCGGCGGTCGAAAGACTGCCGCGACCCCGCGGCTTCTTCACTCCCCGGCCTCACGAAAATGCGAAATCCAGGCATCTATATCGCACCGAATGCTGTCCGGATCCACACCCAGCCGAAAGGCCACTTCTTCGGCGGCCAATTCCGATCGCCAATCGCACCGTTGCAGGGCCAGCCACATCGTGGTGCCGCGCGGACCGCACCTGTGGCGTTTTCCGGTACGGGGTGAGAACAGTTCCAGGTATCCGTCGGGCCGCACGCTCGCGATCAGCCCCTGCTCATGCCCCATACCGCACCGATCCCATGCATGACGTGCGGCGATGCCTGTCGGCCCCGAGGGGGCCGGCTGTCCTGGACACAGAGAATCCCATCCCTAGAGGGTTCGTCGGACGCTTCGACGTTACCCGTTCTCATGCCCCGGGGCACTGGCGGAGGCTGCACTTTCCGAGGGGGGAAATGATTCGGACAAGGTGGTGCCACATGGAGTTGCCCGATGCGCATTTCTGCCCGCTTGACAGGTCACCAGTACAACATTCGAAGGCATTTGCCGTTCCGGGGTGGGAATCGCCGGACGGCTCCACTTCCGTGCCGTATCGAGGTAGAGAAACCTCTACCTCGAATCGGCGGGATAAGGCCAATGTGCACGGCCCCCCGCCGCTCCTAATCTGGTCCGCAGAAACCGCGTGGCAAGCGCGTCGTCTCATGGGGGAGCCCCAGTGCACACATCACACGACCTACACCGCTCGGAGGCGGTACGGCTGGACGCCGTGTCGAAGGTCTACGGCCGAGCCGGCAGCCAGGTGACCGCGCTCGGGGAACTCTCCATGAGCTTCGCCGACGCCACCTTCACCGCCGTGATGGGACCGTCCGGATCCGGCAAGAGCACCTTCCTGCACTGCGCCGCGGGACTCGTCCGGCCCACCTCCGGCACCGTCACCGTCGGCGGCGCCGACCTCGGCGGGCTCGACGACACCCAGCTGACCGAACTCCGCCGCGACCGCGTCGGCTTCATCTTCCAGTCCTTCAACCTGCTGCCCGCGCTGACCGTGATGCAGAACATCATGCTGCCGCTGCAACTCGCCGGCCGGCGGCCCGACAAGGCCCTCATCCGCTCCGTGGTGCAGCGGGTCGGCCTGGGCGAGCGTCTCAACCACCTGCCGTCCGAACTCTCCGGCGGCCAGCAGCAGCGCGTCGCCATCGCACGCGCCCTGGTCACCCGGCCCGCCGTGGTCTTCGCCGACGAGCCCACCGGGGCGCTCGACACCCGCACCGCCGCCGCCGTGCTGGCCCTGCTGCGCGAGTCCGTCGACACGGCCGGCCAGACCCTGGTCATGGTCACCCACGACCCGGTGGCCGCCTCGTACGCCGACCGCGTCGTCTTCCTCGCCGACGGACGCCTCGCGGGCGAACTGCACCGGCCGACGGCCGACGCCGTCGCGGCCCGGATGACCCGGCTCGGCGCCTGGGAGGACGAGACCCGCGGGCAGACCGCGACGCTCGCCGCCGGAGGGATGTACTGATGTGGCGGCTCGCCCTGCGCACCCTGAAGTTCCGGCGGACCAGCTTCGTCGCCACCTTCCTCGCCATGTTCCTCGGCGCCGCGATCGTCATCGGCTGCGGCGGCCTGATGGAGACCGGCGTGCGGATGGCCGCCGAACCGCAGCGCCTGAACGACGCCCCGGTCGTCGTCACCGGTGAACAGACCTACGACTCCACCGCCCTGACGGAACGCCGCCGCATCGACCCCGGCCTGGTCGACGAGGTCGCCCGCGCCGAGGGCGTCCGCGAGGCTGTCGCCGACGTGTCGTTCCCCGCCACCGTCCTCAAGGACGGCAGGCCCCTGACCGGTGAGGACGCCTCCTACGGCCACGGCTGGGCCGCGGCCCGCCTCACCCCCTATGCCCTCGCCGCCGGTGCCTCCCCCGTCACCGGCGGCGAGATCGCCCTCGACACCCGGCTCGCGGAACGCGCCGGCGCCCGCCCCGGCTCCTTCGTCGACGTCGTCGTCCGCGGCGAGACCAGGCGCTACCGGGTCAGCGGCACCGCCGCGCAGCGCGGTGACCGCGACCCCGCCGCCGCGGTGTTCTTCAGCGACGACGAGGCCCGCGCCCTGGCCGGCGGACGGATCGACTCCATCGGCGTGCTGCCCGAGCGGGGCGCCACCACGTCCGCCGTCGCCGCCGCCGTGCGGTCGGCCGTCGGCGACCGGGCCGAGGTGCTCACCGGCGAGCGCCGCGGCCTGGCCGAGCTGCCCGGCACCCTCGCCAGCCAGCGCACCGTCGTGATCCTCGCGGCCATCTTCGGCTCCTCCGTGGTGCTCATCGTGATGTTCGGCGTCGCCTCCACCCTCGGACTCTCGCTCCAGCAGCGCTCCCGCGAGATGGCCCTGCTGCGCGCCGTCGGCTCCACCCCCCGCCAGCTGCGCCGCATGATCCTGTGCGAGACCGCCGTGCTCTCCGTCAGCTCGGTGCTGCTGGCCCTGTACCCCGGCCAGTTGCTCGGCCGGCTGCTGTTCGGCGTGCTCACCTCCAGCGGCGTGGTGTCCTCCGCGATCGTGTACCACGCCGGCTGGCTGCCGATGGCCGTCGGCGCCGTCGTCACCGTGCTCGCCGCCGCCGGGGCCACCCGCTTCGCCGGCCGCAGGGCCGCCCGCACCGAGCCCGTCGCCGCGCTGGCCGAGGCCGCCGCCGGCGCCCGCTGGTTCAGCGTGCCGCGCCTGCTGCTCGCGGTGTTCTTCCTGGCGGGCGGCCTCGGCCTCGCGATCACCACCGCCACCGTCATGGAGGACGGCCCCACCCTCGCCAGCACCGCCGGACCCGCCTCCGTGCTGTTCTGCGTCGGCCTGGCCCTGCTCGCCCCCGGCATCGTCAAGGCGATGACCGCCCTGCTGTGGCTGCCGGTCCGCGGCCTGACCGGGGTCTCCGGCCAACTCGCCCTGCGCAACGCGGTCACCGCCCACGTCCGCATGGCGGGCGCCGTCGCCCCCATCGTCCTGCTCATCGGCATCGCCACCGGCACCCTCTACATGCAGACCACCGAGGACCACGTCTCCCAGAGCTCCTACGACCGCAACATCCTGGCCGACTACGTCCTCGACTCCTCCACCGGCGGCTTCGCCCCCGACGTCCTCGACCGGGTCCGCGCCACCCCCGGCGTCGCCGCCGCCTCCGAGTTCGTCACCAGCCGCGGCTTCGTCGACGCCCCCGACGGGCGCGCCGACGTCGACCTGCGCGGCGTGTCCGCCGACGGCGCAGGGCAGAACCTCGACCTGCCCGTCGTCGCCGGCTCGCTGACCGACCTGCGCGGCGACACCGTCGCCCTCTCCGAGAAGAAGGCCCGGGAGTACGGCGTCGGCGTCGGCGACCGGCTGCCGATGCACCTCGGCGACGGCAGCGCCGCACGCCCCACCGTCGTCGCCCTCTACACCGACAACCCCAAGCAGCAGTACCTCACCCTGCCCGCGACGGAACTCGCCCGGCACACCGGCGACGGGCTCCCGCACCAGATCCTCGTCCGGTCCGCCCCCGGCGCCTCGGCCGAGGCCCGCGACCAGCTGGCCCGGCTGGCGGCCGGCGTGCCCGGCGCCGAGTTCGACGACAGCTCCTCACTGGCCGGCCGCAACAACCAGATCCAGCAGATCCTGGTCGCCGCCAACTACACCATCGTCGCCATGATCGTCGGATACGCCGCCATCACCGTCGTCAACACCCTGGTGGCCGTCACCCGCAAACGGCGCGCCGAGTTCGGCCTCCAGCAGCTCACCGGGGCGACCCGCCGCCAGGTGCTCGGCATGCTGACCGTCGAGGGCGTGCTCATCGGAGTCATCGCGACCGTCCTCGGCACGCTCGCGTCCGCCACCACCATCGTGCCCTACAGCATGGTCAAGGCCGACTCCTACCTGCCCTCCGGATCCATCGGCGTCTACCTCGCCGTCGTCGGCGGATCCCTGCTGCTGGTCTTCGGCGCCACCCTGCTGCCCTCGTGGCGCGGCATGCGCACCCCCGCCGTCGAGACCGTGAAGGCCGCGTGAGCCCTGCCGACGCCGGGCCGTCCCCGACGCCCCCGTGCGGGGACGGCCCCCCAACCACCGCCCCGGGATGGGATCATGGGCGCATGCGACTGCTGCGCCGCGCCGCCCTGGACACCCTGACCGGCGTGCTCATCGCCGCCGGGGCCCTGACCTCGGTCGTCCTCTTCCTCACCACCGGCTACTTCATCATCCTGTGCCTCATAGGGATCGGCTTCCTCGCCCTGCCCTACCTGACCACGGCGGTCCGTTGGCTCTGCGACCTCAACCGCCGGGCCGCCGCCCGCTGCGGCGTCCACGTGGAACGGCCGTACCGGCCCGCACCGGAGGAGATCGAACGGGACATCGTCGGCTGGGTGCGCCGCTGCAAGTGGATCCTCGCCGACCCCGCGACCTGGCGCGACCTGGCCTGGCTCCTCCTCAACTCCGCCGTCGGCCTGCTCCTCGGCTTCGCCCCGGCCGGCCTGCTCTACTACGCGGGCGAGGGACTGGCCCTGGCCTGCGGGCTGTGGCTGCCGCTCGCCGCCGACGGCACCGGCCGGTTGTACGCCTCCCTCACGGTCGACAGCTGGCCCGCCGCCCTCGCCGCCGGCCTGGTGGCGCTCGCCGTGCTCGCCGGCTGGCTGTTCCTCAGCCGCTGGCTGCTCAAGGGCCACGCCTACTTCGTCCTCTTCCTGCTGGGCCCGACCCAGCGCGCCCGCCTGGCCTCCCGGGTCAGGCACCTGTCCGAGACCCGCTCCGGGGCGCTCGACATCCAGGCCGCCGAACTCCGCCGCATCGAACGCGACCTGCACGACGGCGCCCAGGCCCGGCTGGTCAGCCTCGGCCTCGAACTCGGCGCCGTCGACCGGAAACTGGACCAGGACACCGAGGAGGCACGCCGACTGCTGCGCCAGGCCCGCAGCTCCTCGGTGCTGGCCCTGCGCGAACTGCGCGACCTGGTCCGGGGGATCCACCCCCCGGTCCTGGCCGAGCGGGGCCTCGCGGACGCCCTGCGAGCCCTGGGCCTGGCCAGCCCGCTGCCCGTCACGGTCGTCGCGGACCTGCCCGCCGGCCTGCCCGACCCGGTCGAGTCCGCCGTCTACTTCTCCGTGTCGGAACTGCTGACCAACGCCCTCAAGCACGCCGAGGCCCAGCACGTGGAGGTGGTCGTCTGGTACGCCGACGACACCCTGCACGGACGCGTCACCGACGACGGCCGCGGCGGCGCGGAGACGTCGGCCGGGAGCGGTCTGGAGGGCATCCGCCGACGGCTGGCATCCTTTGACGGGGTGCTGGAGATCGACAGCCCCCGAGGCGGTCCCACCGTGATGAAAATGGAGCTACCGTGCGCGTTGTCCTCGCCGAAGACCTCTTCCTTCTGAGGCAGGGAATCATCCAGCTGCTGGAGGCGTACGACTGCGAGGTCGTCGCCGCCGTCGACAACGGCGCGGACCTGCGAGCCGCCCTCGCCGAACACCGGCCGGACGTGGCCGTGGTGGACGTCCGATTACCGCCCACCTTCACCACCGAGGGACTCCAGGCGGCCCTCCGCGCCCGCCAGGAACAGCCCGGCCTGCCGATCCTCGTGCTCTCCCAGCACGTCGAGCAGATGTACGCCCGCGAACTGCTGGCCGACGGCACCGGCGGCATCGGCTATCTGCTCAAGGACAGCGTCCTCGACGACGAGCAGTTCATCGACGCGGTGCGCCGGGTCGCCGCCGGCGGCACCGCCATGGACCCGGCCGTCGTGGCCCAGCTGATGGTCTCCCACTCCCGCGACGAACCGCTGGCCGCGCTCACCGCCCGCGAACGCCAGGTCCTGGAGCTCATGGCGGAGGGATGCTCCAACACCGCCATCGCGCAGCGCCTCACCGTCACCGAGGGCGCGGCGGCGAAACACATCTCCAGCATCTTCACCAAGCTGATGCTCCCCCCGTCGAGCGACAACAACCGCCGCGTGCTGGCGGTCCTGGCGTACCTCAACGCCTGACCTCGACGCCCGGCCCCGCCCGCCGCCGGACCCGGGCACGAGCCCCGCCCGCAGGCCGCGGGCGGGGCCGAAGGGTCGGTAGGGGTTGTGACCCGTGCGACCGTCCGGTGAGACTGCCGGGGGCACACCCCGTGCCCCCGGTGCCGTGCCGCCACGAAGGGAACCCGCGCCCCATGACCACGCCCGCCGAGCAGGACCGCCTGTGGATTCGCCGCTACCACCCCCGCCCCGACGCGGCGGTCAGAGTGGTGTGCCTGCCGCACGCGGGCGGCTCGGCGACCTTCTACCGTCCGCTGTCGGCGGCCCTGCCGGTCCTCGCCGACGTGCTCTCCGTGCAGTACCCGGGCCGCCAGGACCGGCGTGCCGAACCCTGCGTCCCCACGATCCAGGAACTCGCCGACCAGGTCACCTCCGTCCTCCTGGCCTGGGCGGACCGCCCGCTGGTGCTGTTCGGCCACAGCATGGGCGCGACCCTCGGCTTCGAGGTCGCACGCCGCCTGGAGCAGGACCACGGCATCGTCCCGCACGCCCTGTTCGCCTCCGCCCGCCGGGCCCCCGCCACCTCGCGCACGGAGACCGTCCATCTGCGCGACGACGACGGGATCATCGCGGAGATGCGGCTGCTGAGCGGGACCGAGGCGGCCGTCCTCGACGACACCGAGCTGATCCGCATGGCCATGCCCGCGATCCGCGCCGACTACCGGGCCGTCGAGACCTACGCGTACCGGCCGGGCCCGCGACTGAGCTGCCCCGTGTGGAGCCTGGTCGGCGACAACGACCCCAAGGTCACCCTCGACGAGGCCAGGGCCTGGTCCCAGCACACCGACGGGGCCTTCGAGTTCCGCGTCTTCCGGGGCGGCCACTTCTATCTGACGGAGCACCAGCGCGAGATCGTCCGGCTGATCGCCGACCGAGCTGCCGCCCCGGCGGCCGCCCGCTGAGTCCGGGGCGGCTGGTGAATGCCGAACCAGCCCAGGTGCGGGCCGAGTTGGACCGTGCCGTCGGCGCTGAAGAGGCGCTGGTGGCCGCGGTGTACCGGGCGTCGATGCGCGTGCACAAGTACGCGGCTCCTGGGGTGCGACGGCAGTTGCCGGCGCTGGACGCCGCCCGGTACGGGGCGCCGGAGCCGGCGGCGGAACTCGCTGCGGCCGAGGCGGGCGACGAGCCCGACGCCGAGTGGCGTGTGGCGTCGGCCGGCGGTTGCCTCCTCGGCTCCGCGCACGCGAGTGCCGGTACGCCCGGCGCCGGCAAGCGGGCGACGTGGGCCACCAGTTCGCTCTTCAGCCGGTAGACACTGTCTACGGCCGATGGTAGACAGTGTCTATGACATCTGTGGCTGAGGAGCGCTCGCTTCGCGAGCGGCTGATCGACGTCGGAGCCGACCTGGTGCTGACCGAAGGCACCGCCTCCGTGGGACTGCGGGAGATCGCCCGCCGGGCCGGGGTGTCGCACGGGGCGCCGCGCCGCCATTTCCCCACCCACCAGGCCTTGCTGTCGGCGATCGCCCGGCGCGGCTTCGACGACCTCGGCGCACGGTTCGCGGCCGCGACCGCGGCCGTTCCGGCGCCGCGTGACCGACTCGCCGCCCTGGCACGCGCGTATGTCGGGTACGCGCGGGAGCGCCGGGGCATGTTCGAGCTGATGTTCCGTCATGACCTGCTGGACGGCGGGCAGCGGGAAGAGGCGGGGCAGCCGCCGCTGCGAGCGTCGACCCTGCCGCTGTTCCGGCGCATCGTCGAACTCGTGGAGCTGTGCCGGGCGGAGTCCGCCGACGCCGCCCGGCGGGGCGGGCCCGGGGGGACCCCCGTGCCGCCGGAGACGACGGCCGCCGCCCTGTGGGCGAACCTGCACGGCATCGTCCAGCTGGCCGCCTGGGGCAGCCTCGGGCTCGCCCTCGGGGACCTGCCCCAGGGCGGCGACCACGTCGACCGGCTCGTCTCGGCCGCGCTGGACGCCCATCTCGGCCCGGTGGTCCCGTGACCGGATCCGCCCGGAGACATCTGGTGCTCCTGGTCAGCGTGGCCGGAGCGATGATCGTCGCGCTCGACGGCACCGTCCTGCTGATGGCGCAACCCGGCCTGCGCCGCGACCTCGGCGCGAGCGCGGCCCAGCTTCAGTGGACCAGCACCGGCTATCTGATCGCGGTGGCGGGACTGCTCGTCGTCGCCGGACGCCTCGGCGACCGGTACGGTCACCGGTTGTCGCTGTTCCTCGGTGTGCTCGGCTTCGGGGCTGCCTCGGCGGGCGTCGCGCTCGCGTCGACAGCCGGCTGGGTCATCGCCTTCCGCGTCGCCCAGGGGGTGTCCGGCGCGCTCTTCCAGCCGGCGACGCTCGCCCTGCTGCGACAGGCGTATCCCGCCGACCGGCTCGGCACGCCGATCGCCGTCCGCACCGGTGCGGTCGCGCTGGCGGCGGCGGGCGGGCCGGTCCTCGGCGGCGTCCTGGTAGCACACCTGGGCTGGCGCGCCGTGTTCTGGATCAACGTCCCCATCGCCCTCGTGATCGCCGTGCTCGCGCTCGCGGTCCGGCCTCGGCCGCCCGTGCGCACCGGCTCCCGACGGCTCGACCTCGTCGGCGCGGCCCTGCTGGCGGCCGCCCTGACGGCGCTGGTCCACGCCCTGGCCGCGGTGCCCGCGGGCGGATGGACCGCCCCGCCGACGGCGCTCGGCCTCGCCGCCGCCGCTGCCCTGACGGCGCTGTTCGTCCGACACGAACGCCGCACCGAACACCCGGTCGTGCCACGCGCCGTCGCCCGGTCCGTCCCGGTGACCGCGTCGATGGCACTTCTGCTGGTCACCACCGCCGGTCTGTTCGGCGCCCTGTTCACGATGACGTTCCGCCTCCAGGACGTCCTGCGCCTCGATCCGCTCGCCGGCGGCCTGCGAGTGCTTCCGCTCACCGTGCTCATGGTCCTCGGCGCGCCCGTCGCCGCCGTCGCGCTGCGCCGGTACGGCCCGCGCCGTACCGCCGTCACCGGCACGGCTCTCGTCGTGCTCGGCATCGCGGTGCTGTCCCGGCCCGGTGCGGCCGGCTCGTGGCCGGTCATGGCCGCGGCCTGCGCCGTGCTCGGCGCCGGGTTCGCCGCCGTGATGGTCACCGCCACCGGGACCGTCGTGGGAGACGCGCCGCCCGGCGACGCCGGAACGGTCGGCGGGCTCAAGCAGACCGCCGTGAACGTCGGCCCGGCCCTGGGCATCGCCGTGGCGACGGGCGCCGGCGAGCTGTCCGCGCCGACGACCCCGTCCGCGCTGCCGCTCCTCGCCGCCGTCGCCGCCCTCGGGGTGCTGCCCGGTTCGCTGCTGCCCGGCAGGCCCGCCGCCCGTGCCGAGGAGGCGCGTCCCCGGGCCGCCACCGGCTGACCGGCCGTCACAGCCCGCCCGGCCGCGTCGGCCGGCCCCGGTGTTCGCCCTCGTCACCGGTCCCGCCCGCCCGGCGCACCCCGCCACCGGCCCGCCCCGTCCCGGCCGCCCCCGTACGCGACTCGGCGTCGGCGCACGCCGGTTCGGGGGAGGAGCCGGCCCCGGGGGATCCGGCTCAGAGGACCCGGCGCAGCCAGCCGTGCTTGTCCTCGACGCGCCCGTACTGGATGTCCAGCACGTGCTTGCGCAGGGCCACGGTCTGCTTGCCCGGTTCGCCGTTCCCGACGGTGAACTCGTAGCCGTTGCCCTTGAAGCCGACGATCGGGGTGATGACCGCCGCCGTGCCCGCGGCGAACACCTCCGTGATGGAGCCGTCCTCGGCGCCCGAGCGCAGCTCGTCCAGGCCGACCGACCGCTCCTGCGGGGTCAGGCCGAACTCGGACGCCAGGGCCAGGACGGTGTCGCGGGTGACGCCCTCCAGGATCGTGCCCAGCGCCGGGGTCACCAGGTGCCCGTCCGAGGTGACCAGGCACAGGTTCATCGTCCCGGACTCCTCCAGGTTGCCGTTGCCCGCGCTGTCCAGGTACATGACCTGGTCGCAGCCGTGCTCCTCGGCCTCGATCTGCGCGGCCAGGCTCGCGGCGTAGTTGCCGCCGCACTTGGCGGCCCCCGTGCCGCCGTCCGCGGCCCGGGTGAACCGCTCGCTCACCCACAGGGTGACCCCCGTGACACCGGACGCGAAGTAGGGACCCGCCGGGCTCGCGATCACCGAGTAGACGACCCGGGCTGCCGGCCGCACACCGAGGAACGCCTCCGAGGCGAACATGAACGGCCGCAGGTACAGGCTCTCCTCGCCGGACGACGCCGGGACCCACGCCTCGTCCGCGCGGACCAACTCCGCCACGCTCGTGAGGAAGTCCTCCTCCGAGAGCTCCGGCAGCACCAGGCGCGCGGCCGAGCGGGCGAAGCGCCGCGCGTTGGCCTCTGGGCGGAACAGCCAGACGCTGCCGTCCGCGTGCCGGTAGGCCTTCAGCCCCTCGAAGATCTCCTGCGCGTAGTGCAGCACGGCGGCGCTGGGGTGGAGCGAGAACGGCTCCAGCGGGCCCACCTTGCGGTCGTGCCAGCCGGCTTCCCGCGTCCACACGGCCGACGCCATGTGGTCGGTGAAGTGACGGCCGAATCCCGGGGCGGCGAGGATCTTCTCACGCTCGGCCGCGGGCGTGGGATTCGCGTTCCGGGACAGGGGGAAGCCAGTGCTCATAGCCAATTCCTTACGCCGAAGCGGTCCTTCAGCGGGTGCAGATGCCGCCCACCGGGTAGGGCCCCATGTTAATGGCCGTTACCCCGGGGAGGACCGGTTCGGGGGCTCGCCGATTCCGCCCACGACGGCGTGCAGTCCGCCATCGGCGTGCACCACCTGACCGGTGGTGTGCCGCGCCAGGTCGGACAGCAGGAACAGCACCGCGCCCACCACCTGCCGGGGGTCGGCGCGGTCCCAGCCCAGCGGCGCCCAGCGCTCGTAGTGGTCGGCCAGCGCGTCGAAGGTGCTGATCCCGCGCGCCGACAGCGTCTCCAGCGGCCCCGCCGCGACCAGGTTGACCCGTACGCCCGACGGCCCCAGATGGAGCGCCAGATAACGGGCGACCGCCTCCAGCGACGCCTTGAAGACGCCCATCCAGTCGTAACCGGGAAGACCGCGGGCGCTGTCGACGGTGATGCCCACGACGCTGCCGCCCCGCCCGCCCGCGGTCAGCAGCGGCGCAAGCGAGGCCGCCAGACGCTGGAGCGAGTACGCGGAGATCTCGAACCCGCGCAGCGCGCTGGGGGCGGGCGTGTCGAGGAACCTGCCGCCCACCGCGTCGGGCGGCGCGTGGGCGACGCTGTGCAGCACGCCGTCGAGCGCGCCCCACCGCCGCCCCAGTTCCTCGGCGATCCCGGCGAAGCCCGCCTCGTCCGTCACGTCGAGCTCCAGCACGTCCGGCGGGGACGGCAGCAGCGCCGCCGCCTTGCGGGTGATCCGCGCCGCCCGCCCGTACGAGCTGAGGACGACCTCGGCGCCCGCCTCCTGGAGCGCGGCGGCGACGTGCCAGGCGATCGACTCCCGGTTCATCACCCCGGTGACGAGATAGCGACGGCCCTGGAAGTCGAATCCGATCACGGCGCTCCCGCCTCCGGTCACGGCACCTCCAGCCCGGTCACGGCGCTCCCGACTCCGTTCACGCTGCCTCCTCCAGTCCGGTCATGGTGTCTCCGGCCGGGTCACGGTGCCTCCGGCCGGGTCTTCGTGTCTCCGGCCGGGTCACGGTGGCGCCCCCAGCACGAGAACGGCGTTGTGCCCGCCGAAGCCGAGCGAGTCGGACAGCCCGATCGCCCCGCCGGGGCCGGGGGCCAGCCGGCGGGCGGTGCGGACATGGTCGAGCGCGCCCAGCCGCTCGTCCGGCCGGGCCAGTCCGTGCGTCGGCGGGGCGAGCCGGTCGCGCAGCGCGGCGAGGGTGACGATGGCCTCCACCGCGCCGCCCGCGCCGAACAGGTGCCCGGTCGCCGCCTTGGTGGAGGACAGCGGCACCGACTCCAGGGCGTCGCTCAGGGCCAGCCGCAGCGCGCGGATCTCCGCCTCGTCGTTCAGCGGGGTCCCGGTCCCGTGCGCGTTGATGTAGCGGAGGTCCTCCGGCGCGGCCCCAGCGTCGGCCAGCGCACGGCGGACGGCCCGCGCCGCGGGGAGCCCGTCCGGTGAGGGCGCGGTGAGGTGGTGGGCGTCGGAGCTCGCGCCGTAGCCCCGTACCAGCCCGAGGATCCGGGCGCCCCGCGCGCGGGCGCCGTCCAGGCTCTCCAGGACGAGGATGCCCGCGCCCTCGCCCATCACGAAGCCGTCGCGGTCCGCGTCGAACGGCGCGCACCTGCCCGTGGGGGAGAGGGCTCCGGCCTGCGCGAACGACGCGCGGACGAGCGGCACCGACGCGGCCTCGGCCCCGCCCACGACCGCGGCCGCCGCCGCGCCGCGCCGGATGGCCGCCAGGGCCGTGCCGATGGCCTGGGCCCCGGCGGCGCAGGCGCCCGCCGTCGCGTAGGACTCCCCGCGCAGCCCGTGGCGCCGGCTCACGCTCGCCGCGGCGGCGTTGGCCATCATCAGCGGCACCGTCAGGGGGGTGGCCTCCGCCGCCCCCGGGCTCTCCGGGACGCCGCCCAGACCGGTGCCCACGACGCACATGATCTCGTCGGCGGGGCAGGGCAGCCCCTCGGACCACCCCGCCTGGTCCAGCGCCTCCGCGGCCGCGACGAGCGCCAGCCGGGCGAACCGGGCGTTGCGCCTGCTCTCCCGGCGGGTGAGGAAGTCCCCCGCGTCGAAGTCCGCGCAGCGCCGGTCCCCGTCCGCCGGCCCCGACTCGCCCGCGACGAGCCGCGCGACCAGCACGTCCGCGCCGACGCCGAGGGGGGTGACCGCGCCGACGCCGGTGACCGCGACCGGATCCGTCAAAGGCCCGCCTTCTGGGCGACGTCGGAGGCGAGCTGACCGACCGTGACGTCGGCGAGCTCGGCGCGCGGGACGGTGACCCCGTAGGTGCGCTTGATCGTGGCCATCAGCTCGGCCGCGTCCAGCGAGTCGATGTCGAGGTCGTCGAACTTGGCGTCGGGCTCGATGGTGTCCTCCTCGACGCCCGAGTCGATGAGTTCGGCCCGGATGAGGTCCAGCACGGCCTCGGCGGTGACGGTCGCGGGCATGATCGCTCCTTGTGTGTCCGGAGGGGCTCGGGTTCCAGCGGCTGAAGTCGGGTTTCAGCGACTGAAGTTCGGGGACTGGCGCTGCGACCAGTACCACTGGCGCCAGTAGCTCTCGGCCAGGTCCATCCAGGTCTCCAGCCGCCGCTCGCTGTCGAGGAACCAGTTCAGACCGACCATCAGCCAGCTGTAGACGGCCTGGCTGTCGCGGCAGCCGCCGCAGTCGCCGGAGGTGCAGCAGAACTGGAGCGTCTCGTAGTCGGCGCCGTAGACGGCGAAGCCGTCGAGGACCGGGTTGCCGTTGTTCACCCGCTGCTCGTGCTCGGGCATCTCGACGCTGATGCTGGGGCAGACGTCGTAGCCGAACCGCCCGCCCCAGTGGCCGCGCCCGGTGATCAGGGCCTCGATGAAGTACGGGTGGCTGACCACGGTGTCCGGGTAGAGCTCCTTGACCCGCAGCGCCTCGTCCAGGGTGCGTTTCTCGTTCTCGATCCGCAGCGGGTGGTCGGAGCCGTGCTCGCTGTAGAAGTTGAACGTCACCTGGTTGCCGTTGTCGCGGATCGCCCGCACCGTCGGCTCGATGTGCGGGAGCCCCTCCTCGGACAGGGCGAAGACGAAGGTGACGCGCGGGTCCTCGCGGTAGTGCCCCAGCGCCTTCTCGAACAGCCCCGTGAACGAGGAGCCGTTGGGGCGGTGCGCGCGCAGCGCGTCGTCGAGCGGGCCGCCGCCGAACAGGCTGATGCCGATGGCGACGTTCTCGTACCCGTCGCGGGGCAGCGGGCGCAGGCCGTTGCTGGAGAGGGTGATGTAGGGCAGCGTCTCGACGAACGGGCGGACCCGGTCGAGGACGATGGTGGGCTCGCCGCCGATGAGGGTGGCCTGGGTGACGCCGTCCGCCGCCAGCTTCTCGGCGAACGCCCGGATCCGCCCGGGATCCGAGACCTCCTTCACCGCGGTGTCGAAGCCGCCCTCGAAGTACCAGCATCCCTTGCAGCGGATGTTGCAGGCCGTGGTGAGGTGCACCTCGCAGCCGCGCACCCGGCGGCCCATGCCGCGCAGCGTCTTCAGGCGCGAGGCCAGGTCGGGCCGGCCGGCCAGCAGCTCCCGCAGCCGGGCCTTGGCCTCGGCCCGGGAGGGCGGGCGCGGAGTGATGAGCACGGGTATGGCCATGGTTTGCCTCCGCGGCTTATTCGGGGACGCGCAGGCCCAGGTTGGTGATGCGCGGGGCGACCTTCTCGTGCCACAGCGCGACGGCCTCGCCGTTGGTGGTGCGGCGCAGGCCGTAACGCACGGCCTGCCGGGAGCGCTTGGTGTTGGCGCTGCCGAAGATCCCGACGAACATCGGCCACAGCCGGTCCAGCGCGGTCTGGAGCTGCTCGCGGCCCTCGTCGGTGGCCGCGAGGTTGCGGCAGACCCGGGCGCCGTGGGCGATGTGGATCTTCTCGTCCAGGATGATCGTGCGCACCGCCTCGGCCCACGGCCGGTAGCTGCTCTCGGCGAACTCCCGGAGCATCACCATCGCGGTCTCCTCGCCGATGTACGAGTAGACCCCGCGCTCGGCCCAGGTGGTGCAGTTGTGCATGCGCTCGTCCGCGAACAGCATGCGCTCGGACAGCGGCTGCGTCTCCATGTAGGTGGTGTCGACGCCGATGTCCGCGAGAACGCGCTTGCCGATCTTGTAGTGGTCGTACTCCTCGGCGGCCCGCTCCGCGCACACCTGGCGCTCCTCCGAGGACGGCGCGAGCGGCAGGAACATCAGCGCGTAGTCGTCGCCGCCGGACAGCTCGCCCTCGGTGTTGATGGTGATCTGGCTGATCAGCATCTTCTGGTAGTCGCGGGGCATCCGGTGGAACTCCTCCGGTGTGCGCACCACGACCTCTTCGTCGTCCAGTACCGCGAACGTCATCGGCGACCTCACCTTCTCACGGACGTACAGACCAGGACGAGAGGCGGCGGGGGCACGGCGCGCACCGGGGAGCGGTCCGGCCCCCCGACCGTGCGGCACCAAGCCCCGGACCCACGGATCGACACATTGTCACACCGGGGACGGACAGCACCAGGCTTCATTCCCACCCGTTGTTTTTCGCCAACGGATGTATGAAGAAGGGGAGTTGATGGGTCCGCATGTGACCGACGGCGTCGGCCGGCCGGGTGGCGTGATCGACAACTCCCTTCGCAGTTCAGGGAGTTGATGATCAAGTCGGGTCAAAGTCCTTTGCTGCAAGGGGTGATCATGGAGTGGAGCTGTTAACCTCACCGGCGATGCCATCGACTTCGGACACCGCCACCGCCGCCGGTCCGCTGCGCCGGGCCATGGAGACGATCAGGTCGCTGCGCGCCGAGCTGGACGCCGCGCGCGGCGAACGACGCATCGCCGTCGTCGGCGCCGGACTGCGCGCGCCCGGCGGCATCGGCGACCGGGAGACGTACTGGCGCGCCCTGGCCGACGGCCGCGACCTCACCGGCGAACTCCCCGGGCACCGCCGCGGCGCCTTCGGCCCCGGCTGGGACGGGCTGCTGACCCGCGGCGGATACCTGGACGACGTGTTCGGCTTCGACGCGAAGTTCTTCGGCATCTCCCCCCGCGAGGCGAGGAACCTGGACCCCCAGCACCGCCTGCTGCTCCAGGTGGTCTGGGAGGCGTTCGAGGACGCGGCGATCCCGCCCGCGACAGTCGCCGAGTCCACCGGCGTCTTCGTCGGCATCACCGGGCAGGACCACCGGCACTGGGCCGAACCCGAACCGAACGCCGCATGGCTGATCGGCAACGGCCACTGCTTCGCCGCGGGCCGGATCGCCTACACCCTCGGCCTCCAGGGGCCGACGATGGCCGTCGACACCGCCTGCTCGTCCTCCCTGGTCGCGGTGCACACGGCGTGCCGGGCCCTGACCGCGGGGGACTGCGACACCGCCGTGGCCGCCGGGGTGAGCCTCGTCCTCGCGCCCCGGTCCACGGCGGAGATCCAGCGCACCGAGGCGCTGTCGCCGGACGGCCGCTGCCGCCCCTTCGACGCCCGGGCCAACGGCTTCGTGCGGGGCGAGGGCTGCGGCGCGGTGGTGCTCAAACGGCTCGCCGACGCCGAACGCGACGGGGACCGCGTGCTCGCCGTGATCGAGGGGACCGGCGTCAACCAGGACGGCCGGTCCGCCGGCTTCACCGCCCCGAACGCCACGGCCCAGACCCGGCTCATCACCTCCGTGCTGGCCTCCACCGGACTCGCCCCCGACGACATCGGCTACCTGGAGGCGCACGGCACCGGCACCCCGCTGGGCGACCCCATCGAACTGGAGGCCGCCCGCGAAGCGCTGGGCGGCACCGGCCGGACCTGGTACGTCGGATCGGTGAAGGCGAACATCGGACACACCGAGGCCGCCGCCGGCGTACTCGGACTCCTCAAGGCCCTGCTCTGCCTGGAGAGGCGGCAGATCCCCCGGCAGGCCCTGTTCGAGCGGCTCAACCCGCGGATCGCGCTCGACGGCAGCGGGATGACCGTGCCGACGCGGACGCTCCCCTGGGACCCGACGGCCTCGGGCCGGTGCGCCGCGGTCAGCTCCTTCGGCATGAGCGGCACCAACGCCCACGCCGTGCTCTCGGCCGCCCCCACCCCGAAGACCCCACCGGCCCCGCCGAAGCCCTGCGTCCCGTCGAACCTCTCCGGCCCGTCGAACCCCTGCGTCCCCTCGAACCCCTCCGCCGGGACGGACGCTTCTGCCGGGGCGGACGCCTGGGACAGGACGGACACCTCCGCCGGGACCGGCGCCTCCGCCCCGCGCGGGCTCCTCGTCTCCGCGCACACCGCGACGGCACTGCGCGCCCTCGCCCTGCGCTACGCCTCGGCGCTGTCCGCGCCCACCGCCGAGGCCGGCTACGCCGCCTTCGCGTACACCGCGACCCACGGCCGCACCCGGCTGCGGCACGCCGCCTGGATCACGGCGGACAGCGCCGCCGAAGCCCGCGAGGCGCTGACCGCCCTCGGTCGCGGCGCCGACGATCCCCGGCTGCGGACGCTCCACGAGACGGAGACCGCCCCGGCCGGACCGGCGCCGCGCACCGTGCGCTCGCTGCCCCTCTATCCGTGGGAACGGACCACCCACTCCATCCGCCCGCTCGACGGCGCCTGAGCCCCGTAAGCCCGCCGCGTGGCGTCCGGCCGGGCGGTCACGCCCCGTCAGGCGTCACCCGACACGCTCCCCGGACGCGCGCCTCCTGCCGCCGGGGAAGGAGAAGTGCAGCGTGGCCAGGGCCACCGCGCGTCCCGGACCGTCCTCCACCCGCGCCGTGAACACGGCCGTCCGGCGGCCGATGCGCACGGCCTCGACCCGCGCCCGCAGCACCCCCGGCTCCACCGCCTCCAGAAAGCTGATGCTGCTCGACGTCAGCACCGCCGACGGGGTCCGGCCCAGATAGGCGCTGACGGCGACATACCCGGCCACGTCCGCGAACGCGAACAGGGCCGGCCCGGACACCGTGCCGCCCGGCCGCACCGGCAGCCGCGACGCGCACGCCGTGAGCACCAGACCGCCGTCCGACACCTCGACCACGTCCAGCCCGTCCTCGCCCGGCAGATACTCCGCCAGCAGCAGACGCGTCTCCTCGACGCTCAGAACCGGGCGATCACCCATGCGCGACGGACTCCTCCGTGTCGAACAGACCGGACAGCGCGGCGCCGAGCCGCGCCAGGGTGCCGTGCTTCCACAGCAGCGTCGGACTCAGCCGCAACCCCAGCGACGCCTCCAGCCGGTTGCGCAGCTCCACCGACATCAGCGAATCCAGCCCCAGCGACCTGAGCGGCACGTCCCGGGCCAGCTTGCCCCCGTCCACGCGCAGCACGAACGCGGCGTCGCGGCGCACCACCTCCTCCACCAGCTCCCGGCGCCGGTGCGCGGGCACGTCCCGCAGCCCCGCGTCGGCCGCCTCCGCCCGGTCGGCGGCCGTCAGCGACTGCCAACTCGCCTGCGAGGCCGTGGCCGGATACGTCTCCCGCCACCGCTCGGGATCGAGCGCGGCATACGCGACGACCGCCTCGTCCGTCTCGACGAACCTGCGCAACGCCCGCCAGCACGCCCCGGCGTCGACTCCGCCCAGCCCCCGGCCCGCCAGCCGCTCGCCGCGATCGGCCGACCGCGCCGCGAGCCCGATCCCGGACACCGGACCCCACTGCACGCTCAGCCCCGGCAGCCCGGCCCGGCGCCGTTCCAGCGCCAGGGCGTCCAGCGCGCTGTTGGCGGCCGCGTACGCCGCCGGGCCGGCCGTGCCGACGTACGCGGCCGCCGACGAGAACAGCATGAACAGGTCGAGGCCGTCGTCGGCGGTGAGTTCGTGCAGCACCCGGGCGCCGTGCGCCTTCGGGCGCAGCACCCGCTCGATCCGGTCGGCGTCGAGAGCGAGCAGCGTGGCGTCGTCCAGCACGCCCGCCGCGTGGAACACCCCCCGCAGCGGAGGGAACTCCCCGCGGATCTCGTCCAGCACCGCCCGCATGCGCCGTTCGTCCGCCACATCGGCGGACCACACGCCGACCCGGGTCCCGGTGGCCCGCAGCGCCTCGATCCGGCCGGGGTCGTCCGGCGCGGACCGTCCGAGCAGCGCGATCGCCCCGGCCCCCGAGGCCGCGAGGAACTCCGCGAGCGACAGGCCCAGCGCACCGAGCCCACCGGTGATCAGATAGCTGCCCCCGGCGCGCAGCCGCCCGCCCGGCAGCGGCAGCGGCCGCACTGGACCGGGCCGGTCCGCCCCGGTGAGCACGATCTTGCCGATGTGCTCGCCGCGCGCCATGGCGCGCACCGCCTCCTCGACGTCGGCGAAGTCCCGGGTGGACACCGGGAGGGGACCGAGTTCCCCGTCCTCCACCAGACCCCACACGGTCCTGAGCACCGACGCGAACCGCTCCGGGCGGCGGCGCAGCAGACCGGCGACGTCGACGGCGGTCACGGAGATCGCCTTCTTGAACGCCCCGAGGCCGACGGAGGTCCCGGCGTGGATGTCCCGCTTGCCGACCTCCACGAAGCGGCCGTCCTCGGCCAGCACCTCCATGCCCAGCGGCAGGGCCGCGCCGGACAGGGAGTTGAGCACCACGTCCACGCCCCGCCCGCCCGTCGCCTCCCGCACCCGCGCGGCCCAGTCGAGACCGCGCGAGTCGAAGACATGCGTCACGCCCATCTCCCGCAGCAGGCGGCGCTTCTCCTCGGTGCCCGCCGTGGCGATCACGGTCGCCCCCGCCCGCCGCGCCACCTGGAGCGCGGCGAGACCGAGGCCCCCGGTGGCGGAGTGCACGAGCACCGTCTCCCCGGGCCCGGTCCTCGCCACCTCGACGAGCGCGTAGTACGCGGTGACCAGCACCATGGGCAGGGCCGCCGCCTCGACGGCGTCCAACGGGGCGGGCACCGGCACGACATGACGGGCGTCGACGGTGACATGACTGGCGAGCGCCCCGAAACCGCAGGCGACCACCCGGTCCCCGACGGCGACCCCGGCCACCCCGGGGCCGACGGCGGTGACCTCGCCCGCGCAGTCCAGCCCCAGCAGCTCCCGGTCCGGCGAATCGTCCGGGTAGACGCCCATGGCCTTCATCACGTCGATGAAGTTCAGCGACGCCGCCTCGA
Organism: Streptomyces tyrfis; assembly: GCF_037034285.1. Lineage (NCBI taxonomy): Bacteria > Bacillati > Actinomycetota > Actinomycetes > Kitasatosporales > Streptomycetaceae > Streptomyces > Streptomyces tyrfis. Next base: position 44,717 of record NZ_JBAGJZ010000018.1, on the reverse strand, counting down.
CGGCGACCTCCACCCGCCCCTCGCCGGGTTCGGACCGGTCCAGCGGCCACCGGCACAACGAGTCGAGCGCACCCGGCCGCGCGATCCCCTGCCGGAACGGCTGCGCGCCCCCGCCGGTGCGCCAGGGCGCGGGCGTGCCGGGCGAACCGCCCCGCACCCGCAGCCCGACCAGGCGTTCACCGCCGCGCAGCACCACCCGGTCCTCACCGGCCGACAGCTCGTCCACCAGCTCGGCCGAGAACGTGTCCGTCTCGATGAGCCGCGCGCCGAACTGCGGGTACTCCGCCTGCACCACGGCCACGAAGCCCGCGTACAGCCCGGCGGCCTCGGCGCCCTCCCGGACCACCACCGCCAGTCCCGCCGAGGGGTTCTCGTCCAGGCACCGGCGGATCAGCTCCGTCAGCTCCACCAGCCCCGCCCACCCGCGCTCGGGCGCGACGAAGACCACGGTGTCCGCCTTGCCGAGATCCTCCGGACCGAGCGCGTCCGGCAACACCCCCGCCAGCGCGCCCGCCCGCCCCCGGACGACGACGCGACCGGCCGTACCGGCAGGGCTGCCCGTACCGGCCGGGTTTCCCATATCAGCGGGGTTGCCCGTACCGGCAGGGTTGCCCGTACCGGCAGGGTTGCCCGTACCGGCAGGGTTTCCCACCCCGATCGGGTCGCCCGGGTCCGCCGCACTCGTCGAGCCCGCCGGAACGGCTGAATCCGCCGAACCCGCCGAACGCGTTGCGTTCCCCGAATCCGCTGCGCTCAACGAACCCGCCGAACCCGCCGAACCCGCCGAACCCGCCGCGCCGCCCGAGCCCGCCGAACTCACCGGATCCATCGGGCCCCACCCCGCTCCGGGCCGCCGCGCGCGGGGCTCGTAGACCATCCGGTACACGTTCCGCCCGATGTCGTCCGGCTGCCGGCCGTCCGGCTCCCCGGCCCCCGGCACCTCGGCCAGCACCACCCCCGCCAGCCGGCCCACCGGCGCACGGTCCTCGTCGAACACCGTGAGGTCGAAACCGTCCCCGTCCGCCGTGCGCACCGCGTGCACCCACAACCGCCGGGCACCGGTCGCGGTCATCGCCGCGCAGCCGACGGCGACCGGAACCGACGGACCCTCGCCCACCGCGAGCGCGGCCTGCAGAACGCCGTCCCACAACACCGGATGCAGCGCCCCCGCCATCTTCCCGGACCGGCTCCCGGGCGGCAGCTCCAGCCGGACCAGGGCCTCGCCCCCGGCCGTGTATCCGCCGGTCACCGACCGGAAGGCCGGGCCGTACGGGAGATTCCGCCGTGCGCAGTCCCGGTAGAAGTCGTCGGCGTCCAGAGCCTGCCCGGCGAGCAGACGCTCCGGGAACGCGCCGAAGTCCGCAGGAGCCCCCCAGGACGCCACCGCGCCGAAGTACCGCGTCCACCCCCCGTCGGCGCCCCCGCCGCCCCCGCCGCCCTCGCCGCGCGAGAGGACGGACAGCACACCCGCCGCGCCCGCCGCCGGACGCCAGGTCACCGCGAGCCTCGACGGCTCCTCGCCGACCGTCAGCGCCGTCGGCAGCACGACGTCCCGCAGCACCGGCGGCCCGTCGCCACGCCCGTACAACGCGTGTTGGGCCAGGGCGAGATGACCGCCCGCCGGGAAGACGGCGGCGTCGTGCACCCGGTGATCGGCCAGCCACGGGTGTGCCCCGACGGACACCTTGACGCCGCCCTCCCACACGCCCGCCGCCGTCGACGGCGTCAGCGACACCGTCGGCCGGCCGCCGCCCGACGCCCCGCCCCGCCGGGGCGCGACCCAGTGGCGCTCGCGCCGGAACGGATACGGCGGCACCGCCACCGAGGGGCGCCGCGCCGGACGCGGACCCCAGGCGTCCAGCCCGGAGACGTACGCCTCGCCGAAGGCCCGGAACAGGTCCCGGTGCGTCCCCTCGCCCCGGCGCAACGTGCCCAGCACGACCGGCGGTTCGCCACGTTCCTCGCCGATCTGGCGGAGCGCGGCGCCCAGCCCCGGATGCGGACTGACCTCGACCAGATGCGTCACGCCGTCGTCCAGCAGCAGACCCACCGCCTCGGCGAAACGCACCCGGCCGCGCAGATTGGCCGCCCAGTACCCGGCGTCCAGCTCCGTGCCGTCGAGCCGGCGCAGATCCACCGTGGACAGCAGGGGAGTGCGCCCCCGGCGCGCGGTCACCGGCGCCAGCGCCTCCCGGATCGCCGGCACGATGGCGTCGATCTGCGGACTGTGCGAACCGTAGTCGACGTCGACCAGACGGCAGAACACGTCGTCGGCCCCGAGGATCTCCTGGAGCAGCAGCACCGAGTCCTCGTCACCGGACAGCACACAGGACCGCGGCCCGTTGTGCACCGCCAGTTCGACCAGCCCCTCGAAACCCTCCAGGGCCTCGGCCGCACGCTCCGGACCGAGGTCGACGGCCAGCATCCGGCCGCGCCCGGTGACCTCCCGGAGGATCGCGCTGCGCCTGCTGACCACGAGGGCGGCGTCCTCCAGGGACAGCGCCCCGGCCACCGTCGCGGCCGCGATCTCGCCCTGACTGTGGCCCACCACCACGTCGGGTGTCACCCCCGCGGCCGCCCACGCCGCCGCGAGTGACACCGACATGGCCCATGAGGTCGGCTGCACCTGCTCCACCCCGGACGGCGTCACCCGGCCCGTGACGAGGTCGCGCACATCCCAGGGAACGTGCTCCGACAGGGCCCGCGCGCATCGGTCCATGGCGTCGGTGAAGGCCGCGTCACGCCCGTACAGGCCCGCGCCCATGCCCGTCCACTGCGCGCCCTGCCCGGGAAAGACCAGGGCGACCGAGCCGACCTCCCGCGCCCGCCCCGACACCGACTCGGTCGGCTCGGGGCCGATCAGCGCCCGCCGTTCCGGGAAGTGGTCCCGGTGCCAGGCCAGCGCGTGCGCCGTCTCCCGGGCGGACGCCCCCTCCTCGACCGACCGCCGGATGTCCTCGGCGCGTTGCTCCAGCGCCTCGGCGGAACGCGCGCTCAGCGGCAGCAGGAACGGCACGTCGGAGCCGGAGCCGGAGCCGGGGTTGGAGCCGGAGCCGGGGTTGGTGTGGCCGGGATCGGAGCCGGTGGGGCCGGAGTCGGAGAAGCCGGGGCCGGAGGGGCCGGGGCCGGGCGACGGGGCGGCGGATGAGGGCGGACCGGCGAGCACGGCGTGCGCGTTCGTCCCGCCCCAGCCGAACGAGTTGACGCCGATATGGCTGCCCGGCGCCAGGACCAGGGGATCCCGGGCGACCGCCAGGTTCAGCCCGTCGAAGTCGATCGCCGGACTGAGCTCCTCGGCGTGCAGGCTCGGCGGCACGACACCGTGCTCCAGGGCCAGCACCGACTTGACGACCCCGGCCAGCCCCGCCGCCGGTTCGAGATGACCGATGTTGGTCTTCACCGAGCCGATGTACAGCCGGCGCCCGTCGACGGCCCGGCCCAGCACCTCGCCGATCGCCCCGGCCTCGGCGGTGTCCCCCCGCACGGTCCCGGTGCCGTGCGCCTCGACGTACGCGAGCTTCTCCAGCGGCACCGCGCCCGACCCGTACACCCGCCGCAGCAGGTCCCGCTGGGCGGCCGGGTTCGGGGTGACGAGACTGTCCCCGCCGCCGTCGTTGTTCACGGCACTGGCCACCACCACCGCGCGCACCCGGTCGCCGTCGCGCAACGCCGCGCGCAGGGGCTTGAGATACACGACGACGACGCCCTCACCGCGTACGAACCCGTCCGCCCCGGCGCCGAAGGCATGACAGCGCCCGGTCGGCGAGAGCCCGCCGAAGTGGGTGAGCCCGACCGTCACCTCCGGCGTCAGCATCAGGTTCGCCCCGCCCACCAGCGCCCCGTCGATCTCGCCGTGCCGCAGCGCCTGACACGCCTGGTGCAGGGCGACCAGGGACGACGAACAGCTGCTCTCGATGGTCAGACTGGGCCCGGTCAGGCCGAGCACATAGGAGATCCGGGACGAGACGATGTCGAGCGAGTTGCCGACGATGCTGTGCTGCGTCGCCCCCGCGCCCGCGTCCTTGCGCAGCAGCTCGTAGTCGTGCCACAGCCCGCCGACGTACACCCCGGTACGCGAACCGCGCAGTGCGCGGGCCGTCTCACCGGCGTCCTCCAGCGCCCGCCAGACCGTCTCCAGCATCAACCGCTGCTGCGGGTCGAGGACTTCGGCCTCGCGGGGCGAGATTCCGAAGAACTCCGCGTCGAACAGGTCGACTCCGTCGATGAACCCCCCGACCGACTGGATCTCGCGCGTCGGGTCGAGCACGTCGGTGGAATCCCAACGTTCCGGCGGCACCGGGCCGATGGCGTCGCCGCCGTCGATCAGCAGCTCCCACAGAGCGTCCGGATCCGGCGCCTGCGGGAACCGTCCCGCCATGCCGACGATCGCGACCAGGTCAGATCCCACGCCGTGCAACGGCCCTCCCCCAAGGTCGTGTCTTCACACCGACGTCGCACAGCGGGCGACAGGCCGAAGAAAACGACCGCGTGGCCCTGTGCCCTGCCGCCTCAACGGCCCCATACTGATCCGCCCCACCCCGCTTGTCGACCCCCGCGCCGAACGCGCCGACGGACACCGCCGGCCCGCCGGGGACACCCCGCCGTGCCGCGGATGCGGAGGCTCCGCCACCGGTTGCGCCCGCCGGGCCGTGGCGACCGGCTCCCGCCGCCGGGCGCCGTCGCACACCGTCGCGATGACGTCTCCCGGCAACGCGGCGCGCTGTCGTAGGCTCCGCTGCGCAGCGGTGACGACCGCGCGGTCGGGGAGGGACGGAATGAGCAGGGAACGCACGGGGTCCGGAGTGAAGCCGTCGTACGAGGCGCACGTCAGGAAACACCTCGCGGCCGTCGGCGCCGAGGACGAGACCGTCCTGGCCGTGGTGGGCGCCTACCGGGCCGGCAAAATACAACAGATCATGACCAGGACCGCCGGTGACGTCCTGGGCGGCGCCACCGGGAACATGGGCGGTCTGATCACCGGGGTGTCCGTCGCCAGGAGCCTCAACAAGCGACGCGACGCGGCCCTGGACCGCACCGCCGGCCCCGATCTGCCCGTCGCGGAACGCAACTTCCTCGCCCTGACGACCGGTCGGCTGATCGTCTACAAGCTGGGCGGATTTCCGCTGGCACGGCCGACGAAAATGCTCCAGGACCTGCCGCTCGACCGGATCGCGTGGCTCACCATGCCGCAACCGCCGACCGGGCCGCTCTCGCCGTCGCGATTCGACATCGGCCTCGACACCGGCGAGGTCGCCCGGCTGGAGTTCCCCCGTGCCGTGGCCGGACAGGGGATCGAGCTCATCAGGAAACTGGCCGGCCTCGTCGCGCCGCCGCGCGAGGACAGGCCGTGAGGGGTGGCCGCCGGGGTCCGTGAGCGTTGGACGCGGAGCCTGCGAGTACGGGGCGCGGGGGTCGCGAACACGCCGGGGTTCCGGGTGCGCCACGTCCCCCGTACGCGACGCACCTGCGGAGACCTCCGCGTCCCGCCGGGCCTCCGCGTCCCGCCGGGTCTCCTCGCCCACCGGGCCTCCGTACCGGCCGGGCCGCAACCCGTCGTGCCGGGCAGGTCTCCGACGGGCGGCGGCGGGGGTTCCGCCCTTCCCGTCAGCAGGTCTTGCCGGACCCGCTCGGCCTGAGGTTCGGGTTGTGGACCCATCCGCCGTAGGAGCCGGAGATCCGCACATAGGTCCACTTGTTGCCCAGGTCGTTCGTGGTGGTGCAGTGGTAGACGAGTGTCGTGTTGTTGTCCACGTACTACCCGTCGATCTCGCAGTCCGCGTAGGGGCCTTCGTTGCGGATCGGGATGCTGGACTTCGTCGGCTTGCCCCGGGTCACGTTGTCCTTGGCCGAGTGCGGATGGTACCGGCAGTCCCTGGCCTTGACCGCCGGAGCGGTCGCCTCGGCGGTGATCGGGACGATCAGGCCCGCGGCGGTGACACCGGCGGCGGCCAACAGACCCAGACAGCGCTTGTTCATCGGTCGACTCCTCTGACTGGCGCCCGATTCGGGACAGTACGACCCGGAGGTCTACCAGGTCCAGTGCGTGATCGCCGGGAGCGGACGGCTCACTCATGGAGGGCGCACCCCTGGGTACGGTTCGGGCCACCTCGTGGTGGCGGACAGCAGCCGGCCCATCGACGTCACCATACGAGCCAGTCCGGAGGAGTGGTCCTCCGTCGTCGCCACGGTGCCCCGCGCCCTGCTGCCCCTGCCGGAGCGGATCGTCCGCCCGCTGGTCGGCGTGCCGATCCCCAGCGGCGCGGGCGGGGCGGCCGTCTTCGGCCGCTGGATCACCGATCTGCACCGCCGTGCCTACGAGTTCACGCCCCGGGACGTACCCACCCTGGCTTCGGTCACGGCCGATCTCCTCACATCCGTGATCGGCCGCTGCCTGGCCGCCGAGCACGCCGTGCCCCCGGAGAACCGCATGAGCGCTCTGCGCGCGGAGACCAGGACGTTCGTCGAGCGGAACCTCGCCGACCCCCGGCTGACCCGGCAGGCCGTGGCGGACGCACACCACATCTCCCTGCGCCTTCTCCAGCAGCTGTTCGCGGAGGACGACACCTCACCCGCCGCCTGGATCCGCCACCGCCGCCTCGAACGCTGCCGCGCGGACCTGGCCGACCCCCGCCTGGCCGGGTACCCGATCCAGACCGTCGCCGCCCGCTGGGGGCTCACCGACCCCGCCGACTTCAGCCGCCTGTTCCGCGCCGCGTACGGCATGACGCCGAGGGACTACCGCCACCGGGAGCGACCGGGCCGACGGCAGGACATGCGGCAGAACGGGCGGCAGGGCCGACGGCAGGACCGCCGCCCGGGAACGGGGCCGTGACGACCGGTCGCCCAGGGGGACCGTGACGACCGGCCGACCAGCGTCCCCGCCGAAGGCCATGGACGCCGTATCCCGGCCGATCCTGGCCGGTCCTGGCTGGTCCCGGCCGATCCTGGCCGGTCCTGGCTGGTCCCGGCTGGTCCCGCCCGACCCCGCCCGGGATACGGGCCGTCCGCCGTCATCCGCCTGCCGCCTGCCGTCCCACCGCCTGCCGCCTCCGCTCGCCCTCTACTCGCCGTGCTCCGGGGCCGACGCGGCGAGGGCCTGACCGAGGTCGGCGATCAGGTCGGCTTCATGTTCGAGGCCGACCGCGAACCGGACCAGACCGCTGGGGACTCCCGCCTCGACGAGCTGTTCCTCGGTCAGCTCGTTCGCCCACATCGCGGCGGGCCGCACCAGCGTCGACCGAGTACCGCCGAGGCTGGGGGAGCGCACCGCGAGCCGCAGCGCCGAGATGAACCGCTCGGCCGTCGCACGGCCGCCCCGGAGCTCGAAGCTCAGCAGCCCGCCGAAACCGCGCATCTGCCGCTTCGCCAGTCCGTGTTGCGGGTGACCGGTGAGCCCGGGATAGTTCACCACGCGCACCGCGGGGTGCTCGGCCAGGTACTCCGCCACCGCCTGCGCACAGCGGTTCTGCCGTTCCACCCGCATCGACAGCGTCCGCAGCCCGCGCAGCGCGAGCCAGGCGTCGAACGGGCTGACGACCGCCCCCACCATGGTGTGGGTCCGCCAGATCCGTTCGATCAGCCCGGCCTTCCCGAGCACGATCCCGGCCTGCACGTCCGCGTGGCCCGACATGGCCTTGGTGACGCTGTGCATCACCAGGTCCACACCCTGCTCCAGCGGTCGCTGGTTGACGGGTGTCGCGACGGTGTTGTCGGCGAAGGTGAGGATGCCACGGGCGCGGGCCAGTGCGGCGACCGCTTCGACATCGGTCAGGCGCAGCAACGGATTGCTGGGCGTCTCCATCATGATCAGCCCGGTTTCCGGCGTGAGGGCCCGGGCGAAGGCGTCGGTGTCGGTCTGGTCCACGAAGGTCACCTCGACGCCGAACCGGGGCGCGATGTCCTGGAGCAGGCTCAGCGTGCCGCCGTACATGCTCCGTTGGGCGACGACGTGCTCGCCCCGGGACAGCAGGGAGAGCAGCACGGTGCTGATCGCGCCCATGCCGGACGCCGTGGCCAGGGCCGCCTCGGCCCCCTCGGCGGCCGCCGCGACGCGCTCCAGCCGGGCCTGCGTCGGGTTGCCGTAGCGCCGGTAGTACTGCTCCGGCCTGGGCTGTTCATTGAGTACGTCGAAGTCCTCCGCCGTGCGGGCCGAGCAGTTCACCGTCTGATGGAGGGGAGGTGCGAGGCTCGGCTCGCCGGGATCGGCGTCGGCGTGTGCGAGCAGTGTGTCAAGGGCCAGAAAGTCCATGGCGCGAGCATGCCCGCTGATTGGCATTGCGTTCGATGGCCAATCGTGAGCAGATTGGACCGCATGGACAGATTGGACCGCATGGATCTTATGGACGTCATGGATGTCTCTTCCCTCTCGACCGGTCTCATCAGCGCCTCGCCCGGCCCGCTCTACCGGCGGCTGGCCGAGGGGCTTCACGACGCCGTCCGCCGGGGCGAGGTCGGCGCGGGTTCCCGCCTCCCCGCCGAGCGCGTTCTCGCGCGGTCGCTCGGGGTCAGCCGGACCACCGTCGTCGGCGCCTACCGGCTGCTGCGCGAGGAAGGGCTGCTGGAGAGCGGGCGCGGCAGCGGCACCCGGGTCGTCGCCTCCGGCCGCTGGGTCGGGCCGGAGGTCCCCGCCGCGACCCTGCCGTCCGCCAAGCTTCCGGACGAGCCGCCGCCGGGCGTCCTGGACCTGTCCGGATCCGTCGTCGCCGGACTCGACGGCCTGCCCCGCCTCGAACCGGTCGCCCCGGACCTGCGAGAACTGGCCGCCGCCCCCGCCTACCGGCCGCTGGGCCTTCCCTCGCTGCGGGAACAGATCGCCGCCCGTTACACCCGGCTCGGGCTGCCGACCACGGCCGACGAGGTGCTCGTCACCAGCGGGGCGCAGCAGGCGCTCCACCTGCTTTTCACGCTGTTCGGCCGCAACGGCGGCCCCGTCGTCACCGAGGACCCCGGCTACGCGGGCGCCCTGGACGCGGCCCGCGCCGCGGGCGCGTCGGTGCTGGCGCTGCCCACCGACGCCGAGGGCATCAGGGTGCGCCCGCTGCGCGAGACGCTCGACCGGTACCCCGTCTCGATGCTCTATCTGATGACCACCTGCCAGAATCCGACGGGCGCGGTGATGAGCGCCGAGCGCCGTGCCGAGGTCGCCCGGCTCGCCGAACGCGTCGGGGTCACGGTCGTCGACGACACGACGCTCGCGGAACTGGTCTTCGAGGGACGCTGGCACCCCCTGCCGAACGCCGCCTCCGGGGTCGTCGTCGGATCGCTGAGCAAGCTGTTCTGGCCGGGGCTGCGGATCGGCTGGTTGCGGGCCCCGGCGAGGCTGATGACCAGGCTCGCCCGGCTGAAGGCCGTGGCCGACCTCGGCTCATCGGAGGCCGGGCAACTGCTGGCCGTACGCCTGCTCCCGGCGACCGAGGACATGGCCGCGGCCCGGCGGCGGCAACTCACCGTCCGCCTCGACCTGTTGAGCACCCATCTGCGCTCGCGACTCCCTTCGTGGTCGTGGACCCGCCCGGCGGGCGGCCCCTTTCTGTGGGCCCGGCTCCCGTACGGTGACGGCGAGGCATTCGCCCAGCTCGCCCTGCGGTACGGGGTGCGGGTGCTCCCGGGCGCGAGAGCCTCCGTCGGCCGGGGCTTCGCCGACCACCTCCGCATCTCCTACGTGGCCGGCCCCGAGGACCTCGGGGCCGCCGTCGACCGGCTCGCCGAGGCGTGGGCCGCGTTCGCGCCCGCCGATGACGCCTGTCCGCCCGGGGGAGCCGGCGGTGACCTTCCGCGCCCGGGGCCGCGAGCCCGGGCCCGCCGCCAATTCCGGGAGAACTCCGCCCGCGCCCAGGCACCATCTCCCTGACACACCCCGGCCACCCAAGAGGATTCTGGCACCACCCCGACGGCCGGATGGCGAAGATCAAGGGCAAGGACTTTCCACGCCCCTGACTCCCGGGTCCGCCCGGCCGGCACCGACTGGACGGGGGCCTTCCGGCCCGGGGACGCATCGGCCCGATGCCGCCCGGTCCGGTGCCGTTCGGTCAGGTGCTGCCCGGCCCGGTGCCGTTCGGTCCGGCGTCGTACGGTCAGGTGCCGCCCAGGCCCGGGGCCTTCGAGCCCGGTGCCACCCCGGCCGGGACGGGGGTGACGTTCGGCGGCGAGCCGGGTTCGCGGCACGGACATCGGCGGCACGAGCCGCCCAGTCGCTCATGGTTCCCGAACCGCGGAGGGCATGCGGGTCAGTGGTACATCCCGCCGAGCGCTGTCGTGGCGGCCCGGCCGACGGCGTCCGGGTCGGTCTCGTCGCTTGCCCAGGCCACATGGCCGTCTGGGCGGATCAGCGCCGCGCTCACCCGGGACCAGGCGGCCCGCCCGTGTGGGGCGAGGGGTTCGGCCTGCACCGCCGTACCCGGAGCCTGCGCAGATATCCGCTTGGCGGCCGTGCCGGTCAGGTCCAGGAAGAGGTGGCCGCCCCCGCGGAGCAGTTCGAACAGTCGCCGTCCGCTGTCGAATCGGAGATCGGGTGCCCGGTGGCCGACCAGTGGGTGGGCGGAGTCGCCCTCGGCCGGGGGATAGACCACGGAGAGCCCCGACATGCGCCCGGCCAGGGTCCTGCTGAACTCCGGCACCGTGGCGATGAGTTCGCCCAGCAGCCGACGCAACGCCTGGCCCTCGGGGGAGTAGGTGGTCATGAGCGCCGTCTGCGCCCGTGTGCTGAGCAGGAGTTCGGCGCCGACCGGATGGCGTTCGGTGTGATAGCTGTCGAGGAGGCTGTCGGGGGCGGTGCCCCGGACGACGGCGGCCAGCTTCCAGCCCAGGTTGGTGGCGTCCTGCAGTCCGACGTTGAGGCCGGGTCCCCCTGCGGGGAAGTGCATGTGGGCCGCGTCCCCCGCCAGTAACACCCGTCCTCGGCGGTAGGTCTGCGCCTGGCGGGTGGCGTTGCCGAAGCGGGAGAGCCAGCGCGGGTCTCGCATGCCCAAGTCGGTGCCGGCCACGGCCGTCACTCGCCTCCGCAGCTCGTCGAAGGTCGGCGCGCCCGGCTGCTCGACTCGCAGGGTGGCCGGGTCGTTGCCCACGACCCGGTGCATGCCGTCCGGCAACGGGAAGACCATCATCTGCCCGCGCGGACCGGACACTGCCGGATCGGTCGGCGGCGCGTCCAGCATCACGTCGCCCATCCAGGCCCACAGCGTCGCCGGGGTCCCGGGGAACGCGATGCCCGCGGCCTGCCGCACCACGCTGCGCGTTCCGTCGCAGCCCACGACGTAGGCGGCACGGGTCCGATAGGCGCCGTCGGGGCCCTCGACGGTCAGCTCCACCGCGTCCGGGCGCGACGCGAGGCCGGTGACCCGGTGCCCGCGCAGGACCTCGGCGCCGGACCGTATCGCGTGCTGCTCCAGCAGTTCCTCCGTGCGGGCCTGAGGGAGCGAGAGGGTGAACGGGAACGGGGTGTCCAGCGGCCGGAAGTCCATCCGCTCGGTCAGCGCGGCGAAGTGGCCACTGGGGATGCGCAGACCCTCGGCGAGGAACCGTTCGACGACTCCCCGGCAGTCCAGGACCTCCAGGGTGCGCGGGTGCACCGTGTGCGCGCGAGAGTGCGGGCCGCGCCGGGACCTGGCCTCCAGCACGGTCACCGGCACTGCGCGAAGCCGCAGTTCCGCGGCGAGCCACAGCCCGACCGGGCCGCCTCCGACGACGATGACGTTCTCCATGGTTCCCCCTGAGGGCAGCGGCCGACCTTCTTGGTCGGTGACCAATTTTGCAGATCCAGTACACTAGGTCGGTGACCAAGAAGCAAGAGGCGGACGGGGCGATCACCCGAACGAGGCTCGACCTGGAATCCGTCGTGCGCGCCGCTCTCGGCGTGCTCGACGAGCGAGGCGCCGAGGCCGTCTCGGTGCGCGGCACCGCCGACCGGCTCGGCGTGCGGATGAACACCGTGCTGTGGCACGCCAAGACCAAATCGCGGCTGCTGGAGCTGGTGGCGGACGCGATCGCCGCCGAGGTGTCACTGGACGAACTGCCCGAGGACTGGCGCGAGCGGGTGCGCGAACTCGCCCATCGCTACCGGAACGCCTTGCTCGCTCACCGTGACGGCGCCGTGCTGGTGACGGGCACCTACGCGGCCGAACCGGCCACCCTGCGCTACGCGGACACCATGCTGGAAGCGCTGCTCGACGGGGGCCTGACGGAACGCGACGCGGCCTGGACCTTCTGGACCGTGCTGTACCTGACGCTCGGCCTCACCCAGGAGGAACAGGCCCTGCACGACGCGCGGGAGCACGGCCTCGCCACCGCTCTCGCGGAGGACGACTACCCGTCGCTGCGCCGGGTCGCCCCGCACTTGGAGGACATCGCCTTCGAGGAGCGTTTCGAATACGGGCTGTCGCTGATCCTGCGTTCGGTCGCGCCGGCCTGAGACGGGCACCGGGGCGGACGCGCCCCGGATGCGCCCCGGGCGCGTCCTGGGCTCGCCCCGGATGCGCCCAGGGCTCGCCCCGACTTCCCATGCGCGCGGCCCACTTCCGCTGCGCGGCTGCGGCCCGCAGGTCACGTCGTGCCCGGGTGAACCTCGGCGTGCGGCTCCGGCGCGACTTCCGCGGCGCGGCTGCCGTGAGTGACCGCCCTTGTTCTGGCGTTCAGCGGATCAGCGGCACATGGGCGCCCTTCGAGAGCGGTGGTGTGGTCTTCCCCAGCCTCGCGGCGGGCGCGAAACCTGGTGGCCGTTCGTCCGAGTCCGTAGGGGATGCTGCACGCGTGATTGAGCGAGCCGCCGCAGTGCGAATCGTCGAGGAAGGGCTGGAACGCGACTATTCAGAGGCAGTCGTCGGTGGGGCTGGTCCCGATGCGCATGGCTGTGGCGCATGTGGAGCAGCACGAATTGGTGTGGATCGTCTCGTGGACGTCCGAGGAGTACCTGCGCACCCGGAATCCGCGCTTCGGGCTGGCCGGGAACGGGCCGTACCTGGTTGACCGCCTCGATGGGAGCCTGCACGTGATCGGTGTCGTCTCCGCGGCAAGCGGCAAGCGGCAAGCGGCGAGTGGTGAGCGGCGAGTGGCGAGTGGCAAGGGGCGAGTGGGAGGCGGACTGCCGAGTCCGTATCCGAGGGCAGGTCATACGGACCGCTGTGGACGATCTGCATGATGAAGTCCGGGCGGTGGCGAACGCTCGGGGAAGGATTCATGCCATGTGCGAAGAATGGCGCACGGTCGCGGCAGGCGACTTCGGGCCCGGCCGCGCGGGGCCCCGACCGCATCGGGCGGTCGGGGCCCGCGTCGGGCGTCGGTGGCTCCGCGTCGGGGGTCAGTGGCTCCGCGTCGGGGGTCAGTGGTTCCGGACGGTGCAGGTCCGGTCCCGGGCGGGCAGCTTCCCGGTCGCCAGGTAGCGGTTGACCTCGTCGTCCACGCAGGCGTTGCCGTACTGGCCGTACAGCGCGTGCCGGTAGGCCCCCTCAAGGGTGAGCATCCTGGAGCTCGGCAGCAGGCCGTGCAGGGCCACGCTGCCCGTGTACGGGGTGCGCGGGTCGCCGGTGGCGGCCACGATCAGCGCCGGGGTGTCGTGACGCACCTGGGTGGGCTCCTCGCGGGGCCGGTCCCAGAAGGCGCACGGGCCGATGTTGTTGGTGAGGGCCCCGAACACCGGATGCGCGGCGCGGCTGTTCTCGATGTCCCGCCAGTAGCTCTCGGGGTCGTGTGACACGGGGACGTCGCCGCAGAGGATCGCGGACTGCACACTGCCGTTGCGCGATCCCTCCTCGGTGAGCGCGGACCGCAGCATCGCTTCGAACTCAGGCGACAGCGGGGCCGGCCGCCCCGCCGCGGCCCTGGCCAGCACCGACACATGCTCCGCTGCCGTCGCTCGTGCCTCTTCGGTATCGTCCGCGGTCCCGGCGAAGATCACGAACGGCACCTGGGTGTCGTCGAGCCGGAACGCGTCCGCGCCGGTGCCGACGGTCAGCGGCCGGCGCGCGGAGGCCGCGACGACGCGCTCGACCGTCGCGAGCACCTGTCCGCGTGTGCGGCCCAGACCGTAGACATCGTGGCGTTGCGCCGCCCAGTTCGCCCACTCGGCGAGGGCCCGCTCGTTCTCGCGCTCCACGCCGTGCATCAGCTGCGGGTTGTAGCGGCGCGGATCCAGCGCCCCGTCGAGGACCACCCGGTCGTAGCGGCCGGGGAACATCTGGGTGTAGGCCGTGCCCAGATAGGTGCCGTAGGACCAGCCCAGGTACGAGACCTTGCGCTCGCCGAGCGCGCCCCGGATGACGTCCATGTCGCGAGCGGTGTTACGGGTGGTGACATACGGCAGTACGGACCCGTTGGTGGCCCGGCACTTGTCGGCCAGGCTCTTCTGCAGGGCGACCTGCCGATCGAAGGCGGCCCGGCTCCGGCCGGCCGAGAGCACGGAGGATCCGACCGGCCACTCGCAGTCGAGCGGGGCGCTGCGCCCGACGAATCGCGGGTCGAAGCCGATGACGTCGTAGCGCGCACCGGTCTTCCCCATCATCTGGCGAACGAGCGGAGAGTAACCGAGGCCGGGCCCGCCCGGCCCTCCGGGGTTGAACAGCAGCGAGCCGATGCGGTGACGGGTGTCGGTGGCGGCGAGCCGGGAGACCGCGATCTTGAGCGTACGTCCCCCGGGGTCGGCGTAGTCGAGCGGGACGGTCACGTCGGCGCAGCGCGCCCCCGCCTTCTCCAGGTCCTGGCCCGAGGCGTCGTCCGGGCCCAGGACGCAACTGCGCCAGTCGAGACGCTGGTGGTAGTAGCGGTCCAGGTTCTTCCCGGCCGCCGCCGCTCCTCCGCCGTCACGGTGCGCGGCGGACGCGGTCGCGCCGGGCAGCACGGTGAAACAGGCGGTGAGGGCGAGGCCCACGGCCGAGGCGCGGCGCACGGCAGCGCTGATGGTGGTCACACGGTCTCCTCGGGTCAGTGCATGAGGCAGTGGTGCAGTGGTACGGAAGGCGGAGAACAGCGGGGCGGCCGTCCCGGCCCGGTCCGGCCGGGGCCGCACCGGAGCGGCGACCCCGAGGACCCGCGGCCGCGGCCGGGCCGTGTGCCCGCGCACCGGCGCACCGGGCCCGTCCGCGATGGGCGGAACCGGGCCGACGGGCGGCGGCGGAAGGCCGACGGGGCTGGGCGGCGGAAAGGCCGACGGTCGGCCAGAGGGAACGTGGAACGTTTCCTCGGCCCCCTCCGTCCCGGGCGTTCTCGTCACACCGGCCACACTCCCACCCCGACTGACGTCGCGTCATCATCGCCTGGCAGTACCGTGCGTGTACGTCAGAGGTCCCATGCTCCGGTCCCACGGCGTACGCGAGACGTACCGGCGCGGACGACCGTCACCGGTAGTCAACGTCGTTGTCCGTCGGCGGGTTGGGCGAAGGCCGAGGGCAACCCCTGCCACCGGTGCAGACGTTGGCGTCGAGGCGGTGCCCTTCGGGGCCGATGACCATGACGTACAGTCAGGAGCGCGGCCCCCGCGCCGCGCCTTGCAAGGCCGCAGCGGCGCGGTCATGGCTGTCCACGGCGGAGGAGTCTCATGGCTGACATGCGGGCGTTCCAGGAGTCGGTCACCGCGTGGGCGGCCGGCGGCCCCGACGACCCCGCGCGCGAACTGGCCGCACGGCTGTCCGTCCGGGCGGTCGTCCTGCTCGAAGGTCCGAGCGACGTCGCCGCGGTCAGCGCACTGGCCGCACGCCGCGGCCGGGATCTGGCGACCGAGGGCGTCTGCGTACTGCCGATGGGCGGCGCCATGAGCGTCGGCCGCTTCGCCCCCTTCCTCGGGCCGCTCGGCCTGGGTCTGCACCTGACAGGACTGTGCGACGCGAGGGAACGCGGCTACTACGCCCGGGGCTGGGAGCGGGCCGGCGTCGCGGAGCAGCGCTTCTTCGTCTGCGAGGCGGACCTGGAGGACGAGCTCATCCGCGCGCTGGGCGTGAGCGCGGTGACGGAACTCGTCCGGGCGGAGGGCGACCTGCGCGCACTGGAGACCTTCCAGCGCCAGCCCGCGCAGCAGGGCCGTCCCGCGCAACAGCAGCTGCGGCGCTTCCTCGGCACGAAGAAGGGACGCAAGATCCACTACGGCCGCGTCCTCGTCGAGGCCCTCACCCCCGACCGCGTGCCCGCCCCGCTCGACGGCCTGCTCGCGGGTCTCTGACCGCTGGAACACACCGGCGCCGACGTCGCCATCGGCGCCGGGCGGTCGCGGCGGAGCGGGCGAGGTCAGGCGCCGCGCCGCACCGGACCGATGAGGGTGCCGGCGGCCACCTGGAGCCTGCCCTCGGCGACGGAGGTGCCGGGGATGTCGCCGTCCGGGGCCCGGAGCGTGAACGATGCCTCGTCGGCGGCGACGGGGCGACCGCCGTTGGGGACCTGGATGTCGAAGTGCACCGGGTGGCCCGGCCCGAAGGTCACCACGGTCGACTGGTCGCCGTAGCGGCCGGCGGTGATCCCGACGTCCGGGCGGGGGCTGACGGTGGGGGGCGCGTCCTTCGGTCCCGCACTCGCCCCCTGGCGACCCGCCTCTCCTCCCTCGCCGGGCGTTCGGCTCTGCGACGGGCGAGGGACTGCTGATCGTGTGATGGCGGTGCCGCCGAAGCCTCCCCGCCCCCCCGGGCACCGGTCGAGCAGGTTCAGGCCGGCTGACGAGACGCGGGGGCAGAGGCCGACGCCTGCTGTTCGTTCAGCTTCTCCAGGACGCGGTCGCGGAGAAGCTCGTACTCCTGCCGGAGCCTGCGCCACTCCGTCACGGGCGGGCGGGGAATCACCGTGCCTCCGACGACGATCTCCTCCGGCCCGAACTGCTCACGAGTGAGGTCGATCTCCAGGCCCATGCCCAGGCGGTTCCACCAGTGGTAGTCCACACGCTCTCCGTCGACGTGGACCTCTCCCCGGATCAGTTCCCCTCCCACCAGGTCGTTGAGCACCATGGCGGTCACTCCGCACTGGTCCCGGGCCGGATTGTCCTCGGTCCAGCGCGATCGGTACTCGGGCGTGCACGTCTCGGCACTCCAACTGCTGCGAATGGCTCGTTCGATGTCGGTGAGAAGCAACGGCGTCATGCCGGTGATCCTGCCAGCGAGCACTGACAACGGCTGATGGCCGGCGGACGCGGCAACCGGCTGTCGTCTTCAGGGCCGACGGCGTTCCCCGGCCCTCGGCGCGCGGACGAGCTTCGGCCCGGGGGCGGCGAACGGCCAAGGCCGCGGACCGTTCCGCATTGCTCCGGGCCGTTCCGTACCGCTCCGGATCGCCGCGTGCCGCTCTCCTCGGGCTCTGGTCGGGCCGACGGTGAACATGCGCTATAGTTGATCTTGTCAGTTCGTCGCAACTCGCGCCGACTGCACATGCGTTGGTGGTCCAAGGAAAGGCGCCCCGCTTCCTGCGGGGAGATGCAGGTGCAAGGCCTGCCCAGCGCTCGCTCACGAAGCCCTTCCCTCGCCGGGGGAAGGGCTTCGTCGTTCTTCTGAAGCGTTGTCCGGTGAGCGTGAGGGGACTTGCCTCCGGCCGCTTGCCCCCGGCCTTCTCCTCCCGGGCCCCTCCGCGACCGGCCCGGTCCGGCCGGTCGACCCAACCGGTCAACTCGACCGATCAAACCAACCCAACCGATCAAACCAACCGATCAACTCGACCGATCAGCCCGGTTGTTCGCCCCGGCCGACCGCAGGGCTCGTGTCAGCCGCCGCGCCAGATGTTGTCGAAGGCGGCCTGCTCGACGGCGCGTCGCAGCCGTATGGCCTCCAGTTCCGTCAGCGCGTCGTGGACGGCGGCGAGCACGGTGTCCACGACGTCGTCGTCCGCGCTCGGGGAGTCGGTCGGGCCGACGGCGTCGCCTTCGTGGCCGTGCCCGTCCTCGTGGTCGTGCCCGTCCTCGCGGGGGATGCCGAGGGCCGACGCGAGGGCGGCCAGGACGGGTTCGTTCGACGCCCAGCGGTTCGCCGCGTCGCGACGGTCCGATGACTCGGCCAGTACGATCCGGCCCGCCCCGAAAGGCATCCCGCGACGGTGTCGCCGGCTGAGCTTCCCCTCCGCCTCCAGGGCGGCCAGATAGGCCGCGGACAGGCCCCGCCCCCTGCGCCACAGCCAGTCGCCGACCGACTCGTAGGGGGCGTCACGCACCAGCGACGACGCGGCCCGATCCAGCAGGGGGTCGGCCAGGGCAGGGAGGAGGCCCGGCACGATCCGATCGCCGTCCAGAGCGACGACCTCGGCGCCGAGCAGATCGATCATCTCGGCCCCCGCCAGGGCCAGCGACAGGTTGCCCTGCTCCACCGGCCCGCTCGACGTCCGGTCCAGGCTGGTGATCAACAGATCCCGTGATGTGGTCATGGGAGCCGGATCCGTCAGCGTCCGGCGAGCACCATACGGAAACGGGCGGCACCCGAGAGCATCTTCCGGTACCCCTCCGCGACCTGGCTCAGCGGCACGACCTCGATCATCGGACGGATGCCGTGCAGGGCGCTGAACGCCATGGTGTCCTGCACGTCCTGCGCGGTGCCGGACGGATGGCCGCGTACGATCCTGCCGCTCATGAGCAGCTGCACCGGACTGATTCCCAGCGGCTCCGGACTCACGCCGATCACCACCAGCTCCCCCCGGTGCGTCAGCCCGTCCACGGTCGCCGTGATGGCGGCGGCGTTGGCAGCGGTGGCCAGGACGACCTTGGCGCCGCCCAGAGCCCGCAACGCGTCCGCGACGCCGGTGCTCCCGGTGCTGTCGATGTAGTGGTGGGCGCCGAGCTGCTTGGCGAAGTCGGCCTTGTCGGCTCCGCGCGCGATGGCCACGGTCTCGAAGCCCATCGCGACCGCGTACTTCACCCCGAGGTGGCCGAGGCCGCCGATGCCGAGGACGGCGACGAGATCGCCCGGCCGGGCGGAGCTGCGCCGCAGGCCGTTGAACGTGGTCACCCCCGCGCACGCCATGGGCGCAGCGTCGGTCGCCGCCAGCGCGTCGGGGATCCGGGCCAAGGCGTCGATCGGCACGATCACGGATTCGGCGAAGCCCCCGTCGTAGGCCCATCCGGGGACCTTGAGGTTCTGGCACACGATGAAATCGCCCTGCCGGCAGGCCGTGCAGTGGCCGCAGCTGCCGCCGAACCAGCCGACGGCCACCCGGTCGCCGACCTGCCAGCCGCTGTCCTGCGCCGCTTCCCCCAGCGCCTCGATGTGGCCGGCGATCTCGTGGCCGGGCACCAGCGGGAACCGTAGGCCGGGCAGTCCGGCGTCCACGATGAGGGCGTCGCTGTGGCAGATCCCGCAGGCGTCCACGGCGATCCGCACGTGGCAGGGCCCCGGCTGCGGCACCTCGCGCTCGACGAGCTCGAACGGTCCGCCCGCCGTGGCGACCTGGGCGACTCGGTATGTACTCATCCGGACCACTCCCGAAAGCGCGCGACGTCCACTGCTCTCCAGCAGATCAGCTCCTGCCCGATCGCGCGCGCCGAACGGCCGGAGGGCCGGGCGCATCGACAAGCCAAGTAAAAGTGTAGTGGACTGCATTTTTTCAGTAGGATTCACTTTTGAATGAGGGGCGGGCGGCGGGGCGCGTTCGGCTGCTCCCACCCGCGGACTCGCAGTCTCATGGAAGGACGGGAGGACGGGAGCGATGGCGGCGGTGTCGGCGTCGGGGGTGCTGCGGACGGTGACCGCCACGCGGTACGTCCAGCCGCCGCGGAACGGCGGTTCCGTGCCGGGGATCGACCGTGCGGCTGCTCCGCGAGGTCGTCTCCGCCGTGTCGGACGCCTGGCTCGCAGACGAACCGGGGTTCGCCTCCGCCCAGGCGGTCCGCGACGCCTACGTCACCCACCTCGACGCCCGCGCGCGGGACTCCGCCCGCTGGCTCCCGCCCCTGCCTTCGGGCTGACGACGCCGGTTCGAGGACAACCCGTAGGTTTGCGGCATGGGTGAAGGACTGCGGGAACGCAAGAAGCGGCAGACCCGGCAACGCATCTCCGAGGTGGCCGTCGACCTCTTCGTGGCGCGCGGTTTCGACCAGGTCACCATCGCCGAGGTCGCGGCGGCCGCGGAGGTCTCCGTCAACACCCTCTACAACTACTACGAGTCCAAGGAGGACCTGGTCCTGCCGCCGGACCAGGCGTCCCCGCAGCGGCTCGCCGACATCGTCCGGGAGCGCGCGCCCGGTGAGTCCGCCGCCCGGGCCGTCCTCGCCCGTCTCCGGGCCGAACTGCGCCGCCGCGACCGGGCGGTGGGCCTCACCTCGGGGTTCGGCAAGGTCTTCCAGATGATGCGGGCCGCCCCCACCCTCACCGCACGCCTGGAAGACCTCGGCCGCCGGATGACCGACGAGCTCGGCGCCGTCCTGGCCGAGGAGACCGAGGCCGCGCCGGACGATCAGACGCCCCGCGTGGTCGCCGGTCAGATCGGCTGGTTCCACTCCCTGGTCTACGGCGAGATCGGCCGCCGTATCGTGCTGGGCGAGGACCCGGACACCGTCGCCTCGGCGGTCCTCGAACTCCTGGACGTGGTCGAGGAGATGCTGAGCGACACCGCTCTCGGCTACGCCACCCGGCCAGGACCCGAGGGCACCGGCCAGGGCCCCGACGGTTCCGGACAGGGTCTGACCGGCCGGTGACGGTGCCGTTCCCGCCCGCGCCGTAGGCTCGGCGCATGCCGACCGAGAACAGCCCCCGGGGCGCTGCAGAGCACTGGCAGGACTGCACGGACGTGTACGACCTCCTGGACCGGGTACGGCTTCGGCCCGGCAGCTGGCTGCCCGGCCGCTCACTTCGGCATCTGGAGTCCGTGCTCACCGGATACGGGGTCGCGCTGGGGGTCCACGCCGTCGACGAGCCGTTCCCCTTCCGGCCCGAGGGGGGCTTCACCCAGTGGCTCCGCGAGCGTTACGGCATCTCCGGCGCTCTGACCTGGTGCGCGGAGATCGAGCGCCGGACACCCCCTGATTCCACGCCACTCGACGAGTTCTTCCGCCTCCTCGACGACTACCGGCGCGAGGGGACCTGCGACCCTGCGCGGGAGACGGTGACGGCCCGGCGCCCCGGCATCGATTACATGCTCGACACCTTCGTCACCCTTTTCCGGCGCCGGCGACTCCTCGCGCGAGCCGTGCTCCGACTTGAGGAACAGGGCTTTTGCACTGCCCGCCTCGCAGCGGCCGAGTGGACCACGGAGCGGGACATGCACCGCGCGATCGCCGCCGCGCTGGACTTTCCCGATTACTACGGCCACAACCTGGACGCGCTCAACGACTGCCTCGGCGACGTGGCCTGCTACGGCGGTTACGACGGGACTCCCAAGGGCTCGGGGCAGGGCAGCACGGGACTGGTCCTCGCCTTCACCGACTACGACCGGTTCGCCACGGCCTGCCCCGGAGCGGCGCAGACGGTCCTGGACATCATCGCCGACCAGGCCCGCCGGGCGGCCGTGCTCCGTCGCCGCCTGGTCTGCCTGGTCCACAGCGACGACCCGCACATCCGCTTCGAGCCCGTCGGCGCCATGCCCGTCCTCTGGAACGACGACCGGGACGGCGGCCGGAACGACGACGAGGCGGTCGACGGCCGCCGTCCCCGTTGAGGGGACGACGCCCTGGTCGGCGCACCCGGCGCGGCGGCCATGCTCCAGCCGGACGGACGGGCGGACGGGCGTGGTGGGCGTGGTGGGCGTGGTGGGCTCTCGCGCCGATCGCCGCCGCGCGGGTCGAGGAGCCGGGAAAACCGGATCGGCGGCGATGTCGAGAATCCGTGATCGTCTCCGTCCCCGTGGTGAACGTGACGAGAATGGGTCGCACAGCACCGAGGAGAAACACCATGGCCAAGTACTTGCTGCTCAAGCACTACCGCGGCGCTCCGGCTCCGGTCAACGACGTGCCCATGGACCAGTGGACGCCGGAGGAGATCTCGGCGCACGTGCGGTACATGAACGATTTCGCGGCCCGGCTGGAGGAGACCGGCGAGTTCGTCGACGCTCAGGCACTCGCCCCCGAGGGGATGTTCGTCCGGTACGACGGCGAGGGGCGCCCGCCCGTGACCGACGGCCCGTTCGCCGAGACCAAGGACCTCGTCGCCGGCTGGATGGTGATCGACGTGGACAGCCACGAGCGCGCGATCGAGCTGGCCGGGGAGCTGTCGGCCGCCCCGGGAGCAGGCGGGAGGCCGATCCACGAGTGGCTCGAAGTGCGACCGTTCCTGGCCGAGCCGCCCACCATCACGGAGTGACCTCGCCGATGGACGAGGCCCTGCTCAGGAGCCTCGTGCCGAGCGTGCTCGGGATCCTCGTCCGCCGCGGAGCCGACTTCGCGGCGGCCGAGGACGCCGTGCAGGACGCGCTGGTCGAGGCGGTACGCGTCTGGCGGGCAGACCCCTCCCCGAGCGCCGCGAGCGGGGGACACCCCGTGCGGGACCCCAAGGGGTGGCTGGTCACCGTGGCCTGGCGCCGGTTCCTCGACGCGACCCGGGCGGACGCCGCCCGCCGCCGGCGCGAGGAACTCGTCGACGAGGAGCCGGCACCCGGGCCCGCGCCCTCGCTGGACGACACGCTCCAGCTCTACTTCCTGTGCGCCCATCCGTCGCTGACGCCGTCGTCCGCCGTGGCGCTCACCCTGCGCGCCGTCGGCGGGCTGACCACACGTCAGATCGCCCGGGCCCATCTCGTGCCCGAGGCGACCATGGCGCAGCGCATCAGCCGTGCCAAGCGCACCGTCTCCCGTGTGCGGTTCGACCGGCCCGGCGACGTCGCCACCGTGCTCCGCGTCCTCTACCTGGTCTTCAACGAGGGCTACTCCGGTGACGTCGACCTCGCCGCCGAGGCCATCCGGCTCACCCGGCAGCTCGCGGCCGCGATCGACCACCCCGAGGTGGCGGGGCTGCTCGCCCTCATGCTGCTCCACCACGCCCGGCGCGCCACCCGGACCGCGCCCGACGGCGGCCTCGTGCCGCTCGCCGAGCAGGACCGCGGCCGGTGGGACACCGCGTCGATCGCCGAGGGCGTCGGGATCCTGCAGGCGGCCCTCGCCCGCGACCGGCCGGGCGAGTTCCAGGCCCAGGCCGCCATCGCGGCCCTCCACGCCGACGCGCCCACCTCCGAGGAGACCGACTGGGCGCAGATCGTCGAGTGGTACGACGAGCTCGCGCGACTGACCGACAGCCCGGTCGTCCGGCTGAACCGCGCCGTGGCCGTCGGTGAGGCCGACGGACCGCGCGCCGGGCTGGCGGCGCTCGCGGCGCTGAACGACGCACTGCCCCGTCACACCGCGGTGGCGGCGTACCTCCATGAGCGCGCCGGAGACCTGGCGACGGCGGCACGGCTCTACGCCGAGGCCGCCCACAAGGCGTCCAACCTGGCCGAGCGCAATCACCTCACGCTCCGGGCCGCCAGGCTCAACGCCCGCCTGCGGCGCTGACGGTTCGGGTCCGGTTCGCGCCCCGGTGGGGTCCGGATCCGGGCGCGGCACCGGGCGCGGCACCGGGTACGGATGCCGCGGCCCGCTGCCGCCGGGCACCGTACGAGGCTTCCTCCGGAAACCTCAGCGGCCCCGGCCCGCCCCGGCCGCCCCCGGCAGACCCCGAGGCCATCGCCCGGCTCGCCATGCCGCCGTCCGGCCCGGCCCGGTCAGCCCGCCGTCAGCGTTCCGTCATACCGACGGTGAGCGGCTCCCCGGCCGCGCGGCGGGCCGGGGCCACGGCGGCGAGCGGCGCCATGAGGAGCGCCGCCCCCAGCAACACCCCCAGCCGGCCCCAGGGCAGGGCGAACAGCACGGGTTCGGCGGCGGTCGACGCCACCTTCGTGATCAGCCACGCCGCGCCGACCCCCAGGAACAGGCCGCCCACCGCGCCCAGCAGCGCCACGAACACCGCCTCCACGGCGAGGGCGGCGCTCAGCCCTCCCCTGGTGAGCCCGAGCGCGCGCGGGAGGGCCGACTCACGCGTCCGCTCCAGGACGGACAGCGAGAGCGTGTTGGCGATGCCGGCGAACGCGATCAGAACGGCCAGCGCGGTCAGCGCCCACAGCAGGTCCGGGGCGTCCCGCAGCGGCCCCGAGAACCGCTCCTCGAGATCGGCGACGCTGTCGAGCCGGGCGCACGGCGGCGCCGGCCCCCACCGCCGACAGCGCGAGCGCGGACGCCTTCCGTGGGCGTCCGACGCGGGCGGACGCCCCCTCCGACGAGGCGCGCATCGCCTGGACGGGTGCGACGCGGGTCGCGGCCCGGGCCGGAAGCACGCGGCGAGCAGGGTCACCAGCACTCCGACCGTCAGGGCCGTCGCGGCCGTCCGCGCGGTGAGGGGGAGGGCCACGGCCGTCCCGTGTT
Source organism: Streptomyces tyrfis (assembly GCF_037034285.1). Classification (NCBI taxonomy): domain Bacteria; kingdom Bacillati; phylum Actinomycetota; class Actinomycetes; order Kitasatosporales; family Streptomycetaceae; genus Streptomyces; species Streptomyces tyrfis. The sequence continues at coordinate 20,452 of NZ_JBAGJZ010000018.1, read as the reverse complement.
CGCCGAGCGCCCCGGTGATCGCCCGCAGTGCGGCCGCCACGCCGAGTCCGCCGAAGAGTCCGGCGGTGGGCGCGACCACGCCCACCGCCAAGGCCTCCGACGGGCGCCCCGGGCCGGACACCGGACGCGCCGGACCGTTCAGCGAAGGTTCCGACACCGGACACCGGACACCGGACGCGCCGGGCGGTCGGCCGGACGCGCCGGGCCGGACGACGGCGTCGCCGCGCACACCGGGGAGCGGTGAGGGCGAGCTCCGGGACCCGGCCCCCACCGGCCCCGGACGGGCGGGACGGGCTCAGCCGGCCCGGGGAAAGCTGAACGTGTACCCCGACGCGGCGAACCAGGGCAGCAGCCGCTCCAGGGCCTCCATCGACTGGGCCCGGTTGCCCCCGCCGTCGTGCAGGAGGACGGTCGGGCCCTTCGCGATCTGCCGCTGCACGGCACGGACGATCCGGTCGGCGCCGGGCCGCTCGTAGTCGCTCGGGTCGACGTTCCAGCCCAGGCTGCGCATGCCGTGGGCGGCCGCGAGCCGGCGGCTCTCGGGGGTGAAGGCGCCGCCGGGCGCGCGGTAGTACCAGACGCGTGCGCCGCCGGACGCCTCGTCGATCATCCGCTTGGCGTCCAGGATCTCCTTCCGCTGGTACGCGACCGGCTTCCCGTCCATCGCGGTGTCATGGCCGACCGTGTGGTCGCACAGGCGGTGGCCCTCGGCCACGATCCGCCGGACCAGGTCGGGGTGGGCCGCGGCGTTCGGACCCGTCAGACAGAACACGGCCTTCGCCCCGTGCCGCCGGAGGATTTCGAGGGCCTTCGGGGTCCAGCGGGGGTCCGGGCCGTCGTCGAGGGTGAGGTTCACCGTCTTCCCCGCGTCCTCGGACTCCCGGACGATGGCCGGGTCCACCAGGGGCCGCGGCAGGGAGGAGTCGGCCCCGGCCCACGCGCCCGAGGCGTCCGTCCCGTTCGCGGAGTGTCCTACGAGAAGGGCGAGGACCACGGTCCCCACCAGGGCCAGACCGCCCACCGCCATCAACTCTCGGCGGACGGATCCGATCCGGCGGGCCGTCGTCCGGCGGCCGGTCCCGTCGCCGTGCCGTGCATCGCTGTGCTGTACGTCGCTCATGCCCTCGACGGAACCGCTCCGCCCGCCGGAAGCCGAGTGCTGTCATCGTTTCATCACCAGAAGCGGATCCGCCCGTCGCACGTTTCGGGCACCCTGGTCGAAGATTGCCGAAAACCCACCGGAGAAGAGCGCACCCTCCATGCCAAGAGTCCTGCTGATCGAAGACGACCTCGCCGTGCAGAAGGGCGTGACCCTCGCACTCAGGCGCCGGGGCCACGAGGTGGAGGTCGCGGGCAGCGGCGAGACCGGCCTCTTCGCGCTGGAACGCCACCGCCCCGATCTGGTGCTGCTCGACCTCATGCTGCCGGGGATGAGCGGCCTGGAGGTGTGCCGCCGCATCCGGGAGAGCAAACAGGTCCCGATCATCATCCTCTCCGCCCGGGGCGACGACATCGACGTGGTCGTCGGGCTGGAGGCCGGCGCCGACGACTACATCGTCAAACCGGCCGGCGGAGAGATCCTCGAAGCGCGCATCAAGGCGGTCCTGCGGCGGGTCGCCCCGGCCCAGGACGGCGAACGGCCCGAGCCCGCACGCACCGGCGCCGAACCGCACGGCGCCCTCGCCGTGGACCGCACCACCCTCATCGTCACCCGGAACGGAACCGAACTCGCCCTCACGCCTTCGGAGTTGAAGCTGCTGCTGTTCCTCTCCGCCACGCCGGGGCAGGTCTACACCCGCCAGCAGCTCCTGGAGCAGGTGTGGGAGCACTCCTTCTACGGCGACGCCCGCCTGGTCGACGCCTGCGTGATGCGCCTGCGGGCCAAGATCGAGGACGACCCGCGCGCACCGGTGTACGTGCAGACCGTACGCGGCTTCGGCTACCGCTTCGGACCCCTCGGATGACCCTCCGGCTCCGCGCCCCGCGCGGCCTCAGGACGCGCCTCGTGGTCGCGTTCCTCCTCGCCGTGGCCTTCGGCTCGCTGCTCACCGCGGGACTCACCTTCCAGCAGGCCCGCTCCGCGATCCTCGACCGCGGCCGGCACAACGCCGTCGCCGACCTGCGCGCCCAGCTCGACTCCCTCGCCCCCGGCCTGCCCTTCCCGCCCAACGCGGGGGACCTGCGCGAGCTGGCCCTCCAGCTCGACCGCGCCGGCGGCGCCCGCACCTGGCGGTCCGCCGCCTCCTACCAGGACGGCCCCCTCGTCTCCGCCTCCACCTCCTTCGACCATCCGGCCGTCCCGCAGGAGCTCCGCCGGGCGGTGCGGGCGGGCGCCGAGGCCGCGTACCAGCGCGTCGAGCACCGGGGCCGGCCCTGGCTGACGATCGCGATGCCCGTCGCGTACGCCGACGAGCCCGCCGAACCGCGGGCTTCGGGCGCCGCCACCGGCTCTTTCGCACCCGCCGCGAGCCCCGCGCCCTCCGGCCTCACCGTCTACGCCTCCCTCCCGCTCGACGACGACCAGGCCGACATCGCGGCCCTGCTCACCGCCGCCCAGGCGGGAGCCGTCCCCGCGCTCGCCCTCGCGCTGGTGCCCGCCCTGTTCGCCGCCCGCCGCGTCCTGCGCCCCGTACGCCGGCTCCACGACGGCGCGGAGCGGATCGCCGCAGGCGAACTCGGCACCCGGCTCGAAGCGGAGGGCCACGACGAACTCGCCGACCTCACCCGCACGTTCAACGGCATGGCGGCCACCCTGCAACGGGACGACGCCGAACTGCGCCGGATGGAGGCGGGCGCACGCCGCTTCGCCGCCGACGTCGCCCACGAACTCCGCACCCCCCTCGCGGCGATGACCGCCGTCACCGAACTCCTCGACGAGGACGCCGCCGCCGGGACCATGCCGCCCGACGTCGCCGAGTCCGTACGCCTCATCAGCGACGAGACCCGCGCCCTCGCCCGCATGGTCGAGGACCTCATGGAGGTCTCCCGCTTCGACGCGAAGACCGCCCGGCTCCGGCCCGACCACGTCGACCTGCGCACGCTGGTCGGCAAGACCCTGCGGCTGCGCGGCTGGAGCGACGACGAACGGGTCGCCGTCGACCTCGCCGAGCCCGTGCCCGTCCACGCCGACCCGCGCCGCCTCGACGTCGTCCTCGCCAACCTCGTCAGCAACGCCCTGCGCCACGGCCGCCCGCCCGTCACCGTCCGCGTGCGGGCCGAGCAGGACCGGGCGGTCCTCACCGTGACCGACCACGGCGTCGGCATCCCCGACGACGCCCTGCCCCACGTATTCGACCGCTTCTACAAAGCCGACACGGCCCGCACCCGCTCCGAGGGCAGCGGCCTCGGGCTCGCCCTCGCCCTGGAGAACGCACTGCTGCACGAGGGCACCCTGACCGTCGCCAACGCCCCCGGCGCCGGAGCCGTCTTCACTCTCACCCTCCCGCTCGCCGCCCCCACCCCGCCGGAACCGCGATGACACCCCGCTTCCCCGCCCGCGCCGCCACAGCCCTCCTGCTCGCCGTTCTCGCCGCACCGGCCGCGGCCGGCTGCGGCATCACGCCCGAAGGCCCCGCCTCCGCCGGAGCGCCCGCCTCGGGCATCGCGCGGCCCGGCACGAAGGCCCGTACCGTCCAGCTCTACTTCTCCGGCCCGTACGGCATCCGCGCGGTCACCCGGCCCACGGACCGCCCGCTCAACCCCCAGCAGTCCCTCGACCTCCTGCTGGAAGGGCCCACCGCCGCCGAACGCGCCCGCGGTCTGGTCACCCAGGTCCCCCCGATGGCCGGCCGGCTCACCGCCACCGCCGCCGACGGAGCCGTCGACGTCTTCGTGCCGGGCAGCGTCAGCAGCGGCGAGCTGGACATCACCGCCGTCTCACAGCTCACCTGCACCGCCGCCCACGCCGATGTCCCCGGCGGTCGCCCCGCCACCGAGGTCGACATCCGCGTCCACGAGAACCTCACGCCCTCCCGGAACCCCTGGACCATCCGCTGCGGCCCCAACGGCACGGCCGTCCCCCGTCCGGAACAGGGCCAGTAGGCGGGGGAGGGGAACGGCGGGGGAGGGGGAGAGGAGAAGGCGGGAGCCCCCGGGAGCCCCCGGGACTCCGGACCTGTCATACGACGGTCACACGACAGTGTGTGTTCCATCAATTCCGGATCCTACGGTCGTGCTGGTTTCACAGGAGGAGGAAAAAATGTGGACCAGGAACGCCTCCATAGGCGCGCTCACCGTCTTGACCGCACTGGGGCTCCACACGACGCCGGTCATGGCGGAACCGCAGGCCGGAAGCGACGTATCCAAGACGAACACGAACGACTTCAAGGCGAACAAGAATAAGAATGATTCCGGCTACCACGTCGATGGATATTCCGGCTACCACGTCAATCGTTATGACGTCCATGTGAGCTACACCCCGCAGGGCACGAAACTGACCGGTGACACGACCATCGAGCTGACCGCCCGCGCCGATCTCCGGGAACTCTCCTTCACGCTCGTCCTGCCCGCCCAATCCGTGGAAATCGACGGCACGCCGGCGAAGTCGTTCACGAGTTCCGACCAAGCTCTGACGGTGGTGCCGGCAAAGAGCATCGGCTCGGGAGAGACCGCCCGCATACGCATTCGCTACGCCGGTGACCCCGGCAAGGAGAGCCCCGCGTGGGTGCCGACCGAGGACGGCGGCGCGGTCGCCGTCACGGGAGCGTCCGCGGGCACCTGGTTCCCCACGAACACCGATGTGAGCGACAGCGCGAACCTGCGGGTCAGCGCCAGTGTCCCCCCGGGCTGGGTGGCCGTCTCCAACGGCCTGGAACAACCCCCCCGGCAGGGGAACGACTCGACGACCTTCCGCTGGCAGACCACCGAGCCGCTGCGGAGCAACGCGGCCGTCCTCGGAGTGGGCAAATGGGACGTGGAACGCTCCCGGCTCGACGACGGAACCCAGGTCGTGAACGTCTTCGGCGCCGGCCTGAAGGAAAAGGCCGAGCCGATGACGGAGAGACTTCCCGAGGTGATGGCGTACGAACGCGAGAAGTTCGGCGCGTATCCCTACGCTTCCGTCGGCGCCGTCGTCGTCGAAGCGGCCGGAGAAGACGTGCCGAACTACGCCGGTCAGGGCAGAGTCGTCCTGATGGCCGGCAACGGCGGGCTTCGGACGGACGTACTCGTGCACGAGCTCGCCCACCAGTGGTACGGGAATTCCGTCGGCGCGGCCGACATGTGCGCCGACGAGTGTGTTCCCTCGTACACGCAGTGGCTTTGGCTGGAGCACGCCCAAGGGCAGGACACGGACGCGAAATACCGGGACCGGATCGAGAAGACCGAGGAAGACGAGGACTGGTGGAAGAAACACGAGACCTCGGCGATGGGCGCGTACGACAGAGGACCGCTGGCGCTCCACGCGCTGCGCCGCACGATCGGTGACACCGCCTTCTCCCAGGTGATACGCCAGTGGCCGCAGCGCTACGCCGGGACCAGCCGCTCCTGGGACGATTTCGAGAAGCTGACCGAGGAGATCTCCGGGCAGGATCTCGGCGGATTCTTCCAGGCCTGGTTCCGCGGCGACACGGTTCCCGAAGACGCCTATCTGTGGCCGGGGGACCTCAGGCCCTGAGCCCGACACCGTCGGCGTCCCCGACCCCGCTCACACACCCCCGCACCGCCGCGTTCCTCGTGGCGTCAGGGGTGGCCGGGGCCGGGGGCCGCCGCGACGTGCTTCAGGTCGAGCGTCGCGACGGCGCCGTGCGGGGAGGCGTTCGCGAGGGTGAGCCGCGCGCCGATCACCTGCGCCTGGCCCATGGCGATGGTCAGGCCCAGCCCGTGGCCGTGGCCCCGTTCCGCCGACCCGGTACGGAAACGCCGCGGCCCCTGGTCCAGCAGGTCCCGGGGGAAGCCGGGGCCGTGGTCACGCACGACGATCGTGGCGCCCGCGACGACGACCTCGACCGGAGGTTCCCCATGGCGGTGGGCGTTGACGATCAGGTTGGTGATGATGCGGTCGAGTCTGCGGGGATCCGTCCCGGCGACCGGCCGTCCGGTCACGGTGAGCCGCGCCTCCAGTCCCGTGCGCCGCACGGACTCCTCGGCCAGTTCGCCCAGCGGCACCGGCTGGGTGTCGGCCCGTTCCGTGCCCGTGTCGAGGCGGGAGATCTCCAGGAGGTCGTCCACCAGGGCGCGCAGGACGCGCACGCGGTCGCGGACGAGGTCGGTCGGCTCGCTCTCCGGCAGCAGGGAGGCGGAGGTGACCAGCCCCGCGATGGGCGTGCGCAGTTCATGGGCGACGTCGGCGGTGAAGCGCTGCTCGCTGTGCAGCCGGTCCCGGAGCGCGTCCGCCATGTGGTCGACCGCCGAGGAGATCTCGCCGATCTCGTCGCGGGCCGGGTCGTCGGTGCGCGCGTCCAGATCGCCGTGGCGGATGCGGCGGGCGGTGTCCGTGACGCGGCGCAGCCGCCGCAGCGGCAGTTCGGCGGCGAGCAGCGTGAGGGGCACGACGACGGCGAGCGTGGCGACGGCCGCGTAGCGCATGTGCCGGTCGAGGGCCTGGCGGCTCAGCTGATCGATGAGCATGTCCGTGCGCACGGCGATCACCGTGCCGTCGGTCCGCGTCGCCGCCCACATGGCTGCGCCCTGTGCCGGTTTGGTGGTGTCGTACCAGGTGACGGGGCCCGGCCCGGAGCCGAGCCGCTTCAGCAGCTCGTCCGGCGCCTCGTCGCCGATCAGATACGAGCCCCCCTGCGACGGGGCGTGCTCGATGCGGAATTCGGCTTCGGCCTCCTTGAGATCGCGTACCGCGGTGGCGCGGCCCAGACTCAGCGAGCGGGTCTCGGTGGAACGGTGCACCAGGATCCCGATGCCCAGGGCCATCGCGCAGGCGGCGGCGGCGACCGCGGCGGCGACCTTCCAGCGGAAGGACCTCGGATCGGCCAGGCGCCACAAGGAGCGGCGGGCCGGACCGACGGCGGGGGTCGTGGCGGTCCTCAACGGCGGAACCGGTAGCCGAAGCCGCGCACGGTGTCGATGTGGTCGGCGCCGATCTTCTTGCGCAGCCGCTGCACCGCCAGGTCGACGACCCGGCTGTCGCCGTTCCACCCGTAGTCCCAGACCTTGCGCAGCAGGGTCTGCCGTTGCAGGGCGATGCCGGGAGCGGCCACGAACTCCAGGAGGAGACGCAGTTCCGTGGGGGTGAGTCCGAGCGGTTCGCCGTCCCTGCGGACCTCCAGACCGCGCGTGTCGACGGTCAGGTTCCGGAAGACGAGCAGGCCGCTGTCCGGGCCGGACGCCCCGCCGCCGGAGACGGGAGGGCCGGCGCGGCGCAGCAGGGTGCGGATACGGGCCACCAGCTCGGCGGTGTCGACGGGCTTGACGACGTAGTCGTCGGCCCCGGCTTCAAGACCGCCGATCACATCGAGCGCGTCGCCCCGGGCCGACATCATCAGGACGGGGGCCTGACTGGTCTCACGGACCCGGCGGCACAGACCGATCCCGTCGAGGTGCGGGAGCATGACGTCCAGCAGGAGCAGATCGTGCGCCCCTTCGCGGAACATCTCCAGGCCGGTCAGCCCGTCGGCGGCGGCCGAGGTCCGGTAGCCGTACCGCTCCAGGGCCAGCCCGACGGATCTGCGGATGGCCTCGTCGTCCTCGACGAGGAGGATGTGCACGCTCACTGAGGGGTTGCCTTCCTGGTGGCCCGGCCGTCTGCCGGACCCTGTCGCAGGGCGATCGTAACCGCCGTCGTCCCGGTGTTCACAGGCGCAGGGAGGCCGCGACCGGGAGGTGGTCGCTGCCGGTGCGCGGCAGGGTCGAGGACGCCGTCGGCGTGACGCCCTTCATGAGGATCTGATCGATCCGGGCCAGCGGGAAGGCGGCCGGCCAGGTGAAGCCGAACCCCCGTCCCGCCACGCGCTGCGCCGACCGCAGCTGCCCGGTCAGGGGGCGCAGCGACGTGTCGTCCGGCGCGCCGTTGAAGTCGCCGGCCACGAGCACGCGGGGCAGCCGCTCGGCCCGTACCGCCTCGGCGAGCCTGGCGGCCGCCTCGTCGCGGCGTCCCGTGGCGAAGCCCCCTTCGAGGCTCACGCGCACGGACGCGAGATGGACGACGTACACGGCGAGCGGTCCCTTCGGGGTGTCGACGACGGCCCGCAGCGCGCGGGTCCACGGCATGATCGGAACGGGTTCCGCGTCCCGCAGCGGATAGGCGCTCCACAGCCCGACCGAGCCGCGCACCGCATGGTACGGATACGCGCCGGCCAGCGCCCTCTCGTACACGGGGGCGGCCTGCGGCGTCAGCTCCTGCAACGCCAGCAGACCGGCGCCGGACGCGGCGAGTGCGCGGGCGGTCCCGCGCGGGTCGGGGTTCGCCTCGCGGACGTTGTGGCTGACCACGGTGAGGTCCCCGCCGTCGCCGCGTCCGTCGACGAGCAGGCCGCCGAACAGGGAACACCAGGCGACCGCGGGAACCAGGACGGCGACGGCGGCGACCCGCGCGCTCCGGACGACGGCCAGGACGAGCAGAAGGGGCACGCTCAGGCCGAGCCAGGGCAGGAAGGTCTGCGCCAGGCCGACGAGATGGCCGGGTCCGGACGGCAGCCGGGCGGCGGCGAGCATGACGACCCCCGTCACCACGGCCACCGCCGCGGTCCGGCGCCCGCGCCGCGTCCCGGCCCCGCCGCCCTCCTCGCCACCGTGCCCGTGTTCGTGGCCGTGGCCGTCCTTGTGTCCGGGGCCGCGCCCCTGCGCGTGCCCGGGAGCGCTGGTCGTACGCGCGAGGCTCGTGGTCATGCCCGCACCTCTCCCCGGCCGTCGAGCACCGCGGGCAGCGCCTCGCGCACCGCCTTGATCAGCGCACCGCTCCGGTCCAGCGCCGCCTGCAGACCCGCCTCGGGCGTGGTGCCGGCCCGCTGCCCGAGGACGACGCCGAGCACCAGACGCCGCTTCGCACCGGAACCCGCCTCGGCGGCCCACATCAGACTCGCGATCGGAACCGGCCGCCGCCCGCCCTCGCTTCCGAGTCGGCCCAGCCCCTCCACCGCGATGCTCGTCTGGCCCTCGCGCGGCCACGGCAGCGAGGGCCCGAGCAGATCCATCGCCCGCGAGGACACGGACGCGGCTCCGTCCTCGTCCGCGCCGCTCCCGGCGAGGCAGCCCCCGACCCCGACGGCGATTCCGCTTCCGACGGCGATCAGCGCCGCGGCCGCAGCGCACACCCTGCCGACCCGGGACCGCCCCCGGCGGCGCACCCCCTCGGCCCCGGTACCGCGTACCTCCCGCGCACTCACCTCGCGTGCGCCCGACCCCCGCGCACTCGTCTCACGCGCACTCACCGGCGACCACCCCTCCAGGACACGTGCGCGACGGGCCGCGCACACCCCCTCACCCTCGGCGGGGAGCGCATCCGGGCAGTTGTGGCCGCGCATCAGGCGGCGCGCGGAATTGTGTCAGTCGTATGACCGACGACTTCTCCGGCCCGACCGTGGAACGACCACGGGATCCAGCAGCACACGATCGTCCCCCGGGTCCCGCGGCGCGCCTCTGCTACAGTCGCGGCGTACCGCACCTCTTGGCGGCCTCCCGAAACCCACAACTCGGAGGTTTGTCATGTCGTCCTCTCTGAAGGTGCGCTCCTTTCACCGCGACGACCGCGATCAGCTGACGGAGCTGGTCAACGCCCACATCTCAGCCGTCGTCCCCGGCCTCTCCGTGTCCGTGAACACGGTGCTGAACCAGCTGCAGCGGCGTCCCGACGAGTTCATCACCGATCCGTGGGTGGCCGAGCGCGTCACGCTCGTGGCCGAGCAGAGGCAGCACATCGCCGCCGCCGCCCACCTGCTGCGCTACCGCGCCGACGACACGACCGGGGCGGATTACCGGAACGCCGGCGTGATCGAGTGGTTCCTCTTCCGGCCCCCGGCCCCCTTCTGGCCGGACTCCGAACAGGCCGCCGACCTCCTGATGGCGGCCTGCCTCGCGCAGCTGACGCGCTGGGGGGTGTCGCGGTGCCATGCCGACGGACAGCTCCCCGCGCCCGGCATCTGCGGTCTCCCGGACCAGTGGCCGCACATCCGCGCCTCCTACGAACGGGCCGGCTTCGCACGGACCGGGCACACGGAAGTGCTGCTGATGGCCACGGTGGCCGACCTCCGGCAGGCCGTCGGGGCCGCCGCCCCGGGCCCGGTCATCCGGCGCACCCTCGGCGAGTGCGGGACCCGGTTCTCCGCCCGGCTGGGCACGGACGTGGTCGGATTCGCCGAGGTGGACACGTCTCTCGACCGGCCCGAGCGGCACGCCCGCAACGGCGGCCTGGCCGACCTGTCCGAACTCCACGTCGCCGAGCCGTACCAGGGTTCCGGGCTGGAGGAACGGCTCCTCGCGCACGTCGCGCAGTGGCTGCGGATGGCCGGGACGGACCGGTTGCTGGCGTACGCCTCCGCGGACGACGCCGAGGAGATCGAGCGGCTGAGCCGGTACGGCTTCCAGGTGCTGTCCCGTATGACGCGGGGATGGGAGCACCGGGCCGGCTGACGCTCCGCACGAGCCGGCCCGGCGCGGACGCGTGGACCGGGCAGGGCCGGGCCGGGTGCAGCGGAACGCCCGGTGCTCGTCGGGCGGCGGGCGGCCCCGGAGAACGCGCCCTCACCTGCTGAGGAACTCCGCGCACCGGTACGGGCCCAGCGCGGGGCTTCCGGACGGCCGCAGCGTGACCTCCACGTCATCGGTCCTGACGTCCGGAGCGAGCACGGACTGGGCGCGGGCCAGCGTGCACACCAGCTGACCCGTGCCCTGGTCCCGCCCCGTCCCCGCGTAGACGCCGTCGAGGCGCAGTGTCACCCGGGTCCCCGTTCCGGTCGCGGAGAAGCCGGGCAGTTCGACGAACGAGGTGAGACCGTCGGCCCGGTCGCCGGGCGGCGGCCCCAGCAGAAGCAGCTTCACCACCGCGCTGAGATTCTTGATCTCCCTGTCGCCCACGGGCACCGCGCGCAGTCCACCGGCGGACGCGAAGTACAGCCGCGCCCCGTGCGTCAGCCCGGACGCGGGTTCGCCCGCGCCCACCACCCCGGTCGGCTGGACGCCGCAGCCGGCGAGGACGATTCCCAGCGCGGCGACCACGCCCGCCGACCGGCCCCTCATCCCGTCTCCTCCTCCCCGCGCCGCAGCGGCAGCCGCAGCGTGAACACCGCGCCGCGCCGCGGCCCGTCGGCCACGTCGATCGTGCCGCCGTGCAGCCGCGCGTTCTCCAGCGCGATCGCCGTACCGAGCCCGCTGCCCTGCCCGCTGTCGTCGGCCGCGCCGCGGGTACGGGCCGTGTCCGCCTTGTAGAACCGGTCGAAGACTCGTTCCCGGGCCCCCGGCGGCAGCCCGGGGCCGCGGTCGGCGACCTCCAGCGTCACCCACTCCCCGCCGCCCCCGTCCGCCGCGCGGGCCGTTCCGAGGGTCACGGTGACCGGCGGGCCGCCGTGCCGCAGCGCGTTGCCCACCAGGTTCGCGACGATCACGTCGACGCGGCGCCGGTCCACCACCGCCCGCAGCCCCTCGGGCAGGCGCGTCTCCACCCGGTCCGTCCAGCCGCGCAGCGCGAGGGACGCCCGCACGGTGTCGGCCAGGTCCGTCTCGGACGCGTTGAGCCGTACCGCCCCGGCGTCGAAGCGGGAGATCTCCATCAGATCCTCGACCAGCCGGGACAGCCGGGCCGTCTCCGTGCCCACGGTGCGGGCCGCCCGCGCGGTGTCCGGCGGCAGCTGGTCGGCGTCCTCCTCCAGCACGGTCGCCACCATCGTCATCGCCGCGAGGGGCGTGCGCAGTTCGTGCGACACGTCCGCCACGAAGCGGCGTGCCTTCGCCTCCTGCCCCCGCAGTTCCGCGTCGGAGGCCTGGAGCGCGTCGGCGGTCTCGTTGAACGTCCGGGCCAGGTCGGCGAGTTCGTCGTGCCCGGAGACGGCGACCCGGCTGCCGAGATCTCCCCACGCGAGCTCCCGGGTGGCCCGGCCCAGCTTCCGTACCGGCCGAAGGACCGTCCTCGCGGCCAGCAGCGCCAGGACCGCCGCCAGCAGCACCACCGGCACGGTGCCCGCCCGTACGGAGTCCAGCAGGGCGGCGGTGTCGTCGCGCTCGGCCCGCAGATCCGTGATCGCGTAGACCTCCAGACCCGAGGCGCCGCGGTCCCCGTCGGCGTATGTCACGGGCATGCCCACGACCAGGTAGGGCTCGTCCCGCCACGTCACCCGCTGGAACCGGGCGCCGCCCCCGGTCGTGACGGCGGCGCGCAGTTCGACCGTGATCCGTTCCTTCGTGTCGGCGAACGAGTCGGAGACCGCGACCAGGTCCTGGTAGCGGGCGACCACGATGCGGGCGCCGAGACCGTCGGAGACCTTCGCGGCGAACCGGGACAGCGACTCCTGGTCGGGCGGCAGGTCGAAGTCGGCGGCGACCGCGGTGGCCCGCTCCCGGAGGCCGTCCACGGCGGTGTCCTGGGTGCGCCGGAGGACGGCGGTGCGGGCGTCCCGGTAGGCCAGGGCGGTCGCGGTCACCGCGCTGACGAGGGCGACGCAGACGAAGGTGACGACGAGCCGGGCGCGCAGCCCGCCCAGGGGCCGCCACGGGCGTCTCGGCGCGGCGGCGCGGCGCCCGCCCTCGCGGGGGCCCGTCCCGTCCTTCCGGTCCCCACGGTTCACAGGGGACCGAAACGGTAGCCGAAGCCCCGCACCGTCTGGATGTACCGGGGCTTGGCCGGAACCTCCTCGATCTTGGCCCGCAGCCGCCCGACCGCCGCGTCCACCAGCCGGGAGTCGCCCAGGAAGCTGTGGTCCCAGACGGATTCGAGGAGCTGCTCGCGGCTGAGGACCCGGCCCGGGGAGGCCGACAGCTCCAGCAGCAGCCGCAGTTCGGTGGGCGGAAGCGGGACGGGGGCGCCGTTCCTGGTGACGGTCAGCCCGGCGCGGTCGATCACCAGACCGGCGAGGTCGGCGCCCGGCCCCTGCCGTGCCGACGGTTCCGCGCGCCGCAGCGCGGCCCGGATACGGGCCTGCAGCACGGGCGCGGTGACGGGCTTGACGACGTAGTCGTCGGCGCCCGCCTCCAGCCCGGTCACGATGTCGTGGTCGTCGCCGCGCGCGGTCAGCATGATGACCGGCAGGGTCGCCGAGCGGGCGCGGATGCGGCGGCACACCTCGAAGCCGTCCATGCCGGGCAGCATCAGGTCCACGACGGCCAGCTCGACGCGCGCGCCCTGCTCCCCGGCCAGCAGGGCGAGCGCCTGCTCGCCGGTGGCGGCGGTGTCCACGCCGTACCCGTGCCGGCGCAGCACGAGCTCCATTCCGTCCCGTACGGACACGTCGTCCTCGATGAGCAGCACATGCGGCATGGGGCCGATTATGAGCACGCCCGGGCCCCTTCCGCCCTAGGGGGGTCTGACAATACCTGCGGCGTCGCGGGGTCCGGCACGCACGCTCGCGGCGTTGCCGAACCGCCCACGTGGCTCCGCCACGCAGACGCTCCGGCGCCTTGCGATCGCACGCACCGGCCCCCGCTCCTTCTCCCGCACTCATCCATCAGACACCCCCTAGTCCGAACGGGGACGGAGCCGCAGGTCGGGGGCATTGTTACGTTCCCATCACGTGCCCATGGACGGGCCATCACCGGCGGTGGCGAACGTGGGGTGCATGAACTTCCTCAGGACGAAACCCCGCGCCGCCGCCCGGTGGCGGACGGCCGCCCTCGTGGCAGCGCCCGTGCTCGCCCTCTGCGTCGCCTGCGGCGGCGGGGACGACAGCGCGGGCGGGACGAAGAAGAGCGACACGGTCGTCGACGTGCCCGACGCGCCGGGCACGCCGACCGGGAGCGGCGCGAAGGACGAGAAGAACCCGGGCGGCCCGGCCGCGGGCAAGAGCGCTTTCTACGACGCCCAGATGACGTACGTCCAGTGCATGCGCGCCAAGGGCGGCTACAAGGACTTCCCCGATCCCAAGCTCAGCGGATACCTCGACTGGGACAAGATCAACGAGATCGGCGCCCAGCCCGGTGCCAACGAGGGCATCAAGGGCGGCAAGGGAGGCGCCTGCGTCGACGAGTTGCGGGCCGCCATGGCGGCCGAGCCCGAGCGCGACCAGCAGAAGGACTACGAGTCGATGCTCGCGCACGCCCAGTGCATGCGGGACAACGGCGTCTCCAGGTTCACCAACCCGACCATGAGCGGCGGCAACGCCCAGCCGGGCGGCGACCCGAACCCCATGTCCCCCTCCATCGACTCGAACTCGCCGGCGTACAAGAAGGCCCGCGAGGCGTGCGAGTCGAAGCTGCTCGACGGTCTGGACGGCATGCAGTGAGGCGCCGCACCCTCTCGATCACACTCGGCGCGGTGGTCGTCGCCGCCGTCGCCGCGGGCTTCCTGCTCCCCCTCGACGGGGGCGACGCGGGCGCCTCCGGCAGGGGCGGCGACCTGCCGCCCGCCACGGCGGCCGTGGTGCGCACCGACCTCGTGCGGTCCAAGACGGTCGACGGTAAGCTCGACTTCGCGCGGCGCCGTGCGGTCAAGTCCGCGGTCGAGGGCACCGTCACGGTGGCCGCTTCCGAAGGCAAGACGCTGACCGCCGGACAGGCCCTGTACGAGCTGAACGACAAGCCCGTCACCCTGCTCTACGGACCCGTCCCGATGTTCCGCGAGATGAAGGCGGGCGACCGGGGCAGCGACGTCCTCCAACTGGAGCGCGGTCTGCGCGACCTGGGATACGGGGCGAACCTGTACGTCGACACGCGGTACGACGCGGACACCGAGGCCGCCGTCAAGCGGTGGCAGAAGTCCCTGAACCGTGACACCACCGGCAGGGTCGGCCGGGGCGACGTCGTCTTCCAGCCCGGCCCGGTCAAGGTGGTCTCCGCCGACGCGGCGCTCGCCGACCAGGTGGGCCCGGACACGCCGGTCCTGACGGTCGCCTCCACCAAGCCCGTCGTACGAGCGCAGCTCGACCAGACCGACGGCCCGCTCACCGCGCGCGGGACCCGGGTCGAGGTCACCCTGCCGAGCGGGAAGACCGTGGCCGGCAACGTGGCCGGGACGGTGCGCCCGGAGGAAACCGAAGGCGGTGGCGGCGCGCAGGAGGGCATCACCGTCGAGGTGGTCCTGGACGGCGGGGTGAAGGCCGCGTCCGGCGAGGACACCGCGGTGTCGGCGAGCGTGAAGTTCGTCAGCGAGGCGCGCAAGGGGGTCCTCGCGGTCCCCGTCGAGGCGGTCGTCGCGCTGCGGGGCGAGAACGGCGGCTACGGCCTCCAAGTGGTCCGGGGCGCGTCCTCGACGATGGTGCGGGTCGAGACGGGCATGACCGCCGACGGGCTGATCGAGGTCAGCGGCCCGGACGTGCGCGAGGGCATGAAGGTCGGAGTGGCGAAGCCATGACATCGGGCCCGGTGATCGAAGTGCGCGACGCCGCCAAGTCGTACCCCGGCGGCGTCCACGCGCTGCGCGGGGTGAACCTCACCGTCGAAGAAGGAGAACTGCTCGCCGTGGTCGGCCCGTCCGGCTCCGGCAAGTCCACGATGCTCAACATCATGGGCACCCTCGACAAGCCCACCACGGGCACCGTCCGGATCGCCGGGTACGACGTGTCCGAGCTCTCCGACTCCCGGCTCTCCTCGCTGCGCGCCCGCCACATCGGCTTCGTGTTCCAGCACTTCCACCTGGCGGCGGGACGCGACGCGGTGGACAACGTCGCCGACGGACTGCTGTACGCGGGCGTGCCGTCGAGACGACGGCGTGCGCGTGCCCGTGAGGCGCTGGCCAGGGTGGGGCTGGACCACCGCCGCGCGCATACGCCGAACGAGCTGTCCGGCGGCGAGAAACAGCGCGTCGCCATCGCCCGGGCCCTGGTCGGAGCCCCCCGGCTGCTGCTCGCGGACGAGCCGACCGGGGCGCTGGACACCGCTTCCGGCGGGATCGTCATGGAGCTGCTGCACGAGCTGAACGCGTCCGGCACCACCGTCTGCCTGATCACCCACGACAACGAGATCGCGGAGACGCTGCCGCGCCGGGTCCGGTTCAAGGACGGCGAGATCGTCGCGGACTCGCGGTCCGGCGCCGGGCGCGGCGCGGGGTCCGCCTCCCGTGAGAAAGAGGCCCGCTGGTGAAGAACGACCTCAGGCCGCCCCGCCTCTCCCTTTCCGACATCCTGCGCGTCGGCGCGCTCGGCCTTCGCGCGCGCCGTGCCCGCGTGGTGCTCTCGTCGCTGGGCATCGCCATCGGCATCGCGACCATGGTCGCGGTCGTCGGCCTGTCCGAGTCGAGCCGCGCCGACCTGATGGCCCGGCTCGACCGCCTCGGCACCAACCTCCTCACCGCCGAGGCGGGCAAGGACGCCACGGGGCAGAAGGCCGAACTCCCCAAGAACGCGGTGGCCATGGTCGAGCGCGTCGGCCCGGTGCTGCACGCCACGGCCACCGCCGACGTCGACGCCCGGATCCGCCGCAGCGACGTCGTCCCCGAGGAACGCACCGCCGGAGTCACCACGCAGGCGGCCCGCCTCGACCTGCTCTCCGCACTCGGCGGGGAGGTCGACCGGGGCGCCTGGCTGGACCCGGCCGGCGAACGCCTGCCGACGACGGTCCTCGGCGCGGTGGCGGCGGAGCGCCTGGGCATCACCCGCACCGGTGAGACGATCATGATGAACGACACTCGCGTGGTCGTGGTCGGCATCCTCAAACCGCTCGAACTGGTGCCCACCCTGGACCGGGTGGCGTTGGTCGGGTTCCCCGCCGCCGAGCGCTACTTCGGCTTCGACGGCCACCCCACCACCGTCTTCGAACGCTCCACGGACGCCTCGGTGGAGGACGTGCGGGCGGTCCTCGCCCGCACCATCAGCCCCGGCGACGAGGCGAGCGTCAAGGTCTCGCGCCCCTCGGACGCGCTGGCCGCCAAGGCCGCCACCGACGAGGGCCTGACGGCCCTGATGCTCGGCCTGGGCGCGGTGGCCCTCCTGGTGGGCGGGGTGGGCGTGGCGAACACCATGGTCATCTCCGTCCTGGAGCGTCGCCAGGAGATCGGCCTGCGCCGCTCGCTGGGCGCGACCCGCAACGCGATCCGTCTCCAGTTCCTGGCGGAGTCGCTGCTGCTGTCGGCGCTGGGCGGGGTGACCGGCGCGCTGCTGGGAGCTGCGGCGACGTACGGCTTCGCGCGGGTGCAGGGGTGGACCGCGGTGGTCCCGCCCTGGTCCCTGGCCGGCGGCCTGGCCGCCACCCTCCTGATCGGCGTCGTCGCGGGCCTCTATCCGGCGATCCGCGCCTCCCGTCTCCACCCGACGGTGGCCCTGAACGCGACGTGAGGAGGCGGCGCACGGTCCCCGGCGCCGAGGAGACCCCTCGCCCCGAGGCCCTTCCGTCCCCGACGACCGACGGGAACGGGGTGTCAGCCTCCCGGCCGGACCCGGCGCGAGGAGCGGCGGGGACGGAGGACCGCCGGGACCGTCAGGGCGCCGGGCCGTGGTGGCGGGCCGGTGGGCGACAGGCGGGAGACCAGGGCCGTCACCGCGATCTCGGCGATCGTCTCCGGGCACAGCGTCACGGTGCTCACCGACGGATCGTTCGCGGCGTAGGACTGGTCCTCGCTGGCGCAGACGAGAAGAAGGTCGTCGGGGATCCGCAGGCCGTGACGGGCCGCCGCGGCCAGGACCTGGCGGCCGCCGGGGTCGTAGACCGAGTAGACCGCGTCGCACCCGCCGGCGGCGAAAGCGGCGTCGAAGCCGTGACCCGAGGCGTCGTGCGGGTCGAAGGCGAGAACCAGCGGAGTCCGGCCGCGCTCCTGGCACCACTGCCGATGGGCGCGGGTCACGGCCCGGGTGTAGTGCTCGTCGCCGTATCCGGCGTGCAGGGCGATCCGCCGGGCGCCCGAGGCGGCCAGATGGTCGAGGACCTCGCGGGTGGTGGCGATGTGGTCGTTGTCGACCCAGATGTCCCCGGGCCTCGGATCGACGGGCCGGCCGTCGAAGACGAGCGGGATGCCCCGGGCGCGCAGCGCACGCAGCACCGGGTCGTCCTTGGGGCTGTCGAGGAGCAGCATGCCGTCCACGGCCAGGGTGTGCCAGGGCGTGTCGGCCCCGCAGGCGGCGGGGAGAACCGTCAGGGCGTAGCCGTGGGCGTGCGCGGTGGCGGTGGCGACAGTGAGCAGCCGCGCGAAGTACGGGACGTCGAGGAAGTTCCAGGCCGATCCGGCATAGGTGGTGACGGCCACGCCCAGGATCTTCCCGGCCCGCGGGGTTCGCCGCGAGCCGTAGCCGAGCGCGGTGGCCACCTCGCGGACCCGGCGGCGCGTGGAGTCGGAGAGCCTGCCCGTTCCGTTGAGGGCGTGCGAGACGGTGGCGGTGGAGACCTCTGCGGCGCGTGCCACATCCACGAGAGTTGGCCCTGACATGGCGTCATCCTACGGATTCCGTCGTCCGGGAGGGGTTCTGGTTACGACGTTGATCAAAGAGGGTCCGGCCACAGCGAAAAGCAGCCCAACCCCTGGAGTGGTCATGACTTCCTCTCTCGCCCGGCGGTCCGTACTGGCCGCGGGCGCGGCCGGACTCGTGGGTGCGGCGGCCGGCCCGGCGGCCGCCGCGCACCGGAGTGCCGCGGCCCTCGTCGTCCACAACGCACGGGTGTTCACCGGACTCCCCGGCGCCCGCCCCGCCGAGGCCGTGGCCGTCGGGCACGACGGCCGGATCCTCGCCACCGGCCGCGGCCGCGACCTGCGCCGTCTCGCCGGACGGGGCACCGAGGTCGTCGACGCGCACGGGGCGACCGTGATGAGCGGCGTCCACGACGGCCATGTGCACCCGCTCTCCGCGGGCGAGCGCTCACTGCGCCCCTCCCTGGAGGGCGCCGAGACGACCGCCGACGAACTCCTCGCGATCCTCACCGGTTTCCTCCAGGACACGCCGGGCCAGGAGCCCGACGGCTGGCTGGTGGTCTCGGACTGGAACCCGATCGGGCTGCTGCCGCACGGCACCCTCCCGCACCACTCCCTGCTCGACGCCCTTCCCACGCGCCGCCCGGTCGCGCTCGTCGGGGGCGACGGACACAACATCTGGGTCAACGCCCGCGCCCTGGAGATCGCCGGCATCACCGCGGCGACCCCCGATCCGGTGGGGGGAAAGATCGTGAAGGGGCCGGACGGCCGGCCCAGCGGGGTACTCAAGGACGACGCCCAGCCACTGGTGACCCGTCACATTCCTGAGCCCGGCGAGGCCGAATTGGTCTCCGCCTGCTCCCGGGTTCTCGCCCAGGCAGCGGCCTGCGGGGTGACCACCATGATGGACGCGCTCGTCGGGCACGGCGAGCTGGCGCTCTACCAGGCCCTGGCGAACGCGGGGGCACTGCCGCAGCGGATCGTGCCCGCGATCAGGATCGACTCGGACCTGGCCAAGGACCCGGAGGCAGCCCTCGCCCATGCGCGCGGGCTGCGGCGCTCCTTCGGGAACGTTCCCGGGCTGCGGTTCGGAACGGTCAAGGTGTTCCTCGACGGAGTGATCGAGTACCCGGCGCAGACGGCGGCGCTCCTGACGCCGTATCTGGACGGTTCGGGGAACCCGACCGACAACCGCGGTGAGCTGTACGTTTCCGGAGAGGACTACGGGCGGCTGACCGCCGTGCTCAACCGGGCCGGCTGGCGCATGCACGCGCATGGGCTCGGCGACCGCGCGGTGCGCACGGCGCTCGACGGGTACGCGTACGCCCGGCGCGCGACCGGGCTGCGCGGCGCCCGGAACACCATCGCCCACCTCCAGCTGGTGGACCCGGCGGACCTGCGGCGGTTCGCCGCGCTGGACGTGGTGGCGTGCATGCAGCTCCAGTGGGCCGCACAGGACACCTGGACGATGGAGGCGCTCCTGCCGTACATCGGGCCCGAGCGGCACCGGTGGATGTACCCCGCCCGCTCCCTGGAGCGGCACGGGGCGCGGCTCTCGGGCGGCTCGGACTGGCCGGTGGACCCGCTCCAGGTGTGGAACCAGATCCGTACGGCGATCGACCGCACGGGCGCGGAGGGCGAGGGGCCGCTGTACCGGGAGTCGGAGGGGCTCAGCCGCACGTCGGCGCTGCGCATGCACACGCACGGCACGGCATGGCAGCTGGGCATGGACCGGCTCACGGGAACCGTCCGCCCCGGGCTGGCGGCGGATCTGATCGTCCTCGACCGTGACGTGACGCAATGCCCCGTGGCCGACATCAGCGACACCCGTGTCCAGCTGACCCTGGTGGGCGGCCGGGTCGTTCATGACGCGCACTCGTCGGCGGGACGGGCCGCGGTCGCGCGGCTCGACCGGGCCACCGCCGCGCCGCGCCCGGCGGCGTACGCGGCGGTGCACGGCGGACGGCACCGGGCCTGCGGCCATGGCGGCGACCGGCCGTAGCGGTTCGCCCCCCCGCCCCCGCACGGCAGCCTCCGGTCCGGCGATCGCCGCACACCGGCCGCGGGGGGCCGGACCACCCGCCCGCG
>NZ_JBAGJZ010000017.1:0-157642 GCF_037034285.1 Streptomyces tyrfis | reverse complement strand
CCCCTTGACACCGGACACCCCACGCTTAACTACATGGCGTTGGATCTAGATCCGCACAGGACCAGAGGGTCCTTGCCGTCGATGCAGTTCTCCAGCTCGCTGAGGCCGGTGAGTGTCTTGGTGACATCCCACAGCTGGTTCATCGCGTCGTTGAACGCGGGGCCCATGGAGAGGATTTCGCACATGATCTCCTTGTGCATGCACCAGCGGACGGGGGTTGTCCGTCAAATCGCAGTTGGGGTCGAGCGGGCCGCATCGGTACTGCTTGCGCGCCTGCGCCCCGGGGGAGTTCTCCGCCGCTTCCTTGGCCTTGAGGAGTTCCTTGCGCCGGGCCTCTTCCTCCTCCCGCTGCTTCTTGATCGCGATCTTGAACGCGTCGGCGGTCGCGTCCAGGGCCGCTCCCGCGTCCTTGCCGGCCGCTATCGCGGAATCACGGGCCTGGTCTGCCGCGACCCATGCCTGAGACGCGAAGGCCTGAGCGTTCTCGGCGGACACCGTGGCCGTCGCGGCGGAAGCGGCGGCGTTGTCGGCGGCACGATTGGCGTTGTTCGCCGCGTCACGGGCCGTGTTCGCGGATTTGGCGGCGGCAGTGGCGGATGCCTCGGCGTCCTTGGCGTGCTGAGTGGCCTCATCTGCGTAGGTCTGGGCCCGGCCGACCAATTCCTTGGCCTGCTTGGCGTACTTGTCCGCCTCGGCCGCCGCCTTGCGAGCCGTGGCCGCGACCTTCTGCGCGGTCGCGGCGTCATGCTGTGCCGTGGCGGCGATCTCCGCGGCTTCCGAGATCATCTGCTGGACCTGGGCGACATGCGTGGCTGCCAGAAGGTCCTTGCGCTGCGCCATGTACTGCCCCGACGCGATGAAGGCGTGCAGCATCTGCGGCGAGCCGTCGAGGGCGATACGTGCCGCGGACTTGACCTCGGGGCCACCGCTGCCGATAGCTGTGCGGCTCGGACGCGTTCGTCCTCGCCGCGCGCTACGTACTGGGTCGTGGTGAGAAACGTCCGGTAGGCATCGATGGTCCCGGCCTCCAGGCGGCCCGGCCCGTGCGTCCGACTTCGGGACCGCCCTCCGAGATGGCCTGTGCGATCGCGACCCGGAACGCCTCCTCCCCGGCCTCGTACTGTCCGACCTCCAGGAACGTGCCGATCGCGGCCGCATCACCCTTCAGCGCCACGTCCGCCGCGTCGCGCACCTGCTTGATCGAGCTGTCCGCGGCCAACCGCTCCACACGGACCCGCTCATCCTGCTCCGCGGCTTCACTCCAGCAGTTGCGGATGTAATCGAGCACCACCGCGTCTGTGCCACCGAGGGCCGATTCGGCGGCGGCACGCCCCCACGGGCTGCCGCTCTGCATGGCCTGCAGGGCGAGCTTGCGTCCGTCGGCGGCGATGGCCGCGGTGTCGGCCCCGGGCCGATCGGCCGCCGCGGCCAGACGGCGTGCCTCTGCCTCCCGGGCCAGCCGCCGCTCGACCGCCCGGGCCTCATCGGCTTGGCGCGCCTCGTACTCGGCCTTGGCGTCCTTGGCCCGCTCGATGCCCGCATTGGTACGGCCGAGCAGTTCCTCGGCCTCGACCTCACGGGCCAGTGTGTACACGGCCTGGGCCTTCGCCACGGCGTCCGTCGCCGCATCGGCCGCCTCGGTGGCCGCCACGGCGTGCGCGGTGGACCGATCCGCGGCCTCGGCCGCCTCGACGGCGTGGTCCGCGGCGTCGTCGGCCGCCTTCGCCGCGTTGTTCGCGTGCTTCGCCGCGGAACGGGCCTCGTCCCGCGCCTGTCCGGCCGCGGTGGCGGCCTTGCGCGCCAGCGCCGCCGCGGTGGCAGCACGCGCCTGTACGGCCTGGGCGGAGCTCCGATCGGCGAACCCGCTCGCCGCCACAGCGGCGTCCGCGGCCAGAATGGCGTTCGCGCCCGCGCTCGCGGCGGAAGCGGCGGCGTCCCCGGCGGCCGTCGCCGCCGTATCCGCCTGGTCAGCGGCGTCGGCCGCCAGCTCGGGCCCTTGGCCGCCTTCCGGGCGTTCTCCGCCGCCTTGCGTGCCGCAGCGGCGTTCCCGGCGTCCACCGCGGTGTCCGCGGCCGCGCCGCGCGCCTTCGCTGCGGCCAATGCCGCGTCCCAGGCGGCCGCGGCCGCCTGGGACGCGGCATTGGCCGCGATGCGCGCCGAGTTGTTGGCCGCGTTCGCAGCGTTGATGGCCTTCTGCGCCGACGCGGCGGCCTGGGAAGCCGCCTTCGCCGCACGCCCTGTCGCCTGGGACGCCTTGTTCGTGTCGTTCTTCGCCGCCTCGGCCTCGGCGGCCGCCTTCCTCGCGGCCTCCTTCGCCGCCTCGGTCTCCTTGGCCGCCTGACGCCCCGCCTCCTTGGCCTGCGCGGCCAGATCCGCAACCGTCGCGTGCTCCTGATCGCGCGACCGCGCGACGAATTGGCCGACTTCCAGGAATTCCTGGATGTCCTGCGCGGTCCCGCCCAGAGCCAGGCGCCCGGCCGCCTGCACAGCGGGTCCACCGACGCTGATGATCTGTACCAGCTAAACCCTGTTGTCCTGCTCGCGCCGGCTGTACTAACCCGAGTTGAGGAAAGTCCGCATGTCCTCCGCAGAACCCGCCAGAACCGCCCGTCCGGTCTCCTGCACCTCCGGACCGCCCACGCCGATGATCTGGGCCACCAGCACGCGCTGGTCCTGTTCGAGCGGTTCCTGCCAGCCCGTCCACAAGAACTCCCACAAATTCTCGGGAGGCCCTGCCAACGCGGCGCGGGCGGCAGCCAGCAGTTCCTTGCCCCCGACACCGGCGAGCTGCGCCACCCCCACCCGGTTGTCCTGGATGGCGTCGTCGCCCGCCCCGGCGAGGAAACGCATGACGTCTTCGTCGGTGCCCGTGAGAGCCGCCTCGGCAGCAGCCTTCACGGCGGGACCGCCGGACTTCCAGAGGTCGACGACCACTCCCCGCTGGGAGAGCGAAACCGCCGGCACCTCGCCGGGATCCGTCGGCGGTTCCGCCGCAGTGGCCGGTGCGGAGCCGAGCAGCCCCACCATCAGCGAAAAGGCCAGCAAATACGGGAAAATCGCGCCTACCACCCGTAGCGCGCCCCGAAGAGCATCGCCCGTTCAATCACTCTGTTCACAAATAATCCGCCTTGAGCGCAAGGAATTCACAATGATTACGAATATCAACCGGGAAGACTACCCACACCCATCACCCCACCTCCATCCATTGGGCGATTTTCTTCGCACCCTCCCATTTCACCTATGTGGCACGTACAAACAAAAATCGCCCGAATTGGAATCTTTGCGGTTCAATTCCACACGGCGAGCCCGGTGCCATGTCATTCGTCCGGAATGAATTCGATGGCGCCGCTCGCCGGAGCCGTTCAGGGTCTTCGCGGGAGGAGCGGATCGCCGATGCAGCCGAAGACGGATCACGGAACACCGGCACGGAAACCACAGACTGATTTCCGGTCGTTTCGTCGCAGAGAAGAGTCGTTCCGTCGAAGAGAAGGTCCGGGCGGACCGGCGAAGGACGGCTCGGCCGGGCATCGGGCCGACTCCTTCCCCGTACCGATGTGCCCGCCGCCCGCACACGGCCGGCCGCCCATCTCTCGGGCCCGGCCGCCGCACGCGCGTCAGCATGGCGCGGTTGCCCACACCGGTCGCGGG
This sequence comes from Streptomyces tyrfis, assembly GCF_037034285.1. Classification (NCBI taxonomy): domain Bacteria; kingdom Bacillati; phylum Actinomycetota; class Actinomycetes; order Kitasatosporales; family Streptomycetaceae; genus Streptomyces; species Streptomyces tyrfis. The sequence goes on along the minus strand of NZ_JBAGJZ010000017.1, from coordinate 153,994 downwards.
GATGAGCGGGGCATCGGCCCCGACCTGGCGCCGCCCGGCCGGCGGATCCCGTACAAGGGGTAGAGGTCCGAACACCCTTATGCTTTCCAGGCGAATCGACTCTCCGAAAGGCACACGACGTGAACTACAGGGTGCAGCCCACCGCCCAGATCGACGAGACCGCCGAGATCGGGGCAGGGAGCAGCGTCTGGGAGCTGGCGCAGATCCGCGAGGGAGCCAGGCTCGGCGAGGGTTGCGTCGTCGGCCGCGGTGCGTACGTGGGTACCGGCGTACGCATCGGCGACAACGTGAAGCTGCAGAACTACGCCCTGGTCTACGAGCCCGCGGAGCTCGGTGACGGTGTCTTCGTCGGGCCCGCCGTGGTCCTCACCAACGACCACAACCCGCGGTCGGTCGACCCCGAGGGAAAGCAGAAGCGGGGCGGCGACTGGGAGGCCGTGGGCGTGAAGGTCGCGGAGGGCGCGTCCCTCGGCGCGCGCTCCGTCTGCGTCGCGCCCGTCAGCGTCGGTCGCTGGGCCATGGTGGCGGCTGGCGCCGTCGTCACGAAGGATGTGCCGGACTTCGCCCTGGTCGTGGGGGTCCCGGCCCGACGGATCGGCTGGGTCGGCCGGGCCGGCGTGCGTCTGGTCGAGCAGGCCGGCGAACCGGGCGTGTGGAAGTGCCCGACGAGCGGCGCGCTGTACGAGGAGAAGGACGGCGTCCTTTCCGAGCGCGGTGAGTGATTCCCACTCGCGAGCGGCTCGACGCCGCACGACGTTCCGACCGACGCCTCCGCGGGGCGCCGCCGACGTCCGGTCCCCGTCCCCTCCCTCGGCCACCGTGCGCATGACCTCCGGCGGGCTTCCTCCGGCGCGCTCCCGGAAGATGCCCAGGCCGACCGAGGCCCTGCTTCCCGCCCCTCACCGGTACCAGGCACCCCGCGCTGGCCGCCCCTCGTTCCGGAGGCGGCCGGCCCTCCTCGGCGGTGTGCCGTGGAGGGCCCTTCGGACCAGGCCTGTCGCCGTCTCGTCGTCATGTACCCGCGATAAGCTGTCGAACGGTGCGCCGCGCGTATGTGCGACAAGCCCGAAATGGTCGCCCACCCCACTGTCAGGGTGCAGAGCGAACGTGCGAAAGGATCCAAATGAATAGCCACGTGCTCTATCTCGCACACGGCAGTTACCGAGTGCGAGCGGCACGCGAGCACGTGAAGAGACTGGCGGCGGCCGGCGATCGGGTCCTGCTGGTCGCGCCCCGCACCGAGGAGTGGACGGACCTCGTCGCGGAGCTGGAGACCTCCGACGGCGTCGAGATCGTCCAGCTCGACCCCGACAAGCACGGGTCTGTCCTGAAAGCGGCCAAGAAGGTCGTGCTGTCGAAGTCGGGGCCCGCCGCCTCCGTGGACACGGTCGTCGCCGGTGACGCGCAGTGCCTGCCGACGGCGTGGGCGCTGAAGAAGCTCCGCCCCGCGATCACGCTCCGGCTGGAGCCGTACGACACCCAGGGGCGCACCGCGGAGCCCGCCGACATCGCCGTCGTGACGCCGTGGTACCCGTCACCGAACAACCCTTTCGCGGGCGCTTTCGTCAAGATGACCACGCGCAGCGTGGCGGACCGCTTCGAGCGTGTGTCGATCATTCACACCGAGGACTGGTCCGGGCGCGCCGACGCCGCGCTGAACGACGCCATCAAGATCACAACGGACCGCCTCCAGGACCAGCGGGAACTGGTCCCGGTGCTGGACACCCAGGAAGGCGCGCTGCTGCGCGTACCGGTGCCTCTCGTCCACCGCAAGAACTACAGCCCCTGGGTGGCGGCCCAGGAGACCGCGCTGCGCAAGGCGCTGCCCGGTGGTCGGATCAAGGCGCCGGTCATCCATGCGCACGCCGGGATCTACGGCGGCGCGCTCGCCATGCGGCTGGCGCAGCCGGATGCCCGCATCGTGGTCACGGAGCACGCCACTTTCCTGGACAAGGTCTTCTCCCAGCCGGCGGCACGCGCGATCTACCGTGCCGTACTGGAGAGGGCGGACGCCTTCCTGTGCGTCAGTCGGTACCTCCGCGACCAGATCGCAGCGGAATTCCCCGATCTCGGGGACAAGTTGCAGGTCGTCCCGAACGTCATCGACTTCGACTCGTTCTCTCCCGGCTGCGTCTACTCCCCAAGCCTGCTCAAGTGGCTGTACATCGGCCGGCTGGTCAAGCACAAGGGAGTGCGTGAGCTGCTGGAGGCGTTCGCGCTCGTCGCCGAGAAGGAGCCTCTGGCCACGCTCACCCTGGTCGGCAGCGGCGCCATGGAGGACGAACTCCTCTCGCGCGCCGAGGAGTTGGGGGTGGCCGACCGGTTCCAGATCCTTCCTCCCGTCGCTCCGGACGAAGTGAACGGTCTGATGCACCGGTACGACCTGCTCGTCCACGCGAGCAAGATCGAGACGTTCGGCATGACGATAGTCGAGGCCGTCGCCGCCGGGCTGCCGGTGCTCGTCGCGCGGAGCTTCGGGCCCGAGGAGACCCTGGCGGGCATCGAGGACCAGGCGGGGGCGCTGATGGACGTCAGCGACGACCCGGTGGTCATCGCCGACGCCTACTGGGACCTCCGCTCGCGCGTTGCCGGACTCGATCTGCCCGCGGCGCGCGCGGAGCTGGAGCGACGGTACGGCGCTCCGGCCGTGGCCGAGCAGCTGATGAGCGTCTACCAGGGCCGCCCCTTGCCCGTGGCGGCGGCCGCAGTCGCGACGCGGAGCGAGAAGACCGCGCCGGCGGAAGGCCGCGACGCCGCCGCGGCGGCGTCCGGGTCCGGGCCGAAGGACCTCGAAGCGCCCGCGGCGGGTTCGGCGGGCCGGGCGGTGCTGCTCGCCCTCACTCCGCCCAAGTCGCGCCGCGTCGCGGACTTCGCGAATCACCTGCTGGAACGCGGCGTTCACGTCACCGTGGTCACAGCCAACACCTCGGCGTGGCACCGAACGAAGCTGGACCCTCGCGTGGGCCTGGTGAGCATCGAGCAAGGAGAGAAGAAGCTCCTGATTCCTCGCGGCGAGCGCTTCCTGGTCTATCGGGTGCCGCGCGCCGTCCTGGGCCGGGCCCGCAGGACCGCCCAGAAGAAGCGGAAGTCCATCACGCCCGAGCTCCTGGTCGCCGCTGTGCAGCGAGGCCACAGAAAGGCCGCGAACGCGTTCCACAAGAAGGTGTTCAACCGCGGCTACCAGGAGGTTCGGCCGCAGCTGCTCTCCCGGATCGCGCGTCGCGAGGCGCTGCCCGAACTGCGGCTGGATCTCACGGACCACGTGTTCGTGTGCGACATCAACAGCACGGTCACCGGGTGGAAGTGGGCCAAGGCCTATCCGAACCTCACGGTGACGACCAACCTCGACCGCACCCTGTACTCCCCGCAGGACGCGTGACCACAATGGGGCCCGGCAGGACGGCCGGGCCCCATCGGCCCCTTCGGGATCTCCTGCGTCGGCGTGTGGTTCGCCGACAGCGCGTTCCCATGGCATCGCCCCGCCCTCCGCTCGTGGAGGACGGGGCGATGCCGTGTGCTCGCGGTCCGGCCGACATCCCCGCCGAGGACCGCCGTCATCCGTGACGGGCACGTGACGGCGGTCGCTCTTCCGGGCCGGCGCTCTCAGCTCGTGACCGGACGGCCCACGATTTCCCTCAGACGCTCCTCGAAGGGCACGAGAACGGCTTCCCGCGTGTAGGCGTCGGCATGGCTGCGGGCGGCTTCACGCTGTTCCGGTCCCAGATCCTTGGCCGCCTTCCCCGCCGCCACCATCGACGACGCCAGGGCGTCGACGTCGAGGCTGTTCGCGTTGAACCACAGCGGATAGCCCTCGAGCACGTCCTGGGCCGCGATGCCCGGTGCGTGAACGGAGACGATGGGGTGTCCGAACGCCATGTACTCGAAGATCTTGCCCGAGGTGACGTACTTCCCGCCGCCTGCCAGGAACACCAGCACATCGGCGTCCTCGTAGACCTTGCCCACCTCTGTCTTGGAAACGGGCCCGCAGTAGCGGAGGCCGGTGTCCTCCTCGCCGCGCTCGCCGACGTCGCCGTCCAGGCCGAGACGCTGGAGCAACGCCTGCGGGCTGTTCTTGAAGAATCCCAGATGCCCGTGGATCTGCAGCTCGGCACCGGCCAGTTCAGGATGCTGACGCGCGATCTTGAACGCGGCGGCCATCTCCTCCACCGGCTGCTTGGCGGTGAGTGTGCCGAGGTAGGCGAACTTGAGCGGGCGCTCCGCCTTCCCGGGCTCGACCGTTCCCCTCTCCGGCTCCGATGCCGTGACAGCGGGGATCACATCGGCGTCCCAGCCGTTCGGGACCACCATCATGCGGTCGGCCACGTCCGGATAACGCTCCGCGTGCCAGTTCCGCAGCGCCTCGTTCACGAAGACCGCCGCGGACGCCCGCTGGAGGGCACGCTTCTCCCAACTCCATGCGACATGCCCGTCCGCGAAGGCCGGCTCGTCGGTGAAGAGGTCCAGAGTCCAGGAGTCGCGGTAGTCCATGACGTACGGAACTCCCGTGAGGCGGTTGAACAGCCAGGCAGCCCCGAACGAGGCGAACGGGTTCCCCGTCGCGACGACGACGTCGAATCGCTTCCTCGCGTGCAGCTTCAGCCCGCGTGCCACCGACGCCCAGGCCCATGAGGCATAGCGCTCGGGGAAGACCTTCTCCTGGCCGAAATCGTAGAGACGGCGCGCCATGAGCGGGAAGGTGCGGCGCAGCTTGCTGTAGCTGCGGAGGTCCTGCTGCCAGGAGTACTGGTTCAGCGCCGGGCGCTCGACTCGGATGCGCGGGTCGACGGTCTCGGAGAGACCTTCGTCGACCGAGCCGATGACGTCGTAGAGGAAGTCGAGCGGTGCGGCGCAGACGGTTACGTCCCAGTCCTTCTCCGCCAGGTGGTTGGCCGTGGCCCTGGCCCGGTACACGCCGCTGGCGCGCGAGGGCGGGAAGTAGAAGGCCAGATACAGCACCCGAGGGCGTCGACCGCTACGGTTCTTCATCGTCATTCCTGTGTGGAGGCGGTCAGCGGTTGCTGACTGTGGGAGGTACGTCGTAGTCCAGGCCGTAGCACACGCGGGGCGCGACGCCCCGGGCGGTCCAGGCCTGCATCAATTCCACCGCGCGGGGGACGGACAGCGCGTCACTGACCACCAGCAGATCGAGCCCGCCGCGAGCAGCGAACGCCGCGCTCACCATGCGGGCCCGGGAGTCGGGCCACAGACGGCGGTGCAGCGGCATGAACACTTTACGGTGCACTCGGCCCGCCACTCGCCGTTCGTACGCCTTGAGAGCGCGTCGCGACCGGCCGCGCAGCGGCCCCTGCCCGATCGCCCGGACCGTCGCCCGCGGCGCGCTGTAGAGAACCGCGTGCTCCAGCCGCCTGGGCAGGTGCCGTGCCTCCAGCTCCTTGAACGTCGCCACCCTGACGCCCGGCGCGAACTTCGCGCCGCTCCAGGACTTCTTCTTGTCCACCACAACGATGACCTGCGCGCCGTTCGACGCGGCCTCTGCCGACTCGTCCAGTACCGCCCGCTTGCGAGACGCTCCGAGGGCCAGGAACAGTACCTGCATGTCACTCCATCATTCGCGGGTGCCGACCTGTCCGGATTCCTCACCCTGATTGTGTGCCGCGGCGGGGAACCAGAGCCGGTAGTGGGCCTCGGCGACGGCTTCGTACCCATAACGGCCGGCCAGGGTCTCCTGGGCCAGCTTCAGGTCCAGACCGTGTTCGAAACGGTCACGGAGCCGCCAGTAGCCGTCGCTGATCGATTCCGAGTTCTCCTCGACGTCGATCATCTCGCCCGCGACTTCCTCGATGCCCGCGAGAGTCTCCTCGGGCCCGCCGCAACGCGTGACGAGAACGGGCATGCCCGCGGCGACGGCCTCCACGATCGTCATGCCGAACGTCTCGTACCGGCTGGGGTGCACCAGGAGGTCGTGTTCGCGCATCAGGTCCAACGCCGTGTCGGGCGGGACGGCTCCGAGGAACCGGATCGCCTCCCCCAGCCCCAGCTCGGCCGCGCGCGCGGTCAGCTTCGCCCGCAGCTCGCCCTCTCCCACCATCGTCAGCGTCAGCTCGGGGTCCTTGGCATGGCACTGGGCGAAGGCCTCGACCAGCCAGTCGACCCCCTTGCGCGGGATCAGACCGCCCAGGAACAGCCACTTGCGGAGCTCGGTGACCGGGGCGGGCCGCTGATCACGGAAGGAGATGGGGTTGGGGATCTGCTGAATCTTCCCCGCGTGGTGCGGGAACGCCTCCGTGAGCACCTCGCGGATCGGGTCGCCCACGGCGAAGAACCCGTCGACCCGGTGCAGCACCTCGTCGTAGAGGGCACGCGCTTCCGGCTCGGCCAGTACCCGGTCCAGGTAGGTGGCGTGCTCGGTCACGAACACGCGGGCGTCCGGGCGCGCGTTCTGCAGAGCCGCCCAGGCGCCGGGCAGCCCGACATGGGCGTGCACCACCGGTGCGTCGATGGGCTTGCCGCCCAGGGCCGCCCTCAGCTGGCGTTCGTGGTTTCTCGCGAGAGGTCCGAACTCCTGGGCCCGGGGAGTCGTGACGGCGAGATGGACCAGTCGCGCGCCTCCCACCGTCGGGACGGGGCGCACGGCCATAGGGGCGAGGATCCGGTTGGCGGCCTCCACCGACTCCGTGGTCCGCTCGTCCATCCGGGAGACCCAGGTGTCGCAGTGGTAGACCACCATGCTGTCGCAACCGGGAGCCGTGGCATCGACCATTGCCTGGACGAAGGCACCGCGGAACGGGAGCTCTCGCGAGGGGTACCAGGGCGTGACAACCGCTACGTCCCGGGACGCCGCCTCGTTCATCTACGACTTCCTCCCCGCGACACAGTCTTTCAAGCAGACTTTATCATCGGGTCGATCCCATCGTCCCAAGTCACCGGGCCGGACGGGATGCGGCACAGACTGTTCATCCGGCGCGTGGCCGGCTGATATCACCTCTGCAAGGAGCACATCCCACCATGAAGGTCCTCAGCGTTGTGGGCGCGCGCCCCCAATTGGTCAAGCTCGCGCCCATCGCAGCTGCGTTCGCGGCGACCGATCACCAGCACGTGATCGTGCACACCGGCCAGCACTACGACGCAGACCTGTCCGATGTCTTCTTCTCCGGTCTCGGCATCCCGGATCCCGACGTGCACCTGGGCATCGGCTCCGGCAGCCACGGCGTCCAGACCGGTGGCGTCCTCGCCGCCATCGACCCCGTGCTGACCGCCGAGCGTCCCGACTGGGTCCTCGTATACGGCGACACGAACTCGACGCTGGCGGGCGCGCTCTCCGCGGTGAAGATGCACCTGCCCGTCGCCCACCTGGAAGCCGGTCTCCGCTCCTTCAACCGCCGGATGCCGGAGGAGCACAACCGCATTCTCACGGACCACGCCGCCGACCTCCTGCTCGCTCCGACGGAGGAGGCCATGCGGCACCTCGCCGCGGAAGGCCTGGGAGAACGCTCGGTGCTGGCCGGCGACGTCATGGTGGACGTCTGCCTGCGGATCCGGGACGCCGTCACCACGGGCGCGCAGCCCGCGCCCGAGCTCCCGGAGGGCATCGACCCCCGGGCCCCCTACCTGCTGGCCACTCTGCACCGGCCGGACAACACGGACGACCCCGAGCGTCTCGACGCCCTGGTCGGTGCCCTCGCGGCCCTTCCCGTCCCGGTCGCCCTGCTGGCCCATCCCCGGCTGACCGCCCGCGCCGAGCAGCACGGCATCGAGCTGAACCGGGGCTCGCTGCGCGCCGGAAGGCCGCTGCCCTACGCGGGCCTGGTCGCCGCAGTGCTCGGATCCTCCGGTGTGGTCACGGACTCCGGCGGTCTGCAGAAGGAGGCGTTCCTCCTGGACCGCGTCTGCACGACCATCCGGCCCGAGACCGAGTGGGTGGAGACCCTGGAGGGCGGTTGGAACCAGCTGGTGCCCGGCCCCCACCTGCTGTCGGCGGCCGAATGGGCCGGGATCGCCACCCGTCCGTCCCCGACGACGCCGCGCGGTCTGCCCTACGGCGACGGCACGGCCGCCCGGCGCGTCGTCGAACTGCTGGAGAGCCACAAGCGGTGACCCCGGCCGACCTCGGTGCGCGTCGCCCGCATCGCCCGCATCGTCGGGCGACGCGGGCGACGCGTCCGGGGCACCCGTCCCCGCTCAGTTCTCGGGCATCTCCTGGGTCACATAGCGCCGCAGCCAGGTCCTGAAGTCCGGTCCCAGGTCCTCGCGTTCGCAGGCGAGCCCGACGATCGCCCGCAGGTAGTCGCCCCGGTCGCCGGTGTCGTAGCGGCGGCCTCGGAAGACGACGCCGTGCACGGGCCCGGCGATGCCCGCATCGCCAGCGAGCACTTGCAGTGCGTCGGTCAGCTGGATCTCGCCGCCCCGGCCGGGCTCGGTCTCCTTCAGCACCGGGAAGATCCCGGGGGCCAGCACGTACCGGCCGATGACCGCGAAGTTGCTGGGCGCGTCGGCGGGGGCGGGCTTCTCGACGAGCCGTGTGACGCCGACGACGTCCTCCTCGTCCGTGGCCTCGATCGCCGCACAGCCGTAGAGGTGGGTCTTCTCGGGCTCGACCTCCATGAGCGCGACGACGCTGCCGCCGTGCTTCTCCTGGACCTCGATCATCCGGGCGAGCAGGGGGTCCCGGGGGTCGATGAGGTCGTCGCCGAGGAGCACCGCGAACGGCTCGTCCCCCACGTGAGGTTCGGCGCACAGCACCGCGTGCCCCAGACCCTTCGGGTCCCCCTGGCGCACGTAGTGCATGGTGGCGAGGTCACTGGACTCCTGGACGCGGAGCAGTCGCTCGGCGTCGCCCTTGCGGGTGAGAGCCGACTCCAGTTCGTAGTTGCGGTCGAAATGGTCCTCCAGCGGACGCTTGTTGCGTCCCGTGACCATCAGGACGTCGGACAGGCCGGCTGCCGCCGCCTCCTCCACGACGTACTGGATCGCCGGCTTGTCCACGACCGGGAGCATCTCCTTCGGCGTGGCCTTGGTGGCCGGCAGGAAGCGGGTCCCGAGGCCCGCCGCGGGTATCACTGCTTTCTTGATCATGTGGTGCCGCGTGCTCGCTTTCCTTGGGCAGCGCGGGACCCCGACGGCTGCCGTCGGGGTCCCGGGAGGAGTCGTGTGCGGTTACGGGCTCAGCCGCCGATGACGACGCGGCGGACGCCCTCCCAGCGGGCCGGGTCCGTGGTGCGGCGGCCGTCGACCAGGACGCGGACGTCCGGGAGGTCGGAGGCGGCCAGTTCGCGGTACTCGGCGTGGTCGGCCTGGAGGATCGCGGCGGTGACGGTCTGGCCCTCGTGCGGGACGAGACCGTGCGCGGCCAGCTCCTCGGCCGTGTACATCGGGTCCGAGACGAAGGGCACCGCGCCGCGCGCCTTCAGCGCCTCGACGGTCGGGAAGACGCCGGAGAAGGCCGTCTCCTTGACGCCGCCGCGGTAGGCCGCGCCCAGCACCAGCACGCCGGCCCCCGTCAGGTCGCCGTAGGCGGCGGCGAGCAGGTCGACCGCGTACTCGGGCATGGCGGCATTGGCTTCGCGCGCCGAGCGCACCACGGTCGCCGACGGGTCGTTCCACAGGTACATCCGCGGGTAGATCGGGATGCAGTGGCCGCCGACGGCGATGCCCGGCTGGTGGATGTGGCTGTAGGGCTGGGAGTTGCAGGCTTCGATGACCTTGAGGACGTCGATGTTCTGCTGGTCGGCGAAGCGGGCGAACTGGTTCGCCAGGCCGATGTTGACGTCCCGGTAGGTCGTCTCGGCGAGCTTGGCCAGCTCGGACGCCTCCGAAGTGCCCAGGTCCCAGACGCCGTTGGGGTGCGGCAGGTCGGTGCGCTCGTCGAAGTCCAGGACCGACTCGTAGAACGAGACGCCGTGCGCGGCCGACGCCTCGTCGATGCCGCCGACCAGCTTCGGGTAGCGGCGCAGGTCCGCGAAGACCCGTCCGGTGAGGACCCGCTCCGGGGAGAACACCAGGTGGAAGTCCTCGCCGGCCTTGAGGCCGGAGCCCTCCTCCAGCATCGGCGCCCAGCGGGTGCGGGTGGTGCCCACCGGCAGCGTGGTCTCGTAGCTGACCAGGGTGCCGGGCTTGAGTCCGGCGGCGATCGCCCGGGTCGCCGAGTCCATCCAGCCGAAGTCGGGGGTCCCCTCGGCGTCCACGAAGAGCGGGACGACGACCACGACGGCCTCGGACTCGGCCACGGCGGCGGCGGTGTCCGTGGTGGCCGTCAGCAGCCCCGCGTCGACGGTCTCCTTGAGCTTGACGTCGAGGTCGTGCTCGCCGGGGAACGGTTCGACTCCGGCGTTGACCAGCTCCACGACCTTCTCGTTGACGTCGGCGCCGATCACCCGGTGGCCCTTGGCCGCGAACTGCACGGCGAGCGGCAGGCCGATCTTGCCCAGGGCGACTACACAGATGTTCATGGTCACTTCCTCTTGGAACGCGTGGCGCGGGTCAACCGGGATCGCAGTCGCGAGCCCAGCGAGTTCTTGGGCGGATGGAGCGGGCCCGTGCTGATCACCACACGTCCCTTGGAGTTGAGCTGGGCCGCTGCCCGGTACGGGTCCTTCTCGCCGTGCCAGCAGCGGGCCAGCGGCAGGGGTTGTCCGTCCGCGCGCACGGGGATCTCGTAGGTGTCCCCGGCCACGTCCACGAAGACGCGCACCCCGCGCTTGATCCTGCGGGGCTCCAGCGGGATCAGCGCCCGGATCAGAGTGGCGTCGCCGTCGGGCGCGAGTTCGCGGGTGATCTCCCCCCGTGCCGGGGGAGGTTCGTGCCCCTCCGGCAGCCGGCGGGCGCGTGCCTTGTCGGCGCTCTTGGGCATGGCGCCCTCGACGAGCCGGACCACCGCGGAGCCGGTGTCGCCGACGACCCCGACGCCGACCGTCAGCGCGAGCGCGAGCGCGTCGCCGGTCTGCACCCATTCCGACCGGACCAGCCGGGTCCTGCCGGCCAGCCGGCCCGGGACCTTCTCCCCGACCAGCTCGAAGCAGCGGTCCGGGAGATCGACAGCGGCGTCGCGGAAGCCGGGGTAGCGGGCGAAGGCCCGGTCGCCCTCCAGGTGGAAGGGCGGCGCCCCGTGCTCGGCCTCCTCGCTGATCGCGCGGCAGAGCAGGTCCACGGCGCCGCGCTGGGCGAGCCTGAGCCTGGCCCTCAGCTTGACCGGGAGCGCGTCGCTCAGCTCGTCCGTCAGATAGGCGTCCGCGAGCCGGGCGATGCCGGCGCAGATGTCGCGCTTCGTCTCGTCGTCGAGCGCCACGAAGTCGTCCTGGATGAGCTTGGAGAGCTCCCAGGTGAAATGGCGTCGCAGGACGGCGTCCCGCTTCGGCCCGGCCTCGATCAGCCCCGCCGTGTGATCCATGATCAGCGCGGTGCAGCGCAGCCGGGACAAGTGGTTCGCGCGGTAGGTGATGTTGCTGGCGTCCCCGCGCTTCACCGCGTAGTAGCAGGTGTAGTCGGCGACCACGGATATCCGGCGCGCCCGGACGCACGCCTCGATGGTGAAGGGCTGGTCGCTGCCGACCGGCATGTCCTCGGGGAAGCGCAGCTTGTGCTTCTCGACGAGGTCGCGGCGGAAGAGCTTGGTGTTGGCCAGGGCGAACGGCAGCTCGGGGCCGTAGAGGCTGATGTCGGCGTCGTTGGCCTTGTACAGCGACTGGCGCACGTACCGTCCGTTGGTGCCGACCATCTTGCCGATGACGACGTCCGAGCCGTTGGCGTCGGCGCAGGACACCATCCGCTCCAGCGCCTCCTCGCCGAGGTAGTCGTCGGAGCCGATGAAGTAGACGTACTTGCCGGTGGCGAGTTCCAGGGCCCGGTTGCTCGGCATCGCGGGTCCGCCGGAGTTGGCCTGGTGGACGACCTTGACCGTGCCGGGGTAGCGGGCGGCGAAACGGTCGAGCTCGGCGCCGCTGTCGTCCGTCGAGCCGTCGTCGACCGCCACGACCTCCAGGCGGTCGAGCCCGATGGACTGCCCCACCAGCGAGTTCAGGCACTCGGTGAGGTAGGGCATGGTGTTGTAGACGGCGACGACGACGGTGACGTCAGGTGTGGTCATCTCTCCGCCCCTGGTCCTGACCGGTGGACTCCGTGAGCCGGATCGTGGCGCCGGTGTTCGCGGACTCCAGCACCGCGGCCGCCACCTCGACGGTCCGCAGGCCCTGCCGCAGCGTGCAGATGTCGTTCGACGTGCCCCGCACGGCGTCCCTGAAGAGCTCGTGCTCGACGAGCAGCGGCTCCCGCTTCTGTATGGCGTAGCGGATCATGTCGCCCTCGGAGACGCCGCGGAACGCCTGGAGCGCCTCCCACTCGGTGGTCACCGCGGCGTTCGAGTGGAAGGTGAGGTCGGCGGTGAGGGTGTCGGCGATGAAGGTGCCGCGCTCGCCGGTGACCGAGGTGAAACGTTCCTTGAGCGGGCTCAGCCAGTTGACCAGGTGGTTGACCATGGTGCCGTCGGAGAGCCGGCCCACGGCGGAGACCATGTCCTCGTGCGGGCGGCCGGACTTCGACACGGTGTGGGCGGCGATCGACGTGTAGGCGCTGCCGGTGACCCAGCCGGTGAGGTCGATGTCGTGGGTGGCGAGGTCCTTGACCACGCCGACGTCCGCGATGCGGTGCGGGAACGGGCCCTGGCGGCGGGTGACGACCTGGTACACGTCGCCCAGCTCGCCGGCCTCCAGGCGGGCGCGCATCGAGCGGAGCGCCGGGTTGCAGCGTTCGATGTGCCCGACGCCGGCGACCAGGCCGCGCGACTCGAAGGCGTCGACGAGGCGGCGGGCGCCCTCGACGGTGTCGGCCAGGGGCTTCTCGACCAGCGCGCAGACGCCGGCCTCGGCCAGCTGGAGGCCGACCTGCTCGTGCAGGGCGGTCGGGCAGGCCACGACCGCGTAGTCGACGCCCAGGGCGATCAGTTCGTCGACCGTGGAGAGTACGGGGGCGCCCTGCGCCCAGCCGTTCTTGTCGCCCATCGGGTCGACGACGCCGACCAGCGTCACGCCGTCGAGGCCGGCGAGGACGCGGGCGTGGTGACGGCCCATGGAGCCCAGGCCGATGAGTCCGGCCCGCAGCGTCGTGGCGGTCACAGGTTCTCCCCCAGCGCGTTCACGGCGGCGGCGATGCGCTCCAGCTCGTCCGGTCCCAGGGCCGGGTGCACGGGCAGCGAGACGACCTCGGCGGCGGCCCGCTCGGTCTCCGGCAGGTCCCAGGCGCGGCCGGCCTTCTGGTCCGGCTCCCAGTACGGCTTGAGCCGGTGGATCGGGGTCGGGTAGTAGACGGCGTTGCCGATGCCCGCCTCGGTGAGCTTCGCCATCGCGGCCTCGCGGTCGCCCCGCACCCGGATCGTGTACTGGTGGTAGACGTGGCGGGCGCCCTCGGAGACCGGCGGCGTGGTGACGTTCGGGGCGCTGATGTGGGCGTCGAGGTAGGCGGCGTTGGCGCGGCGCCGCTCGGTCCAGTCGGCCAGCTTGGTCAGCTGGACCCGGCCGACGGCGGCGGCCACGTCCGTCATGCGCATGTTGGCGCCGACGATCTCGTTGGCGTACCGCTGCTCCATGCCCTGGTTGCGCAGCAGCCGGAGGGTGCGCGCGACCTCGGCGTCGGCGGTGGTGATCATGCCGCCCTCGAGGGAGTGCATGTTCTTGGTGGGGTAGAAGCTGAACGTGCCGCCGGAGCCGAAGGCGCCGACCGGGGTGCCGTTCAGGGCCGCGGCGTGCGCCTGGCAGGCGTCCTCGACCACGGCGAGCTTGTGCTTCTCGGCGATGGGCATGAGCCGGTCCATCGCGGCCGGGTGACCGTACAGGTGCACCGGCATGATCGCCGCCGTGCGCGGCGTGACGGCGGCCTCGACGGCGGCCGGGTCCAGGCAGAAGCTGCCCGGCTCGATGTCGGCGAAGACCACGTCGGCGCCGGTCAGCCGGACGGCGTTGGCGGAGGCCGCGAAGGAGAACGACGGGACGATCACCTCGTCGCCGGGGCCGATGCCGAGGGCGAGGAGCAGCAGGTGGAGCGCCGAGGTACCGGAGTTCACCGCGACGCAGTGGCGTCCGGCGACCAGCTCCGAGAAGCCCTCCTCGAAGGCCGCGACCTCCGGGCCCTGCACGACGCGGCCGCTGCGCAGCACGCGCACGACGGCCTCGATCTCCTCGTCGCCGATCGCCGGTCGGGCAGCAGGGATGGGCTCCCTGTTGTCGCTCGACATGGACTTCCTCCTTGAACACCGCAAGAGTTGTGACCGACGACGATTCCCGAGGCACGCGAATGCCGGCACGGGGCTCCGCCGCCTCGACGCATGGCCGATTCTGTAACGATATATTGCGCTTAAATCACCCTCCTGACCCAGGAGTGGCATGTCTGGGACATAGAGGGTGATTCGTCCTGCCGGAAGCGGACTGACATGCTGATGAACATTCTCAGGAATGACATAGCCCACATCAGCTGCGTCACATTATCAGGCTTTTCACGGCATGTTTCGCTCAGGTTATGGCCGCTGAGACGTGCCCCACAGAGGGAAACCGCGGCCGCCCCGATCGCGTCTCACAGGCATGGCCCCCGGCTCCGAAGAGGCGCGGCGCGCACGCCGAAGAGGCGCGGCCCGCAGGTGCGGGCCGCACCTCTTCGGCGTGTTCCGGCGGCTTTCCTCTCGCCGTCGTCAGCCGGCCGTCAGCTCTCCGCTCCGGCCGACACGGACGGCTGTGACGACTGCTCGGCCGCGACGGTCTTCTTCGCCGCCGCCTTCTTCGTCGTCGTCTTCTTCGCCGTCGTCTTCTTCGCGGCGGTCTTCTTGGCCGTCGTGGTCTTCTTGGCGGCCGTCTTCTTGGCGGCCGCCTTCTTGGCCGGGGCCTTCTTGACGGTCTTGCGGGCCGTCTTCTTGGCCGGAGCCTCGGCCACCTCGGTCGCCTCGGCCGCCGGGGCCTCCGCGGTCCCGGCCGCCTCGGCGGCGGGCTCGGACCCGGTCTCCGGCGCGGAGCCGGCGGTCACCACGACGATCTCCGCAGCGTCCGCCCCGGCGGGCGAGCCCGCGGGAGCCGTGACCTTGCGGGTCGCGCGGCGACGGGGCCGCGCGGGCGGGGCCGCCTCGGGAACGGGCGTCTCGGCGACGGCCGCCTCGGGAACGGGCGTCTCGGCGACGACCAGCTCCGGTACGGCCTCGGCCGCCGGGGCCTCGGCGTCGACCGGGACCACCACGACCACCGTCTCCTCGGCCGGCACGAGCTGCTCGGCCGGGGCCGGCGAGCCCGCCGGGGCGGTCGCCTTGCGGGTCGCCCTCCGGCGCGTACGGCCCTGGGGGGCCTCGGCGGCGGGCGCCTCGGCGGCCACGGGCGCGGCGGCCGGCTCGGGCTCCGCCGCCGGCGCGGGCTCCGCGACCACGGCCGGTTCCGGCTCGGTCACCGGGGCAGGGGCCGGGGCGGCCTTCGGGGCCCCGGCCGGGGCCGATGCCTTACGGGTCGCACGGCGACGGCCGCGACCGCGCGCGGCGGCCGCCTCGGCCTCGGCGGCACTGCTGTACAGCTCCTCGTCCGGGGCGAACTCCGGCTCGGGCAGCGCGACCGGGGCGGCCGCCTCGGCGGCGACCTCCGCCTCGGTCTCGGCCTCGGCGCCGGTCCCGGCCGGGGCCTCCGCCACCTGCTCGGTTCCGTGCTCGTGGTCGTGCTCGTGGCCCGCGCCGCCGCGGCCGCGCTTCTTGGCGCGCTTGCCGTTGCCGCCGCCGATCGAGGCCGGCTGCGGCATGTGCACGATGACGCCGCGCCCGTTGCAGTGGACGCACGGCTCGGAGAAGGACTCCAGCAGCCCCTGCCCCACGCGCTTGCGGGTCATCTGGACCAGGCCCAGCGAGGTCACCTCGGCGACCTGGTGCTTCGTACGGTCGCGTCCCAGGCACTCCAGCAGTCGCCGCAGCACCAGGTCCCGGTTGGACTCCAGCACCATGTCGATGAAGTCGACGACGACGATGCCGCCGAGGTCGCGCAGCCGCAGCTGGCGCACGATCTCCTCGGCCGCCTCCAGGTTGTTCTTGGTGACGGTCTCCTCGAGGTTGCCGCCCTGGCCGGTGAACTTGCCGGTGTTGACGTCGACGACGACCATCGCCTCGGTCTTGTCGATCACCAGCGAGCCGCCGCTGGGCAGGTAGACCTTCCGGTCCAGCGCCTTCATCAGCTGCTCGTCGATCCGGTAGGTCGCGAAGATGTCGGTCTCGGAGGTCCACCGGGACAGACGATCCGTCAGGTCCGGGGCCACCTGGGAGACATAGCCGTGGATGGTCTCCCACGCGTCGTCGCCGCTGACGATGACCTTGGAGAAGTCCTCGTTGAAGATGTCCCGGACGACCCGGACGGTCATGTCCGGCTCGCCGTAGAGCAGCGTCGGCGTGTTGGAGCCGGTGGTGCCCTTGGCCTTCTTCTGGATGTCGTCCCACTGCTGCTGCAGCCGCTCGACGTCCCGGCGCAGCTCCTCCTCGCTCGCGCCCTCCGCGGCGGTGCGGACGATGACGCCCGCGTCCTCGGGGACGATCTTCTTGAGGATGGTCTTCAGCCGGGCCCGCTCGGTGTCGGGCAGCTTGCGGCTGATGCCGGTCATCGAGCCCTCGGGCACGTAGACCAGGTAGCGGCCGGGCAGCGAGACCTGGCTGGTCAGGCGGGCGCCCTTGTGGCCGATCGGGTCCTTGGTCACCTGGACGAGGACGGACTGGCCGGACTTGAGCGCGGTCTCGATGCGGCGCGGCCCGTGGGCCATGCCGAGCGCCTCGAAGTTCACCTCGCCGGCGTACAGGACGGCGTTGCGGCCCTTGCCGATGTCGACGAACGCGGCCTCCATGGACGGCAGGACGTTCTGCACCTTGCCCAGGTAGACGTTGCCGACGTAGCTGGTGGCCTGCTCCTTGTTGACGTAGTGCTCGACGAGCACGTTGTCCTCGAGGACGCCGATCTGGGTGCGCTCGCCGTTCTGGCGGACGACCATCACGCGCTCGACGGCCTCGCGGCGGGCCAGGAACTCGGCCTCGGTGATGATCGGGACACGGCGGCGGCCCTGCTCACGGCCCTCGCGGCGGCGCTGCTTCTTCGCCTCCATGCGGGTCGAGCCCTTGATGGACTGGACCTCGTCGAAGCCCGTGCCCGGCTCCCGCTCCTCCTTCTTGCGGGGCTCGCGGACCTTGACGACCGTGCGCTCGGGGTCGTCCGCGCCGGTCTCGGCGTCGGCGGCGAGGTCACCGCTGCGACGGCGGCGGCGGCGGCGACGGCGGCTGGTGCTGGACGCGCCGGAGGCGGCCTCCTCGTGCTCGTGCTCGGCCTCCTCCTCCGCCTCGGCCTCCTGGACGTGCTCCTGCTCGTCCTCGGCGTGGTCGGCGGGCGCGGCCTCCTCGTCGTGCTGCTCGGCGGTCTCCTCGCCCTCGTGGCTCTCCCCACGACGGCGGCGGCGGCCGCCCCGGCGGCGACGGCGCGCGGGCCGCTCCCCGTACTCGTCGGTCTCGCCCTCGTGCTCGGCGTCGACCGCCTCCTCGGGCTCCTGCTCGGACTCGTCCTCGGCGGGCTCCTCCACCGCGGGGGCGGCCTGCTCGGGCTCGACGGCCTCGCCGCGACGGCGACGGCGGCGGCGCGGGCCGGCCGACGACGCGGCCTCGGCCTCGTGCTCCTCCTCGGCCTCGGCCTCGGCGTGCCGCGAGGCGGCAGCGGCGGCCGCCGCGGTCTCCGGCGTCTGGAACATGGGCTCGGTGAAGACCGGCGCCTGGAACACGGCGACGGCGGGACGCGCGGCGCGGCGGCCCTTGCGGGCGGGCTCCTCGTCCTCGCCGGCGGTCCGGGGCTCGGCGGCCTGCGGGCCGCCGGTGAACTCGGGCCGGCCCGCGGCCGCGGTGGCCCGGCGGCGACGGCGGCCGTGCGGCGCGGCGTCCTCGGCCTGGGTCACGGGCTCCACCGCCGGGGCGACGGGCTCGGCGGCCGGGGCCGCGGCGGCGGTCCCGGGCTCGGGCCGGCTCGCGGCGGCGTCCGCGGCGGGCTCGGGGGAACCGGCCGGGGCGGTCGCCTTGCGCACCGCACGGCGACGCGTACGCGCCGGCGGCGCCTCCACGACTTCGGCGGCGGGCTCGGCGACGCCCTCCGCGACGGCCTCGGCCGACGGCTCGGAGACGGCCTCGGTCACCGTCCCGGCGGACGCCTCGACGGAGCGCGGCGCACCGGCCGGGGCCGACGCCCTGCGCCGGGCACGGCCGCGCGGCGCGGGGGCGGGCTCCACAGCGGGGGCCTCCTCCTCGGCGCTCTCCTCGTCCTCGACGGCGTCGGCGGGCTCGGCCGCCTCGACGATCCCGGCCGTCTTCGGCGAACCGGCCGGGGCGGTCGCCTTGCGCACCGCACGGCGACGCGTACGCGCCGGCGGCGCCTCCACGGCCTCGGCGGCGGGCTCGGCGACGCCCTCCGCGACGACCTCGGCCGACGGCTCGGACACCGCCTCGGCGGTCTTCGGCGCGCCCGCGGGGGACGTCGCCTTGCGGACGGCCCGACGGCGCGGGCGCGCGGGCGGCGCGGCCTCCGCCTCCGGGGCGCCGTCGGCCTGCGCGGCGACGGCGGGGGCGGCGGTCGCCGCGGCTTCGGCCGGTATGGCCGGGGCGCCGGTGTCCTGCGCCTCCGTCACCGGCGGGCCCGCCGGGCGGGACGCGGCGCGGCGCCTGCGGCGCGGCGGCAGCTTGTCGCCGGGGGCGTTGTTCTCTTCGGTGATCCCGGTCTCGCCGGGTTCGTTTGCCTGAGGCATGCGGGCGGTTCTCCCGTCGGGCTCCCGGGCGCCGCGCCTGATTCCGGTCCGGTACGGCCGCGTGATGTGCGCGGTACCGCCGTCCGGGGCGCGGGCGCCGCACGGGAGCTTCAGTGTCTGGCTCGCCGGTTCCGTACGCGCTGTGCGCACGGCCTGGCGAAAGTCTTGTCGGTTCATCGCGCGGTCCGACCCAGGTGGCTCCCGAGTCGAGGAACCGCGCCGCAACGACCGTCCTACGCGGAATCCATACCTTCCGGCGCCGTCGCGACGGCGGTCCCGGCGGCCGTGGTCGAAACGGCCGGGGCTGCCTCGCGGTCGGGCGCGAGCGGGTCGGTCACCGTGCCGGACTCCTCGTCGAAGAGCCCCTGCGCCAGCCTGGTCACCGCTACCGGTACCGGCGGCGCCAGGTCGGCCACGACACGGAGACCGGAGAGGACGTCGTCGGGTCGGACGGCAGGTGTCACGTGCCGTACAACCAGCCGCAGTATCGCACAGGGCCGGCCCTCGGGCCCATCGGGCCGCGGATCGGCGACCCGCAGTTCCACCACGGCGGCGCGGGCGTCGAAGGTCCGCACGCCGTTCTTCGTCCGGCGCTGCACCTCGACGGTCTCCGCGCCGTCGAAGACCTCCACGGCCTTGGCCGCCTCCTCTGCGGAAACCCCGTCGAGACGCAGTTCCCACACGGACGCGGTCAGCCGGTCGGCGAAGCCCGAAGTACGGACCTCCACGGCCTCGACGATGTCGAGCCCGTCCGGCAGCGAGGCGTCCAGCAGCCCGCGCAGCACCTCCGGGTCCCGCGCCTGGGCGAGGGCGATCTCCAGGTACTCCGCCTCACTGCCCGTGCCGGTGGGGGCGGCATTGGCGTACGACACCCTCGGGTGGGGGGTGAACCCCGCCGAGTAGGCCATCGGCACCTCGGAGCGGCGCAGTGCCCGCTCGAAGGCCCGCTGGAAGTCGCGGTGGCTGGTGAACCGGAGGCGTCCGCGCTTGGTGTAGCGCAGTCGGATGCGCTGCACCGCCGGTGCTGGCGGCGGGCCTTCGGGCTGTCGCTTGCCCAGTGCTTCTTCTCCTCGGTGCGGGGCGGACGCGGTGGCATGCCGCCCACGAAATGCGGGGTGGCCCGGGGTGCCCGGTCCGGCTCACCCCGGTCCGGCGTTCTTCTCTCCGGCCGGGGAGATCTCTGGTACGGGCGCCGCGCTGGGCACAGTCGTTGCAGTACCCAGAGTACGCGCAAGGGCGCTCCCTGGTTCCCAGGGCTCGTCCGGCCCCGGTCCGCCGCCCGCGTCCGCCGGGCGTCACGGCGCTTCCGGGGGCCGTTCCGCGCCCCCGCCCGGCGGCGGGGACGCGGTGCGCGGGCTACCGCGTCGGCGTCACTGCTTCACCATGAGCGGCAGCAGCTTCTTGCCGGTGGGGCCGATCTGGATGCTGGTGTCCATCTGCGGGCAGACGCCGCAGTCGAAGCACGGGGTCCAGCGGCAGTCCTCGACCTCGGTCTCGTCGAGCGCGTCCTGCCAGTCCTCCCAGAGCCAGTCCTTGTCCAGGCCGGAGTCCAGGTGGTCCCAGGGCAGGACCTCCTCGTAGGACCGCTCGCGGGTGGTGTACCAGTCGACGTCCACGCCGTGCTCGGGCAGCGTCTTCCCGGCGGCGATCATCCAGCGGTCGTAGCTGAAGTGCTCGCGCCAGCCGTCGAAGCGGCCGCCGGACTCGTAGACCGCGCGGATCACGGAGCCGACGCGGCGGTCGCCGCGCGAGAGCAGGCCCTCGACGATGCCGGGCTTGCCGTCGTGGTAGCGGAAGCCGATGGAGCGGCCGTACTTCTTGTCGCCGCGGATCTTGTCGCGGAGCTTGGCGAGCCGGGCGTCGGTGTCCTCGGCGCTCAGCTGCGGGGCCCACTGGAACGGGGTGTGCGGCTTGGGCACGAAACCGCCGATGGAGACCGTGCAGCGGATGTCGTTCTGGCCGGATACCTCCCGGCCCTTGGCGATCACGTTGACCGCCATGTCACCGATCTGGAGGACGTCCTCGTCGGTCTCGGTGGGCAGCCCGCACATGAAGTACAGCTTCACCTGGCGCCAGCCGTTGCCGTACGCGGTGGCGACCGTGCGGATCAGGTCCTCCTCCGAGACCATCTTGTTGATGACCTTGCGCATCCGCTCGGAGCCGCCCTCGGGGGCGAAGGTGAGCCCGGAGCGGCGACCGTTGCGGGTCAGCTCGTTGGCCAGGTCCACGTTGAACGCGTCGACGCGGGTGGAGGGCAGCGAGAGGCCGATCTTGTCGTCGGTGTACCGGTCCGCGAGGCCCTTGGCGATGTCGCCGATCTCGGTGTGGTCGGCGGAGGAGAGCGAGAGCAGGCCGACCTCCTCGAAGCCGGTCGCCTTGAGGCCGCGGTCGACCATCTCGCCGATGCCGGTGATGCTTCGCTCCCGCACGGGGCGCGTGATCATGCCGGCCTGGCAGAAGCGGCAGCCGCGGGTGCAGCCGCGGAAGATCTCGACGGACATCCGCTCGTGGACGGTCTCGGCGAGCGGGACGAGGGGCTGCTTCGGGTACGGCCACTCGTCGAGGTCCATCACGGTGTGCTTGGACACCCGCCACGGCACGCCCGACCGGTTCGGCACGACCCGGCCGATGCGCCCGTCCGGGAGGTACTCGACGTCGTAGAAGCCCGGGACGTAGACGCCGCCGGTCTTCGCGAGACGGAGGAGGACCTCCTCGCGCCCGCCGGGGCGGCCCTCGGCCTTCCAGGCGCGGACGATGTCGGTGATCTCCAGGACGGCCTGCTCGCCGTCGCCGATGACGGCGCAGTCGATGAACTCCGCGATCGGCTCGGGGTTGAACGCGGCGTGGCCGCCGGCCAGCACGATCGGGTCGTCGGCCGTGCGGTCCCGGGCCTCCAGCGGGATGCCCGCGAGGTCCAGCGCGGCGAGCATGTTGGTGTAGCCGAGCTCGGTGGAGAAGCTCAGCCCGAAGACGTCGAACGCCTTGACCGGGCGGTGGCTGTCGACCGTGAACTGCGGGACCCGGTGCTCGCGCATCAGCTCCTCCAGGTCGGGCCACACGCTGTAGGTGCGCTCGGCGAGGACGCCCTCGCGCTCGTTGAGCAGCTCGTAGAGGATCATGACGCCCTGGTTGGGCAGTCCGACCTCGTACGCGTCCGGGTACATCAGCGCCCAGCGGACGTCGCACTCGTCCCACGGCTTGACGGTGGAGTTCAGCTCACCGCCGACGTACTGGATGGGCTTCTGCACATGCGGGAGCAGAGCTTCGAGCTGTGGGAAGACCGAATCGACAGACGAATCGACAGACATCGCGAACTTTCGTGAGCCGGCATGGATGACCATCCAGCGTACCGCGACGCCCGGCGTCCCCACGCCGTCCGCTCGGCCGTCCGGAGGCCGCGGGCCGGCGCCCGTCACCCCGCCGCCGGGGCCTTCGCGCGCTCGTCCCCCGCCCCGCTTCCCCGCCCCGCCGCCCGGCCGCGCCCGTCGCGGTCAGCCGCCCAGGGCCCGGCGCGTCTTCGGCCGCGAGGCCCGCCGCCACACCTGAGGCAGCCGTCGTTCGGCCTCGGCGGCGGCCGCCTCCTCGCGTCCGTGGAGCAGCCCCCAGGTGAAGGTCTGCTCCCCCGCCGCGTACGCCTGGACGGCGAGGGCGCGCAGGGCGCCGCGGGCCACCACGGCGTCCTGGTGGTCGCCGAGGAGGGTCTGCAGGGCCTTCATCCGGGCGGCGAACCGCTCGGCCGGCCGGCCCAGCGCGGGGCCGGCGGCCTCCGCCGCGTACCGGGCGCGCTTGGCGGCCTTGCGGGCGTCGTGCAGGGCGCGGTCGCGGTCGTCGCCGGGCGGGAGTTCCAGGGCGCGGCCGGTACGGGCCGCGAGCCGGCCGTACTCCTTGAGCACGGCGCGGGACAGGACGCGCCGGGGGGCGCGGGCGGCGGCGGGCCGCAGCGGCGGGTCCGCGAGCAGCGCGTCGAGACGGTTCAGCAGGGCCAGATAGCGCTCGCCGTCGAGCACGGCCGCGGTGCGCCGCCGGGAGCCGCCCCGGCGGGTCGTCGACCAGATCCGCAGCCGGGCGCGGGCCGGGCCGAGGACCAGGGTGCGGGGCAGGGCGTCGAGACGCGCGCGCAGCCGGGCGTCGAGGACCTCCTGGTCGCGGTCGATGCCGAGCTCGGCGGCCAGCCACCTCAGCTCCGTGCCGATCGGATCGGTGACGTCCCGGTCGAGGACCCTCCGGTACGTCCGCAGCGCGCTGCGGAGCCTGCGGGTGGCGACCCGCATCCGGTGCACGGAGTCGGGCAGGCCGCGGCGCACGGCGGGGTCGAGGGCGACGATCGCCTCGGCCTGGGCGCGCAGGTACGCGAGGACGTGGTCGCCCGCGCTGACCGGGGCGGCCGCCTTCCGGCCCTCCGGCCCGGGTCCGGTCCCCCGGCCGTCCTCCGGCGCGGTCTCGGCCAGTGCCCGGGCCGCCTTGGAGGGCGCCGCGGACGGGCGGACGCCGGCCTTGCGCAGCCGTCTGCCGACGGCGTCCAGGAGGGCGGGGTCGGCGTCGTCGGCCAGCTCGACCTCGATCTCGGTCCAGTCCGCCGTGCCCGTGCCGCCGGCCAGCCGTTCGGCGCGCACGGCGTCGACGCAGACCTCGGCCAGCGGCGCGCCCCCGGCGCCGGTCAGCCGGTGGACGTCACGGGAGGTGCGGAGCCGGACGACGGGGACGAGCGTCCCGTCGCGGACCCTGGAGCGGAGCAGTCCGGCCAGGGCGGGCGGCGGGGTGTCGGAGAGCGGTTCGCGCAGCTCGTCGCGGATGCCGGAGGCGACGGGGAACTTGAGGTGCCAGCCGGCGTCGTCCCCGCCGGTGCGGCGGCGCAGCGTGACGGAACCGGCCGCGAGCCGGAGGTCCTCGGTGTCGTAGTAGACGGCGTCCAGTGCGGTGACGCCCCGGTGGACGACGGACGAGACCCCGGCCACCCGGCTCAGGTCGGGGAGCCGGGTCTCCGCGGTGGCTTCGTACTTCCGCTCGATCTCGCGTTTCGAGTCCGCCATAGACCGAATCTAGACGGATTGCCCCGATATGGGCAGCCCTCCGGGACCGCCCGCGCCGGTCCCGCGCCCGCCCGGGCCGCCCGGGTCCCGCCCCGGTCCGCCCCGGGTCCGCTCCGGGCCCCGCTCAGGCGCTTATCGGCCGCTGCACCCTGATCGACTGGAGCAGCCCGACGGCGACCCAGACGGCGAACATCGAGGAGCCGCCGTACGACACGAACGGGAGCGGGAGTCCGGCGACCGGCATGATGCCGAGCGTCATCCCGATGTTCTCGAACGACTGGAAGGCGAACCAGGCGATGATCCCGGCGGCGACGATCGTGCCGTACAGCTCGGTCGTCTCGTGGGCGATCCGGCAGGCGCGCCACAGCACGACGCCGAGCAGGACGAGGATCAGCCCGGCGCCGAGGAAGCCGAGCTCCTCGCCCGCGACGGTGAAGACGAAGTCGGTCTGCTGCTCGGGGACGAACTGACCGGTGGTCTGGGTGCCCTGGAACAGTCCGGTCCCGGTGAGGCCGCCGGAGCCGATCGCGATGCGGGCCTGGTTGGTGTTGTAGCCGACGCCCGCCGGGTCCAGCGCCGGGTTGGCGAAGGCGGCGAAGCGGGCGATCTGGTACTCGTCGAGCAGGTGGAGCTGCCAGACCGCGACCGCGCCGGCCACCCCCGTGCCGAGCAGGCCGAAGACCCAGCGGTTGGACGCCCCCGAGGCCAGCAGCACGCCGAGCACGATGACGGCCATGACCATCACCGAGCCGAGGTCCGGCATCCCCATCACGACCGCCATCGGCACGGCAGCCAGGCCCAGCGCCTTGGCGACGGTCCGGTGGTCCGGGTGGAGCTGGTCGCCCGCGTCGACGCGTTCGGCGAGCAGCATCGCCATGATCAGGATGATGGTGATCTTGGTGAACTCGGACGGCTGGATGGAGAAGCCGCCGCCGATGATGATCCAGGCGTGCGCGCCGTTGACGGTGGCGCCGAGCGGGGTGAGGACCGCCAGCACGAACAGCACCGACAGGCCGTACAGGATCGGCACGGCCCCGCGCAGGGTGCGGTGGCCGAGCCAGATGGTGCCGACCATCAGGGCGAGGCCGATGCCGGTGTTGAGGACGTGCCGGAACAGGAAGTAGTACGGGTCGCCGTGGGTGAGCGAGTCCCGGCCCCGGGTCGCCGACCAGACCAGCAGCGAGCCGATGAACGAGAGCGCGAGCGCGGACCCCAGCAGCGGCCAGTCGAGCCGGCGGACGACGGAGTCGCGGGCGACGAGCTTGCCCCAGGCGGAGCGCTCGGGCGTGTAGCGCGAGACGGAGAAGCCGGCCATCAGTCGCGCCTCCCCACGATCGCGGCGAGGGTCTGCTCCTCGGGCGTCTTCTGCGAGGCCGGGTTGTAGGGCTTGATCTCCGGGGCGTCGATGGAGCCGTCCGACTGGATCTTCGGCAGGGACTTCTGCGGGGTGGGCAGCAGCGCCTTCTTCAGGTCCTGCTTCCCGGAGTCGTCGAGGCCGTAGATGGCGTCGTAGATGTTGCGCACGGCGGGCCCGGAGGCGCCGGAGCCGGTGCCGCCCTGGGAGATCGTCATGACGATCGAGTAGTCCTTGGTGTACGTGGCGAACCAGGAGGTCGTCTGCTTGCCGTAGACCTCCGCCGTACCCGTCTTGGCGTGCATCGGGATCTTGTCCTGCGGCCAGCCGCCGAACCGCCAGGCGGCCGAGCCGCGGGTCGCGACGCCGGCGAGCGCCTCGTCGATGTGGTCGCGGGTCTTGCGCGAGAAGGGCAGCTTGCCGTGCGACTCGGGCTTGATCTCCTGGACGGTCCTGCCGTCGCCGCTCACGATCGCCTTGCCGACGGTGGGGTCGTAGAGGGTGCCGCCGTTGGAGATCGCGGCGTAGATGGTGGCCATCTGGATCGGGGTGACGAGGGTGTCGCCCTGGCCGATCGAGTAGTTGACGGAGTCACCGGCGCGCATCCTGTCGCCCTCGAGGCAGTTCTCGTACGCGATCTTCTCGACGTACGAGCCGTCCTTCTTGCCCTGCTTGCACCAGGCGTCCTTGTTCGCCTCGTAGAACTTCTTCTTCCACTCGCGGTCGGGGACCCGGCCGCTGACCTCGTTGGGGAGATCGATGCCGGTCTCCTTGCCGAGGCCGAACTCGTGGGCGGTCTTGTAGAACCAGTCCTTGGGGTGCTTCTTCGGCTTGTTGCCGCCGTCCTTCTGCCACTCCTTGTGCGCGATGCCGTAGTAGACGGTGTCGCAGGAGACCTCCAGGGCGCGGCCGATGGTGATGTCGCCGTAGCCCTGGGACTCGAAGTTCTTGAAGACCTGGCCGCCGATGTTGTACGAGCTGGGGCAGGGGTAGTGGCCGTCGAACGGGTAGCCGGCGTTGACCGCGGCGGTCGACGAGATGACCTTGAAGATCGAGCCGGGGGCGGCCTGGCCCTGGATCGCCCGGTTCAGCAGCGGGAAGTTGGACTTGGGGCCGGTGAGCTTGGCGTAGTCCTTGACGGAGATGCCGCCGACCCAGGCGTTGGGGTCGTAGTTGGGCAGCGAGGCCATCGCCACGACGCGTCCGGTCTTCGCCTCCATGACGACGACGGCGCCGGAGTCGGCCTTGTAGTTCTCGCCGGTGTTCTTGTCGAACGACTGACGGGCCGTCTTCATCGCCTCGTTGAGCTCGTACTCGGCGACGGCCTGGACCCGGGCGTCGATGGAGGTGACCACGGTCGAGCCGGGCTGCGCCTCGTCGTTCTTCGCCTCGCCGATGACCCGGCCGAGGTTGTCGACCTCGTAGCGGGTGACCCCGGCCTTGCCGCGCAGCTCCTTGTCGTAGGTGCGCTCCAGGCCGGAGCGGCCGACCTGGTCGGAGCGCAGATACGGCGAGTCGGTCTTCTGGGCCTTGGTGATCTCCTCGTCGGTGACCGGCGAGAGGTAGCCGAGGACCTGGGCGGCGTTGGCCTTGCCGGGTGCGGGGTAGCGGCGCACGGCGGTGGGCTCGGCGGTGATGCCGGGGAAGTCCTCGGCGCGTTCCCGGATGGTGAGGGCCTGCTGGGTGGTGGCCTCGTCGGTGACCGGGATCGGCTGGTAGGGCGAACCGTTCCAGCAGGGCTGCGGGGTCTTGGCGTCGCAGAGCCGGACCTTGTCCATGATCTCCTGCGGCTTCATGCCGAGCACGCCGGCGAGCCGGGTCAGCACGTCCTTGCCGTCGTCCTTCATCTTCAGCAGCTCGGTGCGGCTGGCGGAGACGACCAGCCGGGTCTCGTTGTCGGCGAGGGGCACGCCGCGCGCGTCGAGGATGGCGCCGCGGACGGCGGGCTGGACGACCTGCTGGACGTGGTTGTTCCTCGCCTCGTCGCTGTACTCGCGGCCGTTGCGGATCTGGAGGTACCAGAGCCGCCCGCCGAGGGTGAACAGCAGGGAGAACACCAGGACCTGGATGACGACGAGCCGGACCCGGACCCGGGAGGTCCGGCCGGTCTCGGGGATGTTGCTCACGGGGCGCCCCCGGTGGTGGTCGGGCCGGCGGTACGGGGGATGCGGGAGGCGCGCGGAGCGCCCGGGACGCGGGACGTGCGGCGCGGGCCCGGGGCGCCCGCTCGGTGGTGCGGCCTCACAGTCGCTTGACTCCCTTGATCCGTCCGGCGCGTGACGCGCGGCCGCGGGCGGCCCTGACGCGCAGTCCGCCGCGCTGGTCGCCGACCCTGAGTCCGGTGCCGGAGGCGAGCCAGCCGGAGGAGACGTCGCCGCCGGACGCCTCGGCCACCGGGTCGTTCACCGTGCGTCTGGCGACGGCCATGATCAGCGGCACGGTGAACGGGGCCAGCAGCAGGTCGTACAGGGCGGCGGTGAACAGCAGGCTGCCCAGGCCCACATGGCGGGCCGCCGTGTCCCCGACGAGCGCGCCGACCAGGGCGTAGAGCAGGGTCGAGCCGATCGCCGCGCCGACGACCGCGACCATGGGCACGGCGGCCGACTTGAGCTGCCCGTTCTCCGGCTTCACCAGTCCGGCGAGATAGCCGATGACGCAGAGGACCAGGGCGTAGCGCCCGGCCGCGTGGTCGGCGGGCGGCGCCAGGTCGGCCAGCAGGCCCGCGCCGAAGCCGATCAGGGCGCCGCTGACGTGCCCGTACACGAAGGCGAGCGCGAGCACGACGAGGAGCAGCAGGTCGGGCACGGCGCCGGGGAGCTGGAGGCGGGCGAGGACCGAGACCTGGAGGACGAGGGCGGCCACGACGAGGACGGTGGAGAGCAGAATCCGGTTCAGACGCATGGGGATCAGCTCTACCTCTGCTCGTCGACCGCGGTGCCGGCGCCCGCACTGCTGCTGGGGTCCGGGCCGCCGCTGGGGCTCGGGCTCTCGTGGATGTTGCCGACGACGTTGCCGTCGGTGTCGACGATGTCGCCGTTGGGCGAGATCGTCACGGTGACGGTCGGCGTGGGCTTCGGCTTGGCGGGCTTGGGCGGGGCCTTGGGCAGGACCATGTCCCGGGGGTCGTGGCGCGGGGCCTGGACGACGATGCCGACGATGTCGAGCTTGGTGAAGCCGACGTACGGGCGGACGTAGACGGTGCGGGTGAGGCCGCCGCCGGACGGGTCGACGCGGACGACCTCCCCGACCGGGACGCCCGGCACGAACGGCTTGCCCTTGCTCGAGCCGAAGGTGACCAGGCGGTCGCCCTTCCTCACCTTGGCCTTGCCGTTGAGGAACTGGACGGACAGCGGGCGGGAGCCCTGGCCGGTGGCGAAGCCCAGCTCGTCGGTCTTCTCCATGCGGGTGCCGACGGTGAAGTCGGGGTCGTTGGCGAGGAGCACCGTGGCGGTCTCCGGGCCGACGGTGGTGACCCGGCCGACGAGTCCGTCGCCGTTGATGACGGTCATGTCGCGCTCGATGCCGTCGCGGGAGCCCGCGTCGATGGTGACCGTCCAGGAGAAGCCCTGGGCGGCTCCTATGGCGATGACCTCGGCGGCCTTGATGCCGTACTGCCCGGCGGCCGACTTCTTCAGCATCCTGTCGAGCTCGCGGACCCGGTTGCGGTTGCGGTCGTCGCTGCCGAGCGTGGTCTTGAGCGCGGCGTTCTGGCGCTCCAGTTCGGCGATGCGGTTGTGCCGGTTGCCGGAGTCGCGCACCGCTCCTATGGCGTTGCCCACCGGGTCGACGGCGGCCGCGACGCCGTTCTCGACCGGGCCGAAGACCGCGGCGGCGGCCCGCCTGGCGCCGTCCACCGGTGATCCCTCGCCGCCCCGGATGTCCACCGTGATCAGTGCGAACGCGATGGCGATCAGCAGCACCAGGAGCAGCCGGCTCTCTCGTGTGTCCCTCACGTGCGGCGGCCGTGCCTTCCTCGTCGGAATGTTCGTGCCTGTATACCAGCGATCGGCCGTGCGGAGCCGCTGTGGTCCGCACGGCAGACCGCTGTGTTGTTCTCGTGCGGTTCCCGTGTCGCCGTCCCGCGCGCGGTCCCCCGCCCGCGGGCCGTGCCGGGCGCCCGCTATCTGCGGGGCTGGGCGTCCAGCACCTGCTGGAGCGCCTCGAACTCCTCGACGCACTTGCCGGATCCGAGGGCCACCGAGTCCAGCGGGTCCTCCGCGATGTGGATCGGCATGCCCGTCTCGCGCCGCAGCCGCTCGTCCAGCCCGCGCAGCAGCGCGCCGCCGCCGGTGAGGACGATGCCGCGGTCCATGACGTCGCCGGAGAGCTCCGGCGGGCACTTGTCGAGGGTGGTCTTCACGGCGTCGACGATCGCGTTGACCGGCTCCTCGATGGCCTTGCGGACCTCGGCGGCCGAGATGACCACGGTCTTGGGCAGCCCGGAGACCAGGTCGCGGCCCCGGATCTCGGTGTGCTCGTCCTTCTTCAGGTCGTCCGCGGAACCGATGGTGATCTTGATCTGTTCGGCGGAGCGCTCGCCGAGGAGGAGCGAGTACTCCTTCTTGATGTGCTGGATGATCGCGTTGTCCAGTTCGTCGCCGGCGACCCGGATCGACTGGGCGGTGACGATGCCGCCGAGCGAGATGACCGCGACCTCGGTGGTGCCGCCGCCGATGTCGACGACCATGTTGCCGGTGGCCTCGTGGACCGGCAGCCCGGAACCGATGGCCGCCGCCATGGGCTCCTCGATGATGTGCACCTGACGAGCTCCGGCCTGCGTCGACGCCTCGATGACGGCGCGGCGCTCGACCCCGGTGATGCCGGAGGGCACGCAGACCACGACCCGCGGGCGGGCCAGGTAACGGCGCTTGTGGATCTTCAGGATGAAGTAGCGGAGCATCCGCTCGGTGATCTCGAAGTCGGCGATCACGCCGTCCTTCAGCGGGCGCACGGCGACGATGTTGCCCGGTGTGCGCCCGATCATCTTCTTGGCCTCGGAACCGACCGCCAGGATGCCGCCGGTGTTGGTGTTGATGGCCACGACGGACGGCTCGTTCAGTACGATGCCGCGCCCCCTGACGTACACCAGCGTGTTGGCAGTCCCGAGGTCGATAGCCATGTCACGACCGATGAACGACATTGAGTTCCCCTTGTTCCCCATGAGGATGCGTCGGGCCGTCCAGGAAAGCGACGATGGCTTGTTCTGGTCGGCGAGGTGAGCGCTGTGGGCGTGGAAGATTCCATCGTAGTGCCGTGTGCACCGACACCGCGCGAGGGTCCTTCGCCATTGCGGGCGGAACGGGTGACCGTTCCACTCATGGTGACGTTACGTCGAAGTGATGCGTTCCCGCGACCCGGGTTCCTATACCGAAGGGCGACCGAATTAATTCGGTCGCCCCAGGTCATGAGCGCTGTTCGGCTGATTCGGGATCAGAAGACTCCGGGAAAGAAAAGCTTCAGTTCACGCTCCGCGGACTCCTCCGAGTCCGAGGCGTGGATGAGGTTCTCCCGGACGATCGTGCCGAAGTCGCCCCGGATGGAACCCGGCGCGGCGGCGATCGGGTCGGTGGGGCCGGCCAGCGTGCGGACGCCCTCGATGACCCGCTCGCCCTCGGCGACCAGCGCCACGACGGGGCCGGACAGCATGAACTCGACGAGCGGCTCGTAGAACGGGCGGCCGACGTGCTCGGCGTAGTGCTGCTCCAGGGTGGCCCGGTCGAGGGTGCGCATCTCCAGCGCGGTGACCCGCCAGCCGGCCTTGCGCTCGATCCGCCCGACGATTTCGCCGACGAGTCCGCGCCGGACGGCGTCGGGCTTGAGCAGAACGAGGGTGCGCTGGGTCATGGTGTGCGGCTCCTTGCGGGCATGCGAGTGCGGTGAGGCGAGGCTACAGGGGTACGGGGACGGACCCGCGAGCGGGTTTGGCCAAAGGATGCGAAATCAGTCACCGTCCGGTGCCGGGACGCCGCATGGCCTTCCCCTTCCCCGGGCGGGCGGCGCGGGCGTCCTCCGGGCGGCTGGCGCCGGCGTCACGACACGCCCTCGGCCGGTTCCTGCGCGGCGGCCCAGCGGGCCTTCGCCTCGTCGATCTCGCGCCCGTAGTGGACGGAGGCCCACCACAGACCGCCGAACACCACCCCGAGGACGAACATCATCGGCACGAAGAATCCACTGGCCACCAGGGCGATCTGCAGGGCCCAGCCGAGCTGTGCGCCGCCGGGGCGGCCGATCATCCCGCAGAGCAGCACGGAGAGCAGCATGCCGATGCCGCAGACCGTCCAGACCGTGGCGGTGGTCAGGTCGTCGGATTTCATCGCGACGAGACCGGCGAATCCGATCACGAAGAATTCGCCGATCAGCGTCGACGCGCAGAGCATTCGCACGGTTCAGCGCCTTCCCAGAAGCAGTCGGGCCTCGCCGACGGTGATCACGGAACCGGTCACCAGCACACCGGCGCCCGCGAATTCCGCCTCCTCCTCGGCGAGGGTGATGGCCGCCTCCAGCGCGTCGTCGAGGCGCGGCTCGACCTGGACGCGCTCCTCGCCGAAGACCTCGACGGCCAGGGCGGCCAGGGCGTCGGCGTCCATCGCGCGGGGGGTGGAGTTCTGGGTGACGACGACCTCGGCCATGATCGGCTCGAAGGCTTCGAGCAGGCCCTTGACGTCCTTGTCGTCGCTGACCCCGACCACGCCGATGAGCCGGGAGAAGCCGAAGGACTCGGTGATCCCGTCGGCCGTGGCCCGGGCGCCCGCCGGGTTGTGCGCGGCGTCCAGGACGACGGTCGGGCTGGAGCGGACCACTTCGAGGCGGCCCGGCGAGATCACCGAGGCGAACGCCGCGCGGACCGTGTCGGCGTCGAGCGGTCCGGGCCGCTCGGCCCCGACTCCGAAGAACGCCTCCACGGCGCAGAGCGCCACCACCGCGTTGTGCGCCTGGTGGGCGCCGTACAGCGGGAGGAAGACGTCCTCGTACTCGCCGCCCAGCCCGCGCAGCGTCAGCAGCTGGCCGCCGACGGCGACCTCGCGGGAGACCACGCCGAACTCCATGCCCTCGCGGGCGACCGTGGCGTCCACCTCGACGGCCTTCTTCAGCATGACCTGGGCGGCGTCGACCGGCTGCTGGGCGAGGACGACCGTCGCGTCCCGCTTGATGATCCCGGACTTCTCCCCGGCGATCTCGGCGGGCGTGGCGCCCAGCCGGTCGGTGTGGTCCAGCGAGATGGGGGTGACCACGGCGACCGGGGCGTCGATGACGTTGGTCGCGTCCCAGCTGCCGCCCATGCCGACCTCGACGACGGCGACGTCGACCGGCGCGTCGGCGAACGCCGCGTACGCCATGCCCGTCAGCACCTCGAAGAACGAGAGCCGGTAGGGCTGCCGGCTGTCGACCAGCTCCACGTACGGCTGGATGTCCCGGTAGGTCTCGATGAACCGCTCGGGGTCCATCGGCGCGCCGTCCAGGCTGATCCGCTCGGTGATGGACTGGACGTGCGGCGAGGTGTAGCGGCCGGTGCGCAGGTCGAAGGCGCCGAGCAGGGCCTCGATCATGCGGGCGGTGCTCGTCTTGCCGTTGGTGCCGGTGATGTGGATCGAGGGGTACGCGCGCTGCGGCTCGCCGAGGACGTCCATCAGAGCGGCGATGCGCGTGACGGAGGGCTCCAGCTTGGTCTCGCCCCAGCGCCCGGCGAGCTCCCGCTCCACCTCGCGCAGCGCCTTGTCGACCTCGGGGTCGGCGGGTCGGGCGGGGACGTCCTGGCCCTGCGGCGGTCCGGACCGGGTGCGGAGCGTACGGCTCCCGGCCTCGATCACCGCCAGGTCGGGGTCGCGCTGGGTCGCCTCGTCGACGATCTCCGCGAAGGCGTCGTCGGGCTCGGAGGCGTCGTGCCGGTCGGAAGGGCGGGGCTCACTCACGGGGCCAGTCTACGGACCGGCGCGGGCGACGTGCGCGGCACCCGAGGGCGCGCCGAGCCGCGGCGCGCGTCCGGCGCGGTGAGGCCCCCGTGCTCCCGCGGCGCGGGAGCACGGGGGCCTCGTATGCCGACGGCTCAGCCCTGCGGCAGGTTCGCCAGCTGGGCGGCGATCCGCTCGATGTCGGCCTCGGCCCTGGCGAGCCGGCCGCGGATCTTGTCGACCACGTTGTCCGGGGCCTTGGCGAGGAACGCCTCGTTGCCGAGCTTGGCGGCGGCCTGGGCCTTCTCCTTCTCGGCGGCGCCCAGGTCCTTCGTCAGCCGCTTGCGCTCGGCCTCGACGTCGATGGTGCCGGACAGGTCGAGGGCGACGGTGGCCCCGGCGACCGGCAGCGACGCGGTGGCCTGGAAGCCCTCGCCGGCGGGCTGGAGGCGCAGCACCTGGCGGATGGCCGCCTCGTGCGGGGCCAGCGCCGTGCCGTCCAGGGTGAGCCGGGCCGGGACCTTCTGACCGGGCTGCAGGCCCTGGTCGGAGCGGAACCGGCGGACCTCGGTGACGACCTGCTGGACCAGCGCGATCTCCTGCTCGGCCGCGGCGTCCCGGAAGCCGCCCGGGGCGTCGGCCCCGGGGACGGTCACCGCCGACGGCCAGTCGGCGACGACGACGGACTCCTTGCCGGTGAGCGTGGTCCACAGCGTCTCGGTGACGAACGGGACGACCGGGTGCAGCAGCCGCAGCATCACGTCGAGGACCTCGCCGAGGACCCGGCCGGAGACCTTCGCCTGCTCGCCGCCCGCGAAGAACGTGGTCTTGGACAGCTCGACGTACCAGTCGAAGACCTCGTCCCACGCGAAGTGGTAGAGCGCCTCGCTGAGCTTGGCGAACTGGAAGTCGTCGTAGAACGCGTCGACTTCGGCGACGGTCTTGCCCAGCCGAGACAGGATCCACCGGTCGGTCACCGACAGCTTCTCGACGGGCGGCAGGTCGCCCTCGACCGTCGCGCCGTTCATCAGCGCGAAGCGGGTGGCGTTCCAGATCTTGTTGGCGAAGTTGCGGGAGCCCTGGACCCAGTCCTCGCCGATCGGGACGTCGACCCCGGGGTTGGCGCCGCGCGCCAGGGTGAAGCGCAGCGCGTCGGAGCCGTACTTGTCCATCCAGTCCAGCGGGTTCACGACGTTGCCGAAGGACTTCGACATCTTCTTGCCGAACTCGTCGCGGACCATGCCGTGCAGGACGACGGTGTGGAACGGCGGGACGCCGTCGTTGACGTACAGGCCGAACATCATCATCCGGGCGACCCAGAAGAAGAGGATGTCGTAGCCGGTGACCAGGACGGAGTTCGGGTAGAACTTCGCGAGGCTGTCGGTCTTCTCGGGCCAGCCCAGCGTGGAGAACGGCCACAGGCCGGAGGAGAACCAGGTGTCCAGGACGTCGGAGTCCTGCGTCCAGCCCTCGCCCGTGGGGACCTCGTCGTCGGGTCCGACGCAGACGACCTCGCCGTTCGGGCCATACCAGACGGGGATGCGGTGGCCCCACCAGAGCTGGCGCGAGATGCACCAGTCGTGGAGGTCGTCGACCCAGTCGAAGTAGCGCTTCTCCATCTCCTGCGGGTGGATCTTGACCTTGCCGTCGCGGACGGCGTCGCCGGCCGCCTCGGCGAGCGGCGCGACCTTGACCCACCACTGGAGCGACAGGCGCGGCTCGACGGTGGTCTTGCAGCGCGAGCAGTGGCCGACGGAGTGGACGTACGGGCGCTTCTCGGCGACGATCCGGCCGTCGGCGCGCAGCGCGGCGACGATCGCGGACCTGGCCTCCAGCCGGTCCAGGCCCTCGAACGGACCGGGGACGGTGATGACGGCGCGCTCGTCCATGACCGTGAGGAACGGCAGGTCGTGGCGCTTGCCGATCTCGAAGTCGTTCGGGTCGTGCGCGGGCGTGACCTTCACGGCGCCGGTGCCGAACTCGGGGTCGACGTGGTGGTCGGCGACGACGGGGATCGTGCGGTCGGTCAGCGGCAGCTTGATCTGCTTGCCGATCAGGTGCCGGTAGCGCTCGTCGTCGGGGTGGACGGCGACGGCGGTGTCGCCGAGCATCGTCTCGGCGCGGGTGGTGGCGACGACGATGGTGTCCTCGCCCTCGCCGTACGTCATCGAGACGAGCTCGCCGTCGTCGTCCTGGTACTCGACCTCGATGTCCGAGATGGCGGTGAGGCAGCGCGGGCACCAGTTGATGATGCGTTCGGCGCGGTAGATCAGCCCGTCGTCGTACATCTTCTTGAAGACGGTCTGGACGGCGACGGACAGGCCCTCGTCCATGGTGAAGCGCTCGCGGGACCAGGCGACGCCCTCGCCGAGCCGGCGCATCTGGCCGGAGATCTGGCCGCCGGACTCGTTCTTCCACTGCCAGACGCGCTCGACGAACGTCTCACGGCCCAGGTCGTGGCGGGACTTGCCCTCCTTGGCGAGCTCGCGCTCGACGACGTTCTGGGTGGCGATGCCGGCGTGGTCCATGCCCGGCTGGTAGAGCGCCTCGAAGCCCTGCATCCGCTTGCGCCGGACGAGGGCGTCGATCAGCGTGTGCTCGAAGGCGTGCCCGAGGTGCAGGCTGCCGGTGACGTTCGGCGGGGGGATGACGATGGAGTACGGCGGCTTCTCGCTGTGCTCGTCGGCCTCGAAGTAACCCCGTTCTACCCAGCGCTCATACAGCTTCCCCTCTACCTCGGCCGGTGCGTACTGGGTCGGCAGTTCGGGGTTGCTGGCTGGCGTCTGCTGAGTGTTCTCGGTCACGGGGGACAGTTTACGGCCGTCACAGGCGTGTGCTGAATCAGGTTGGTTCCGTAACGGTGTACGCCCCGATCGCCCATACGAACGCCCCTTCCGTCAGGATGTTCGAAACGTATAAGCACATCGCCGCACTCCGATGAGCACTTCCGAACAGGGGACACCGCACATGAGCCACAACCAGCCGGGACCGTACGGGCCCCCGCCGCCCCAGGGCCAGCCGGGGCCGTACGGCGGCCCGCCGCCCCAGGGCCAGCCGGGACCCTACGGCCAGCAGCCGCCCGGCCAGCCGGGCCCGTACGGCCGGCAGCCCGGCCCGTACGGCGGCCGGCCCGGCTACGGCTACCCGCAGCAGGCACCGGGCCCGCAGGGCGTCCCCCCGCAGCAGCCCCAGCCGGGTTACGGCCACCCGCAGCAGCCCGGCCCCTACGGCCAGCAGCCGCCCGCTCCCCCGTACGGCGGCCAGATGCCGGCGCCCCCGGCCCAGCCGAAGAAGAAGACCGGTCTGATCGTCGGCGGCGTCGTGCTGGCGCTCGCGGTCATCGGCGGCGGGGTGTACTTCGCGCTGTCGGGCGACGGCGGCGCGAGCAACAGCGACGTCGCGGACTCCACCAAGGGGTACAAGCTGACGCCGGCGGCGTCGGTGGACGACTTCAAGAAGAGCACCGGCTCCTCGGCCTCCGAACCTTCGGGACCGATGACCGGCGAGCAGAAGTCCCGGGCCGAGGCCATGGGCATCAAGAACCCCCAGAAGGCCGGCGCCGAGTACCTCAGCGGCAGCGAGGACAATCCGCTCACCGCGAAGTTCCTCTCCCTCACCGGCACATGGGGCGAAGTCACCGATCCGGCGAAGGTCATCGACGGTTCCTTCATGAGCGCCAAGCAGGAGGTGGAGAAGACCGACGACTCGAAGGTCTCGCTGGTCGGCAGCGCCGAGCAGGTCACTCCGTCCGGTTTCAAGGGCGCGCTGATGAAGTGCCAGAACCTCAAGGTCGTCAACGAGGAAGGTGACGGGACGGCCGCCAAGGGTCCCAAGGAGTTCCTCACGCCCGTCTGCGTGTGGGCCGACTACAGCACGGTGGGCGTGGTCGTCGGCCTGGACGTCGGCGGGGCCCTGACCGAGAAGCCGATGTCCCAGGACGACCTGGCCGCCCTGACCGCCAAGCTCTACAACACCTCCCGCACCAAGCTCTGACCGCACCACGACACCACGAGGGGCGCCCGGCAGACGGATCTGCCGGGCGCCCCTCGGGTGTGCGGGCCGCTACGCGGACTTCTCGTGGCGGCCGCCGTCGTTCTTGCCGATCGCGCGGGGCTCGCGCGGGACCAGCGTCGGGTTCACGTTGTCGCGGACGACGTCCGCGGTGATGACGACGCGGGCGACGTCCTTGCGGGACGGCACCTCGTACATCACGGACTGGAGGACCTCCTCCATGATGGCCCGCAGTCCGCGCGCCCCGGTGCCGCGCAGGATCGCCTGGTCGGCGATGGCCTCCAGGGCCGGGCGGTCGAAGTCCAACTCCACGCCGTCGAGTTCGAAGAGGCGTTGGTACTGCTTCACCAGCGCGTTACGCGGCTCGACGAGGATCTTGAGCAGGGCCTCGCGGTCCAGGTTGTGGACCGAGGTGAGGACGGGAAGACGGCCGATGAACTCCGGGATCATCCCGAACTTCACCAGGTCCTCCGGCATGACCTCCTGGAACTGGTCGCTCGCCTCGATCTCCCGCTTGGAGCGGATCGTCGCGCCGAAGCCGATGCCCTTGGCGCCCGCGCGGGACTCGATGATCCGTTCCAGGCCGGAGAACGCGCCGCCCACGATGAACAGCACGTTCGTCGTGTCGATCTGGATGAACTCCTGGTGCGGGTGCTTCCGGCCGCCCTGCGGCGGCACGGAGGCGGTGGTGCCCTCCAGGATCTTCAGCAGGGCCTGCTGGACGCCCTCGCCGGAGACGTCGCGGGTGATCGACGGGTTCTCGCTCTTGCGGGCGACCTTGTCGATCTCGTCGATGTAGATGATCCCGGTCTCGGCCTTCTTGACGTCGTAGTCCGCGGCCTGGATCAGCTTGAGCAGGATGTTCTCGACGTCCTCGCCGACATAGCCGGCCTCCGTCAGCGCCGTCGCGTCGGCGATGGCGAACGGGACGTTGAGCATGCGGGCCAGGGTCTGCGCGAGCAGCGTCTTCCCGGAGCCGGTGGGGCCCAGCAGCAGGATGTTGGACTTGGCCAGCTCGATGGCGTCGTCCCGGCCCTGCGCGCCGCCGTTCTCGCCCGCCTGGACCCGCTTGTAGTGGTTGTACACAGCGACCGAGAGGGCCTTCTTCGCGGGCTCCTGCCCGACGACGTACCCTTCGAGGAACTCGTAGATCTCGCGCGGCTTGGGAAGCTCCTCCCACCGCACCTCGGAGGTCTCCGCGAGCTCCTCCTCGATGATCTCGTTGCAGAGATCGATGCACTCGTCGCAGATGTACACACCGGGTCCCGCGATGAGCTTCTTCACCTGCTTCTGGCTCTTTCCGCAGAACGAGCACTTGAGCAGATCGCCGCCATCACCGATGCGTGCCACGAGGTGCTTCCCCTTCGCCTGGGAGCAGCTTGGTTCAGCGGCTCCTGGTGCCTCTATCCGACGGTACCTTGCCTTGCCCCCCGTTCGGGCCCCCCTTGGCGCGGTTCACGCGGTTCGCGCGGTCCAAGCGTCCCGAAACCGCCCGAAACCACCGCGCCAAGGGGTGAAGACCGACGTCAGGCGGCCGCTCCGGCCGCGCTCTTGCGGGTCGACACGATCTGGTCGATGAGACCGTAGGCGAGGGCGTCCTCGGCGGTCAGGATCTTGTCGCGCTCGATGTCGTCGCGGATCTTCTCCAGCGGGGTGGTGGAGTGCTTGGCCAGCAGCTCCTCCAGCTGGGTGCGCATCCGCAGGATCTCGTTGGCCGCGATCTCCAGGTCGGAGAGCTGCTCGCGGCCGGTCTGCGAGGACGGCTGGTGGATCAGCACGCGCGCGTTGGGCAGCGCCATGCGCTTGCCGGGGGTGCCCGCGGCCAGCAGCACGGCCGCGGCGGAGGCGGCCTGGCCCATGCAGACGGTCTGGATGTCCGGCTTCACGAACTGCATCGTGTCGTAGATCGCGGTGAGCGCGGTGAACGAGCCGCCGGGGCTGTTGATGTAGACGGAGATGTCGCGGTCCGGGTCCATCGACTCCAGGCACAGCAGCTGGGCCATGACGTCGTTGGCCGAGGCGTCGTCGATCTGCACGCCGAGGAAGATCACGCGCTCCTCGAAGAGCTTCGCGTACGGGTCGTACTCGCGTACGCCCTGCGAGGTCCGCTCCACGAAGCGCGGCACGATGTAGCGGTTGTCCACCTGCGGGCCGGTGTAGAGGCCGCTCGCGGAGGCGCCGGGGAAGTTGTTCATGAGAGAGTTCACCGTCCTGGTGGCGTTCTGTGGCTGGGGGTCTCGGCGTACGAGAGGTGCGCGCGGCGCGGAGCCGATCCGGTGCTGCCGGATCAGGCGCCGGTGCCGCCGCCGCCCGGAACGCCCGACGCGAACGAGATGATCTCGTCGATGAGGCCGTACTCCTTGGCCTCCTCCGCCGTGTACCAGCGGTCGCGGTCGCCGTCGCGGATGATGGTCTCGACCGTCTGGCCGGAGTGACGGGCGGTGATCTCCGCCATCCGCTGCTTGGTGCGCAGCAGGTACTGGGCCTGGATCTTGATGTCGGAGGCCGTGCCGCCGATGCCGGCCGAGCCCTGGTGCATGAGGATGTCGGTGTTCGGGAGCGCGAAACGCTTGCCCGCGGCGCCGCCGGTCAGCAGGAACTGGCCCATCGAGGCCGCCATGCCCATGCCGATGGTGACCACGTCGTTCGGGATGTACTGCATGGTGTCGTAGACCGCCATGCCGGCCGTCACCGAGCCGCCGGGGCTGTTGATGTAGAGGTAGATGTCCTTGTCCGGCTCGGCGGCGAGGAGGAGCAGCTGCGCGGTGATCTTGTTGGCGATCTCGTCGTCGACCTGCTGGCCGAGGAAGATGATGCGCTCGCCGAGAAGCCGGCTGTAGACCTGGTCGCCGAGGTTTCCACCGAGGGACGGCTCTCCTGCGGCGTAGGGCATCGGATTCGTCACGTATCCACCTGCTCGTCTCTGACGGCTCCGGCCGTCTCAGCGTCTTCCTACCGGGTGGGGCGGAAACTCCCCTGCCCTTCCTATTCATGGACCCTAACGCGCAGGTGGGGCAACGCCATCCCGCTTCCGCGACTGTTCGCTGGGAGCGCAAGGTCCGCAGTCCGCACAAGGGTTGTGGGGCTTCCCGCGCCGCCCGGCGGGCGGTCCAAGGCGACGGGCTCCGGACGCGCAGCGTCCGGAGCCCGTCGTTCGGATGGCGCGAGGCTCAGGCCTCGTTCTTCTCCGCGGCGGCCTCGGTCTTCTCCCCGGCCTTCTCGGCGGCCTCGGCAGCGGCGTCGGCCACGTCGCCGGCGGAGCCGTCGGCGGCCTCGACCGTCTCGATGGCCTCCTCCTCGTCCTCCAGGTCGACCGGCTCACCGTTGGTGTCGACGACCTTGGCGGCCTCGACGACCACGGCCAGCGCCTTGCCGCGGGCGACCTCGCCGACGAGCATCGGCACCTGGCCGCCCTCGACGACGGCCTGGGCGAACTGGTCGGGGCTCATGCCGGAGGAGGCGGCACGGCGCATGAGGTGCTCGGTGAGCTCCTCCTGGTTGACGTTCAGCTTCTCCTTGTTGACGATCTCGTCGAGGAGGAACTGGGTCTTGATGCCCTTGACCGCCTGCTCGGAGGTCTCGGTCTCGAACTCCTCGACCGTCTTGCCCTGGATCTCCAGGTACTTCTCGAGGGTCAGGCCCATCTGGCCGAGCTGGTGGTGCTCCAGGTTGTGCCGGCGGGTCTGGATCTCGTCCGCGAGGAGCTTCTCCGGAATCGGGACCTCGGCCAGCTCCAGCAGGGCGTCCAGGACGCGCTCCTGGGCCTGGGTGGCCTGCTCGTACTGGCGGCTCTCCTCGAGGCGCTTGCGGCTGTCCGCCTTCAGCTCGTCGAGGGTGTCGAACTCGCTCGCCATCTGGGCGAACTCGTCGTCCAGCTCGGGGAGCTCACGGGCGGCGACGGCGGTGACCTTGACGGTGACCTCGGCCTCCTTGCCCGCGGCCGAGCCGCCCTTCAGCTCGGAGGTGAAGGTGGCCTCGCCGCCCGCCTCCAGGCCGGTGACGGCGGCGTCGATGCCGTCGAGGAGCTCGCCGGAGCCGATGGTGTACGAGACACCCTCGGCCACGCCGTCCTCCAGGACCTCGCCGTCGACCTTGGCCTGCAGGTCGACCGTCACGACGTCGCCCTCGGCGGCGGCGCGCTCGACCGGGCTGGTGGAGGCGAAGCGCTCGCGGAGCTGCTCCACGGCCTTCTCGATGTCCTCGTCGCCGATCTCGACGGCGTCGACGGTGATCTCGATGCCGGAGTAGTCCGGGATCTCGATCTCGGGGCGTACGTCAACCTCGGCGGTGAAGGCCAGCAGCTCGCCGTCCTTCAGCTCGGTGATGTCGACCTCGGGCTGGCCGAGGACGTTGAGCTCACCCTCGTTGACGGCCTCGGTGTAGAACTTCGGGAGGGCGTCGTTGACGGCCTCCTCCAGCACGGCACCGCGCCCGAACCGCTGGTCGATGACCCGCGCGGGGATCTTGCCCTTGCGGAAGCCCTTCACCGTGACCTGCTGGTTGATCTTCTTGTACGCCGCGTCGAGGCTGTCCTTGAGCTCCTCGAAGGGCACCTCGACAGTGAGCCGAACCCGGGTCGGGTTCAGGGTCTCCACGGCGCTCTTCACGGTTCGGTCTCCTTGTGGCTGACTTCTTGGGGTTCTGCTCCGCCGCACCGGTGGCGGCTTCGCGGACCGAGCCCGGTACATCAGACACACGGGCACGCATTTTGCATAGTAACGGCAAGGAGACGGACTCCCGCAACGCGCT
The DNA here is from genome assembly GCF_037034285.1 of Streptomyces tyrfis. NCBI lineage: Bacteria > Bacillati > Actinomycetota > Actinomycetes > Kitasatosporales > Streptomycetaceae > Streptomyces > Streptomyces tyrfis. The sequence goes on along the minus strand of NZ_JBAGJZ010000017.1, from coordinate 112,241 downwards.
CTCGCAAGCGGCCCGCGATCCCTCCGGGGCGATCCGGACCGATCCTGCCAGTGGTCGGCGGTCCCGTTCGCCCGGCCCGTGCGCGCCCCCCGCGCGCCGGGGGAACCGGACGGTCCGTGCCGCTCGCCCGTTCCGCCGGGCCGCTGCCGGGTTTCTGCCGATGGTCGGGGTGGCCGGATTCGAACCGACGACCTTCCGCTCCCAAAGCGGACGCGCTACCAAGCTGCGCCACACCCCGTCGGTGCGACACGTAGGGTACATGCAGAAGGGCGGCGCATCGGCCGCTTCGCGCGGGCGGCTCGCGCGGCGGCGCCGAACGCGACACCGGGCGGCCGCGATCGGGTGTGCGGGCAGCGGTCACGACCCGCTACGATGCTTCTCGTGCCGCCGGTCGCCGGACCAGCGGTGCGCTGTCTGCGGGCGTAGCTCAATGGTAGAGCCCTAGTCTTCCAAACTAGCTACGCGGGTTCGATTCCCGTCGCCCGCTCCATGCCGGGAGCCCGGCTCGACGAACTCGCTCGTCGGGCCGGGCTCTTCGCGTTGCGCGGACGCGTCCGGCACGGGCGAACGACCGGTCGCGTTCCGGCGGCAGCGGCGCACGGGCGGGCGGTACGAGCGCCACGGAACGGGCATGCGCGCGGTCCGGCCGCGTGCGGGCATGGGCGAGGGCCCGGCGGCGTCCGGGCGGCGACGGCCGTCCGGCCCCGGGGGGCTCTCCGGTCCGGCGGGGCGGGGTCAGAAGCTGATCTGGTTGATCGTCTGCGCTATCGAGTCCATGAACCGCTGAATCGTCGGCGCCATGCCGGTCGAGGCCAGGAAGAAGCCGAAGAGCGCCGCGACGAGGGCGGGGCCGGCCTTGATGGATCCGCCGCGGATCATGACCACCAGGATGATCGCCAACATCAGCACCACAGACAGCGAAATGGCCACAACTGATCACACCCTCGGTCGGTCCGCCTTGCCGGCCCGGAGGCATGCGGCCGCGCACCCCTCCGATCGGTCCATCGTGCCACCAACTCCCCCGCGACCGCCGCAGAGTGACGGATCGCACTGACGGGATCGCGCCATCCTCGCGCCTCGTGCGGCCCGCGCGCACCGGGGCGCCCGCCCGTTCCCCGCCGCCGGAAATCAATCATCCGTCAGATGATCACAACAACTCATGAACATGTCGGTTTCTCTATCCACACACTTTATTCACCCCTGATTCCACGTCCGGACGCGACGAAATTCCCACCCCCCAGGGCGTTCCGATATGCCCCATTCAAGGGGGATGAATCCAGGCATTTCGGACGGTTCCCCACGGTTTCACCTTTGTATTGGACGCGGACATGTAATTTCTGTGAGCCGTTTTACGAATTGCGATCCGGGCGTCTAGGGTGCTTTGAATGTTCCAAGCTCCGAACGTATTTCAGAGGGCCCCGCTCCCGTCGGCGACCCGGGAGTCGGAGCCCAGACACCGAGGGCCGAAGGCCGCCGCGGCGGCGCCTCCCACGACGACGGAGCAGAAGCCTCCGGCGGCCGTCCCGGCGAAACGGCGGGACGCCTACTTCGACAACGTGAAATATCTCGCCATCGTGCTGGTGGCGATGGCGCACGCCTGGGAACCGGTGATGGAGGGAAGCCGGACCACCCGCGCGCTCTACATGGTCGCGTACACCTTTCACATGCCGGCGTTCATCATCGTCTCCGGCTATTTCTCCCGCTCGTTCGACATGTCGGCCGCCAAGGTGAAACGCCTGGTCACCGGGGTCGCCGTGCCCTATGTGGTGTTCGAGACGGCGTATTCGCTGTTCAAGCGGTACGCGGGCGACTCGCCCGATCATCCGGTCAGCCTGATCGACCCCTGGTATCTCACCTGGTTCCTGGTCGCGCTGTTCATCTGGCGGATCACCACGCCGCTGTGGCGGACGCTGCGTCATCCGCTTCCGGTGGCGCTCGTCATCGCCATGCTCGCCTCCCTCTCGCCGACGATCGGCGACGATCTCGACCTCCAGCGCGTGCTGCAGTTCCTGCCCTTCTTCGTCCTCGGTCTCCAACTGAGGCCCGAGCACTTCGACCTGGTGCGCCGCCGCGAGGTGCGGATGCTCGCCCCGGCGCTGTTCGCCGCGGCCGTGGTCTTCGCGTACTGGGCGGCGCCCCGGATGCGGCTGGGCTGGTTCTACCGCAGCAACAGCGCGCAGGAGATGGGCGCCCCGTGGTGGTCCGGCCCGGTGATGACGCTGCTGATGTTCGGCTGCGCGACGCTGCTCACCGCCGGCTTCCTGTCCTGGGCGCCGCGCCGCCGCACGTGGTTCAGCGTGCTCGGCGCCGGGACCATCTGCGGCTACCTGCTGCACGGGTTCCTGGTCAAGGGCGCCGAGTACGCCGGGCTGTTCGACGCCTGCGCCTGGCTGTCGACGCCCCCCGGGCTGGTGCTGGTCTCGCTGGTCGCGGCCGGCGCGGTGACGCTGATGTGCACGCCCCCGGTGCGGCGGCTGCTGCGGCCGGTGACCGAGCCCGAGCTGGAATGGGCGTTCCGGCGCGGCTCCGCGACCGCCGGACGCTGAGGACCGCCGGGCGCTGAGGACCGCCAGGCGCTGATTCCGCGCCCTCCGTACGGTCGCGGACCGCGCGGCCCGCGACCGTACGGGAAGGACCGGTCCGGGCCGCTCCTCTTCCGGACCGGCCCTCCCCCGAGTCGGCGCTCCCCCAGGTCGGCGCTTCCGGTCAGTCCTCCGCCGTGTTGGCTTGAATCGTTCGCCCGGCGGGCGGTTCACCTGGGGTGAGACCGAGCAGTCGCCGGACGTGTGCATACTTCTCGGCCAACCGGGTACGCGTCGCCGGATCCAGGGCGGCGAGGCGGTCCGGGTCGGCGTTGTGCGCCAGGTCGGACTCCTTGACCAGCAAGGCGCCCGGGGTGTCGAGGATGCGCCGGGTGTACGGGCCGAGGTCCTCGCCGTCCCTTCTGGTGACGGCGAGGACCATGTCCTTGACCTCCCGCGGCAGCGCCGCCCCGGCCAGCCACTCCTCCGACAGGACGTGGTCCTCGACGGCGTCGTGCAGCCAGGCCGCGGCGATCTGGTCGTCGCTCCCGCCCCTGGCCCGGACGCCCTCGGCGACGGCGTGGAGATGTTCCGCGTAGGGGCGTCCCGCCTTGTCCGTCTGCGCCCGGTGGGCCGCGCGGGCGATCGCCTCGACTTCGGCCAGGTCCAGATTTCCGTGTGGCGTGGTCATGACCCGACCTTACGGACGGGCGGCCGTCCCGCGCAGGGCCGCCCGGGCCGGAATCGTCGCGGCGGCGAGCCCGAGCCCGATGATCGCGGCGACGAAGGCCGCGTACAACATCGGCGGGATGTAAGGGGGTTGGCCGGTCAGCCCCTTCATCATCGGGTTCAGCGTGGCCAGCGCGATGGCGGTGCCCAGTCCGGCCCCGGCGACGGTGACCAGCAGCGCCTCCCAGCGGATCATGCCCATGATCTGGCGGCGGGTGGTGCCGACGAGGTGGAGCACGGTCAGTTCGCGGCGGCGGTCGAGGACGGTCATCACCAGGGTGTTGACGGCGGCGACGGCGGCGAATCCGCCGAGGACCGCGGCCATGACGGCGTTGGCCCAGGCGTTGAGCTCGCGGTCGCCGTCCCGCGCGACGGCGTATCCGGAGGCATCGGTGACGGCGCCGAGCGCGGCGAGGCCCCGGGCGGCGGCGGGGGTCGCCCTCACCAGCAGTTCGGAGGCGTACGGCGAGGTCACGTGGGTCCGCAGGTCGGCGGCGGGCAGCGTGACGAGGCCGGTGCCCAGGCCGCGGCCGTAGACGGCGACGATCTTCGGTGACGCCTTGGCGCCGTCCGGGAGGCGCAGTTCGAGGCGGTCGCCCGTCGTCCGGCCGGTGGAGTCGGCGAGGGTGACGTCGATGGCCGCGGTGCCGGGACGCAGGGCGCTCAGCGATCCGCTCCGGACGTCGAGGTCCTGGACCTCGGTCAGTGCCTCCCCGGTGCCGATGACGCCCTGGACGGGGGTGTTCCGGAGCATCCGTTCGCCGCCCGAGCCGGCCGGCACCAGGACGGAGGTGCGGAGCAGCCCGACGGCCGCGGAGACCCCGGGCGTGGCGGCGGCGCGTCCGGTGGCGTCGGAGGCGAGCCCCGAGGGGGCGGTGACGACGTGGTCGGCGATGACGGCGTCGCGCTGCTGACGGGCGATCACCCGGTCCTCGCTGGTGTGCATGAAGACGAGCGTGGAGGCGAAGGCCATGGCGAGCACGATCGGGGTGATCGCGGAGGCCAGCCGACGGGAGTTCGTGAGGGAGTTGGCGGCGGCCAGCGAGCCGGCGGCTCCCGCGCCGCGCAGCGGGAGTCCGATGACCGCGGCGCAGATCCGGGCGATCAGCGGGCCGAGCAGGGCGACGGCGAGCATGAAGAGCATCACGACGCCGAGTGCGGCGTTCGCCGCGTCCTCGCCGCTGCCGGCGCCCGCGACGCCGGCGAGGACGAGGCCGCCGACGAGCGCGGCGACGCCGAGCGGGGTCCGGATCCAGCCGAACGGCGGGGGTTCGACCGCAGACTGCGCGAGGGCGAGCCCGGGCCGGGTCCTGGAGGGGCGGCGGGCGGCGAGGTGACCGGCGACCAGCGCGGTGAGCATGGTGGTGGCCGTGGCGATGGCCAGGGGCAGCCAGGAGACGTGCAGGACGACCGCCTCGGGGAGGGCGCCCTTGTCCCGGAGCTGTCCGAACCACCAGTGGGCCAGGGCGGCTCCGGGCAGGCAGCCGAGCGCCCCGGCGAGCGGGGCGATGAGCAGCGACTCGGTGGCGACGGCGCGGCGCAGCTGCCGGGGGGTGGCCCCGATGGCGCGCAGCATGGCGAACTCCCGGCCGCGCTGCCCGATGGAGAGGGCGACCGTTCCGGCGGCGGTGAAGACGGCGACCACGGTGGCGACGCCGCCGAAGGAGCCGCCGATCCCGGTGAGGAGTTCCCGGGCGCCGGCGAGGGCCGGTTCCTCGACGGCTCCGCGCTCGTCGCCGGTGCGGACGCGGGCGCCGGAGGTGTGGCCGACGCTCGCGCGCACCCGGTCGGCGAGGGCGGTGGCGGAGACGCCCGGCTCCGGGAGCACGGCGATGGCGTCGATCCGGCCGGGGTGGCCGGAGAGCCGCACGGCCTCGTGGTCGGCGAACCAGACGGCGCCGGCGGCGCCGCCCTCGGCGGGGACGGTGCCCGCGACGCGGAAGTCCCGGGGGCCGGCGGGGGTGTCGAGGGTGACGGTGTCGCCGGTCCGGATCTCGGTGCCGGTGCGCTGCCGGCCGCCGGCCCGGTCCTCGGCGCCGACCCCGTCCTCGGCACCGGCCCGGTCCTCCGCGCCGGTGCGGTGCCGGGTGTCGGCGGGCAGGACGACCTCGCCGGTGCGGGGCGCGCCGCCGGTGAGCAGCCGGGTGCCGGTCAGGGCGGCGGAGCCCCAGCCGTGGGCGGTGAGCGGGGCGCCCTCGTGGTGTGCGAGGAAGCCGACGTCTGCGATCGCGGCGGCCACGCCGGGCGCCGCGGCCACCTCGCGCGCCAGGGACTCGGGGAGCCGTGCGGTGTCCGGTACGGGCGCTCCGGCGTCGTACGCGCCCTCGCCGCGGCCGACCGTCAGCGGGGACCACTGGTCGGCGGCGACCACCACGGGCGCCTTCGCGTAGCGGCCCGCCGGGACGGAGGCGCGCAGACCGGTCTCCAGCAGGATGCCGCAGGCGGAGACGATCGCGGCGGCCAGCAGCAGGGCGACGAACGTGCCGGCGAACGACGCGGGCCGGAAGCGGACGGCGGCACGGGCCAGGCCGTTGGGGAGGCGCGGGGTGAACATCAGGCGGCCGCCCCCGCGCGGGCCGTGCCGGAGAAGGCCCCGGACGCGCCCGGGGCGGTCAGCGCGGTCAGCCGGGCGGCGATCCGTCCGGGGTCGGTGCGCGGCAGGCTGTCCACGATCGCCCCGTCGGCGAGGAAGAGGACCCGGTCGGCCCAGGCCGCGGCGGCCGGGTCGTGGGTGACCACGACGACGGTGGCCCCGAGCTCGTCCACCGCGTGCCGGAGCAGGCCGAGGATCTCGGCGGCGGTGGTGGTGTCGAGCGCGCCGGTCGGCTCGTCGGCGAAGATCACGTCGGGCCGGGTGATCAGGGCGCGGGCGATGGCGACGCGCTGCTGCTGTCCGCCGGAGAGCAGGCCGGGGCGGCGGCCGCCCTTGTCCCCGAGGCCGACGCGGGCGAGGAGTTCGGCGGCCGCCTGCCGGCTGCGGGCGGCGCCGGGGCGCTGGCCGGCCAGGCGCAGCGGCAGCAGGACGTTCTGCTCGACCGTCAGGGACGGGAGCAGGTTGAACGCCTGGAAGACGAAGCCGACGCGGGTGCGGCGCAGTTCGGTGAGGCGGTGCTCGTTCATCCCGGTGATCTCGGTGCCGCCGAGGCGGACGGAGCCGGCGGTGGGCCGGTCGAGTCCGGCCGCGCACTGCAGGAAGGTCGACTTCCCGGAGCCGGAGGGGCCCATGACCGCGGTGAAGCCGGCGCGCGGGAGGGCGAGGTCGATGCCCCGCAGCGCGTGCACGGCCGAGGCGCCGCGGCCGTACTGCCGGCGGACCCCGCGCAGTTCGACCGCGATGTCCGCTCCGGCGGCGGTGTGCGCTCCGGCGGCGTCTGGGAGGCCGGGCCGCCGGTGGGCGTCCGCCGGGCGCGCCGGGGCGCCGGGTGACCCCGCCGCCGTCGGCGCGCCGACCGCGTGCCCCTCGTCCGGCTTCGCCCCGTTCCACTGCCGCGCGCCCGGCCCGTGCGTCCGCGGCCCGTGCCCGTCCGGTTTCCGCGCGCCCGGTCCGGTGCGTCGCAGCCCCATGATCTCCGCCTTCCGTCGTTCACCGACCGGTCCTCCGGCCGGCGATTCGAACGTACGGATCACGGACGGTCGTCGGCCATGGCGGCTGCTGGCGCATCGAGGGTGGGGCAAACCCCAGGCCGGGGTCCAGGAGTCCCGGGGTCATAGTTGCAACGTCAATCGTTCGGTAAACTAATTACTGACGACTTCTTGACGCTCTCTTGACCCAAGCGAAGGATCAGGCTCATCGGACACGCGGACACGCTCATCGCCATGGGCGGCGCCTTCCTGGCCGCCGCCGTTCTCGCCCGCGTCGGCAGCCGTATCGGACTGCCGACCATCCCCCTCTTCATCCTGGCCGGGATCCTGCTCGGCCCCCACACCCCGGGCATCGTGCTGGTCGCCGACCCGCACGACCTGGAGATGCTCTCGGCGCTCGGCCTGGTGCTGCTGCTCTTCTACCTCGGCCTCGAATTCCATCTCGACGACCTCAAGGCCGGCGGCCGCAGGATGGCCGTCGCGGGCTCCGTCTACCTGCTGCTGAACGTCGGCGCCGGGCTCGGCTTCGGCTTCGCGCTGGGCTGGGGCACCTCGGAGGCCCTGGTCATGGCCGGGGTGATCGGCATCTCCTCGTCGGCCATCGTGACCAAGATCCTCGTCGACACCAGGCGACTGGGGAACCCGGAGACCAAGACGATCCTCGGGATCATCGTCGTCGACGACATCTTCCTCGCCCTCTACCTCGCCGCGCTCCAGCCGATCCTGTCGCGCTCGGACAGCCTCGGCGCCGCGGTGCTCGACGGCGGCAAGGCGTTCGGCTTCCTGCTGCTGCTGGCGCTCACCGCCCGGTTCGGCACCAGGCTCGTCAGCCGACTCATCCACACCTCGGACGACGAGCTGCTGGTCATCTCCTTCCTCGGCGCCGCCGTGTTCGTCGCCGGGGTGTCCGAGTGGTTCGGGGTCGCGGACGCGATCGGCGCGTTCATGGTGGGCCTGATGCTGGGCAGCACGACGTCGGGCGGGCGCATCCTCAAGCTGGTCCATCCGCTGCGCGACGCCTTCGGCGCGATCTTCTTCTTCGCCTTCGGCCTCTCCATCAACCCCGGCGACCTGCCGGGGGTGGTGTGGCCGGTGCTGGCCGCCGTGGTGCTGACCGTGCTGATGAACGTGCTCTCCGGGATGGCCTCGGCGCGGGTCTACGGCTTCGGCGCACAGGCCGCGGCGAACATCTCCACCACGCTGACGGCCCGCGGCGAGTTCGCGCTGATCCTCGCCACGATGGCGGCGGGCGCGGGACTGGACGAGCGGCTCCCGCCGTTCATCGCCGGATACGTGCTCGTCCTCGCGGTGCTGTCGCCGCTGTCCGCCGGGCGCTCGCACTGGCTGGCCCGCGTCCTGCCGGGCGGCCGCGACCGGGACGGGGACGGGGGCCGGGGCGATGACGCCGGCGCCGAACGGATGCCGGTCCCGGCCTGAGCCGGCGCGCGCCCGGCCGCTCCGTCCGCGTACGGAACGGCGGCGCACCGACCGCCGCGGTCCGGACCGGTCCGGACCGCCGGCCGGACCACGCCCCGCCCGGAACCCGGCCGCCCCGCCCGGGCGGCGGCCGCCCCGCCCGGGCGGCGGGCGCCCCGCCCGGGCGGCTCGCGCGTCTCAGGCCGTGCGCGACAGCAGCAGCAACGCCCGGTCGTCGTTGACGTCCTTGGCGCACGCCTCGATCAGATGCCAGGCCGCGCCCTCGAAGCCGGTGGCGACATAGCGGTCGGCCTCGCCGGTCAGCCGGTCGATGCCCTCCGCGATGTCCCGGTCGGACGCCTCCACCAGGCCGTCGGTGAACAGCATCAGCACGTCGCCGGGGGCCAGCGAGCCCTTCACGGCGTCGAACTGCGCCCCGTCGTACACCCCGAGGAGCGGCCCCTCGGCCGCCATCTCCTCCCACTGCCCGCTGCCCGAGTGGAGCTGGAGGGCCGGCGGATGGCCCGCGGAGAAGAGTTCGTAGTCGCCGGATTCGAGGTCCAGGACCAGATGGATCGAGGTGGCGAAGCCCTCCTCCCAGTCCTGGCGCAGCAGATAGCCGTTGGCGGCCGGGAGGAAGCCGTGCGGCGGCAGCGAGCCGAGGAGACCGCCGAAGGCCCCGGACAGCAGCAGGGCGCGGGAACCCGCGTCCATGCCCTTGCCGGAGACGTCGGTGAGCACCGCCTCCAGGGTCCGCCCGCCGTGGGTGCGGGCGGCGACGACGAAGTCGCCGGAGAACGACTGCCCGCCCGCCGGGCGCAGCGCCATCTCCCGGTGCCAGCCCTGCGGCAACCGGGGCAGCGCGCTCTGCACCCGGATGCGTTCGCGCAGGTCGAAGAGCATGGTGCTGCCGCGCCGCCACGGCACGCCGACCCGGGCCCGGAACTGGGCGAGGACCAGCCCGAAGAAGCCGCAGGCCGCCACCACGAGCACGACGCCGGGCGTCACCCGGGCCGGGCCGTCCTCGTACGGGCCCAGCCCGAGCGACTCCACGATCAGGGCCGCGGCGGCGGTCGCGTACAGACCCAGCAGGCTCGCCGGGCGCAGCAGCAGGCCGCCCGCCACGATCGGCAGGCCCAGCGCCGCCGGCGAGAACCACACCGGGTTCAGCAGGGTGGCGCAGGTGACGGCCGGAACGACGAGCAGCAGACCGACCAGCGCGATCCAGTCGGATCCGTCGCCGCGGAAGTAGTCGACCCCGGATTTGCGCAGCGCGATGCGCGCCCGGTGCACCGATTTCCTCCATCGGGCCGGGTACATATCTGCTCCTGCGCGTCGGGCCATTGCGGGGACCCTATCCACCCGACGGCTTCCGGTGCAGGGGGACCCCGTGACAATGCGTTCGAAATCGGGTCGACCGGGTGTTGCGTGCCTGGTAGGCATGGACCATGACTACCGAGCTCCGCGTACTGCGCCCCTCCGAGTGGAACCAATGGTTCGAGTGTCTGGAACTCGCGTTCGGCGGTGTCGCGGAGCCACCGGAACAGCGTGAGCTGGACGAACAGCTGACCGAGCACGAGCGGTCGCTCGGCGTCTGGGACGGCTCCGAGGTCGTCGCCACGGCGGGGGCGGCCAGCTTCCGGGTCGCCGTGCCCGGCGGGGCGTTGGTGCCCGCCGCCGGGGTCACGATGGTGAGCGTCGCCTCCACCCACCGCAGGCGCGGGCTGCTGACGTCGATGATGCGCCGGCAGCTCGACGACGTCCGGGCGCTGGGCGAGCCGCTCGCCGTTCTGACGGCGTCCGAGCCGGCGATCTACGGCCGGTTCGGCTACGGCGCGGCCACCCGGCAGATGTCCCTGACGATCGACACGGACCGGGTGCGGCTGACGGTGCCGGAGGGCACGGACGAGGTACGGCTGCGCCGCGCGACGCCGGACGAGGCGACGGCGGCCTGCGAGAGCGTGTACGACCGGCTGGTGGCCGGCCGGCCCGGCACCCCGGCGCACGGCCCCGGCTGGGAACGGAAGCCGATGGTCGACCCGCCGGGCGAGCGGCAGGGGGCGTCGGCGCAGCAGTGCGTGCTGGCCGAGCGGGACGGCGAACTCGTCGGCTATGTCACGTATCACATCAAGCCCGAGTGGGAGCCGTCCGGCCCCAAGGGCACGGTGACGGTGAAGGACCTGGGCGCGCTGGACCCGGCGGCGTACGCGGCGCTGTGGCGGTTCGTCTTCGACATCGACCTGACGTCGACCGTCGTGGCCAGGAACCGGCCGGTCGACGACGCGGTGCTGCATCTGGTGTCGGACGTGCGGCGGTGCAACATCCTGATCCGGGACGCGCTCTACGTACGGCTGGTGGAGCTGGGCGCGGCGCTGGAGGCCCGGACATACCAGGCGCCGGTGGACGTGGTGTTCGAGGTCGAGGACGCGTTCTGCCCCTGGAACGCGGGACGTTGGCGGCTGACGGGCGACGCGAAGGGCGCGGCGACCTGCCGGCGCACCGATGAGGCGGCCGATCTCGCGCTGTCGGCACGGGAGTTGGGCGCGGCCTATCTGGGCGGCGAGTCGCTGACCGCGCTGGCGGCGGCCGGGCGGGTGCGGGAGCTGCGCCCCGGCGCGCTGGCGGAGGCGTCGCGGGCGTTCTCCTCGGACGTCGCGCCCTGGCTGCCCCAGGGGTTCTAGGGGGGCCGGTCCCGGGGCTCGGTCGCGGCCCAAGGCTCAGGCGCGTTGGCAGCCCGGGCACCAGAAGAGGTTGCGGGCGGCGAGTTCGGCGGTGCGGATCTCGCCGCCGCAGACGTGGCAGGACTGCCGGGCCCTGCGGTAGACGTACACCTCGCCGCCGTGGTCGTCGACGCGTGGCGGGCGGCCCATCGCCTCCGGGGTGTGCTCGGGGCGGACCGTGTCGATCCGGTTGTTCCGCACGCCCTCGCGCATCAGCGCCGCCAGGTCGGCCCAGATCGCGTCCCACTCCGCGCGCCGCAGGTCCCTGCCCGCGCGGTACGGGTCGATGCCGTGGCGGAAGAGCACCTCCGCGCGGTACACGTTGCCGACGCCCGCGACGACCTTCTGGTCCATCAGCAGCGCCGCGACGGTGATCCGGCTGCGGGAGATCCGCCGCCAGGCCCGCTCGCCGTCCTCGTCGGTCCGCAGCGGGTCCGGGCCGAGACGGTCGTGTATCGCGTCCTTCTCGGGCTCGGTGATCAGCGCGCAGGTGGTGGGGCCGCGCAGGTCCGCGTGGTGGTCGTCGGTCAGCAGCCGCAGCCGGACCGTGTCGGCGGGCGGGGGCGCCGGGGCGACTCCGAAGCCGAGCTTGCCGAAGAGGCCCAGGTGGATGTGGACCCAGCCGAGTTCCCCGAAGCCGAGGAAGAGGTGCTTGCCGTGGGCGTCGACGCCGGTGAGCGTCCGGCCGTCGAGCAGCGCGGCGCTGTCGGAGAACTTGCCCTGCGGGCTGCTCACCCGCACCCGCCGCCCGGCGAACCGGTCCCGGTGGTCCGCCGCGAGGCGGTGGATGGTGTGTCCCTCGGGCACTGCGGCGGCTCTCCTCGGTGACGTGGCCCCGGCGACGGCGCTCGCGTCGCCGGGGCGTGGCGGTAGGACGGTGCTGCGGTGGTGCGGGGACATGACGGTGCCGCCGGCGAACCGGCGGCACACGGGACGGTCGTCGGTCAGCCCTGCTGCGGGTGGTGGGCCGGGATCGGCGGCAGCTCGCCGGTCGTCTCGTACGCCGTCAGCATCTCGATGCGGCGGGTGTGACGCTCCTCACCGGAGTACGGCGTGGCCAGGAAGATCTCGACGAACTTGGTGGCCTCGTCCACCGAGTGCATCCGGCCGCCGACGGCGATCACGTTGGCGTTGTTGTGCTCGCGGCCCAGGGCGGCGGTCTGCTCGCTCCAGGCGAGCGCGGCGCGCACGCCCTTGACCTTGTTCGCGGCGATCTGCTCGCCGTTGCCGGAGCCGCCGATCACGATGCCGAGGCTGTCCGGGTCCGCGGCCGTCCGCTCGGCGGCGCGGAGGCAGAACGGCGGGTAGTCGTCCTGGGCGTCGTAGATGTGGGGGCCGCAGTCGACGGCCTCATGGCCCTGGGCCTTCAGCCACTCGACGAGGTGGTTCTTGAGTTCATAGCCGGCATGGTCCGAGCCGAGGTACACGCGCATGTTCCGAGTGTGGCACGAGCGACGCCGGGCAGCCTTCAGCGGGGTGGGCGTCGTTCACCGACCGCAGCCGAACCGTTCCGCTGGGCGAGCGGGACGCCGGCCCTCGTCCTGCGCGCGGCGCCTGTGGAGTTCGTGTGCGGCACCGGTGTGGGGAATGCCTCACCGGCAAAGAAATCGGAATGAAGGGTTCCGTTCATGATGCCGGAAGAGCTTCAATGCACCCACGTCCCGCCCACGTCGTCCGTGGCCGGGACGACCGCGCCCCACCGCGGTATCCGTAGCCGAGCGACCGCGCCCCACCGCGGCTTCTCGCCCGGCGGGCGGGGCGTGCACGAGCGATCGGCACACGTAAGGACTCGATTCCATGACGTCGAAGACGACTCCGACCGGGCACCGGCCCGGCGCACCGGACCGGTCGGACGGGCCGGACCCGTCGGGTTCCTCCGACGGACTGCGGGCGGGTCTCAAGAACCGGCACCTCTCGATGATCGCCATCGGCGGAGTCATCGGCGCGGGCCTCTTCGTCGGCTCCGGCACCGGCATCGCCGCCGCGGGACCGGCCATCCTGATCTCGTACGCCCTGGTCGGCATGATGGTCGTCTTCGTCATGCGGATGCTCGGCGAGATGGCGGCGGCCCGCCCCAGCTCCGGTTCCTTCTCCGCCTACGCCGACCAGGCGCTGGGGCGGTGGGCCGGTTTCTCGATCGGCTGGCTGTACTGGTTCTTCTGGGTCGTGGTGCTCGCCGTCGAGGCTACGGCGGGCGCCAAGATCCTGGAGGGCTGGGTGCCGGGCGTCCCGCAGTGGGCGTGGGCGCTGATCGTGATGATCGTCCTGACCGCGACGAACCTGGTCTCGGTCGGGTCGTACGGCGAGTTCGAGTTCTGGTTCGCCGGGATCAAGGTCGTGGCGATCGGCGCGTTCGTGATCGTCGGGCTGCTCGCGGTCTTCGGAGTGCTGCCGGGCTCGGACAACCCGGGCGCGGGCTTCGCTCACCTCACCGACGCCGGCGGGTTCTTCCCCAAGGGGCCCGGCGCGATCCTCACCGGCGTGCTGATGGTCGTCTTCTCCTTCATGGGCAGCGAGATCGTCACCCTCGCCGCCGGCGAGTCCGAGAACCCGCAGCGCGCCGTCCAGAAGGCCACCAACAGCGTGATCTGGCGGATCGCCGTCTTCTACCTGGGCTCGATCTTCGTCGTGCTCACCCTGCTGCCGTGGAACGACGCGTCGCTCCTGAAGGACGGCAGCTACGTGGCCGCCCTGAACTCGATCGGCATCCCGCACGCCGGGCAGGTCATGAACGTCATCGTGCTGACCGCCGTGCTGTCCTGTCTGAACTCCGGCCTCTACACCGCCTCGCGGATGGCGTTCTCGCTGGGCGAGCGCGGTGACGCGCCGAAGGGGTTCGCGCGGGTGAACAAGCGGGGCGTGCCCCAGGCGGCCATCCTCTCGTCGGTCGTCTTCGGCTTCGTCGCGGTGTTCTTCAACTACCAGTGGCCCGACACCGTCTTCCAGTTCCTGCTGAACTCGTCGGGCGCGGTCGCGCTGTTCGTCTGGCTGGTCATCTGCTTCACCCAGTTGCGGATGCGCGGCATGATCCTGCGCGAGTCGCCGGAGAAGCTGGTCGTGCGGATGTGGCTCTTCCCGTATCTGACCTGGGCGACCATCGCGATGATCTCGTTCGTCCTGGTGTACATGCTGACCGACGCCGACGGGCGGCAGCAGGTGCTGCTCTCGCTGCTGGTCGCGGCGCTGGTGGTGGCGATCGCGCTGGTGCGCGACGCACGGCACCGGAAGGCCGCGGCGAGCGGGGCGGTCCTCGCGGCCGGCGTCGCTGCTCCGGCCGGGGCCGAGGCCGCTCAGGCGGTGGGGGCCGCGCCCGCCGCGGGTTCCGCCCAGGAGGCCGGGGCCTGAGAAGCCCGTGTTCCCGGGCCCGGCACCCCGGGGCCCGGGAACACGCGAGAGGCTCGCCCGACCGTGCTGTCACGGTCGGGCGAGCCTCTTCGTACGTGTTCGTACGTGTCCGCGGGGACGCCGGTTCGTACGTGTTCGCGGGGACGCCGGGCGGGAGCCTCTTCGTACGCGTCCGCGGGAGGGGGTCAGCCCCGGCGGCCGGCCAGCTTCCAGGCCGCGGGCAGCGCGCCCATCGCGAGCGCCGCCTTCAGCGCGTCGCCGATCAGGAACGGCACCAGGCCGGCCGCGACGGCGGCGCTCGCCGACATGCCGGTGGAGAGCGCCAGGTACGGCACGCCGACCGCGTAGATGACCGCGGAGCCCAGCACCATCGTGCCCGCGGTGCGCAGCACGGAGCGGTCCCCGCCCCGGCGGGCGAGACCGCCGACGACGGCGGCGGCGAGCATCATGCCGAGGACGTAGCCGAACGACGGGAAGCCCATCCCGGACCTGGCCTCGGCGAACCACGGCATGCCGGCCATGCCGACGAGCGCGTAGACGGCGAGGGAGAGGAAGCCCCGGCGGGCGCCGAGCGCGGTGCCGACGAGGAGCGCGGCGAAGGTCTGGCCGGTGACCGGGACCGGGGAGCCGGGGATCGGGACGGCGATCTGGGCGGCGATCCCGGTGAGCGCGGCGCCCCCGAGGACCAGGGCCGTGTCGACGGCGTAACGGTGCCCGGCGGCGGGCAGCAGGTCGGCGAGGACCGCTCCGGTACGGGCAGGGGCGGCGGCAGCAGTGCTCATCGAAACTCCGCGGGAATGAGGACGGACGGGACGGACGGAGCCGACGTTAGCCCACGGGCCGACGGCCGATCACCATCAGCGGCTGACAAAGCGACGGTCGAGGCATTGGTGCGGTTCACACAAAGGGCCGCTCGCAATCGTCCGGTGACGTGATGCTCGTCACTGAGGTGGGGGCGGCCCGCCTCGCGATCGCTTCGCGTGCCCGGCGGGCCGAGAACTGTAGGTTCTCACCAAAAGGCCCTCCGGGAGCAGGCGTCGGCCACCACAGGCCCGCGGCGACCGGCGCCACCCTGTGCCGATATGTGCACCGTGTGTGAGCATCGTGCCCGTATGGCGGACACCGGTTCCCAGCGGGTGGTGCGCGCGCCCAGACTGTGCCCGCACCTTTCCCCACGACACCACCCCATATCCCCCCAATTCACCGTCCCCGGCGCGTCCTCGCCCGAACCCGGCGACTCGACGGCCCGGCGACTCGACGGCCCGACGGCCCGACGGCCCGCGAGCGTCCGGCGCCCTCCCGCTCCCCGTCCCCCCACTCTCTCGTCTAGCGAACAGAGCTCGTCCATGTCCCGGAATCCCGCTCCTCCCCCCACCGGCTCCCCGACCGACTCCCCCACCGCGTCCCCCACCGCGTCCCCGGCCGGCTCGCCCGCCCCCGGGGTCCGGGCCGATCCGGCCCTCACCCACGAGCTCAAGCAGCGCCATCTGTCGATGATCGCCCTCGGCGGGGTCATCGGCGCCGGGCTGTTCGTCGGCTCCGGCGCCGGCATCGCCGCGGCCGGACCGTCGATCGTCGTCGCGTACACCGTCTCCGGGCTGCTGGTGATGCTCGTGATGCGGATGCTCGGCGAGATGTCGGCCGCGAACCCGGCTTCCGGTTCCTTCTCCGTCCACGCGGAGCGGGCGATCGGGCCGTGGGCGGGGTTCACCGCGGGCTGGGCGTTCTGGGTGCTGCTCTGCGTCGCGGTCGGCCTGGAGGGCATCGGCGCCGCGAAGATCGTCACGGGCTGGCTGCCCGGCACGCCGGAGTGGGCGTGGGTCGCGCTGTTCATGGTGGTCTTCCTGGGCACGAACCTGGCCTCGGTGAAGAGGTTCGGCGAGTTCGAGTTCTGGTTCGCCGCGCTCAAGGTCGTGGCGATCACGCTCTTCCTCGTGCTGGGCGTGCTGGCGATCCTCGGCGTGCTGCCCGGCACGGACGCCCCCGGCCTCGCCAACCTCAGCGGCGAGGGCGGCTTCCTGCCGAACGGGGCCGAGGGCCTGGTGATCGGGCTGCTCGCCTCCGTCTTCGCGTACGGCGGTCTGGAGACCGTCACGATCGCCGCCGCCGAGTCCGAGAACCCGGTGCGGGGCGTCGCCAGGGCCGTGCGGACGGCGATGTGGCGGATCGCGCTGTTCTACATCGGCTCGATGGCCGTCGTGGTGACGCTGGTGCCCTGGAACGACCCGAAGGTGGTGGACGTCGGACCGTTCTTCGCGGCCCTGAACCACCTCGGGATCGGCGGCGCGGCGCAGATCATGAACGTGGTCGTGCTGGTCGCCCTGCTCTCCGCGATGAACGCCAACATCTACGGCTCCTCGCGCATGGCCTGCTCGCTGGTCTCCCGGGGCCAGGGCCCGAAGCGGCTGGGCCGGATCTCCTCCGGCGTCCCGCGCACTGCCGTCCTGGTCTCGTCGGTGTTCGGCTTCCTGTGCGTGCTGCTCAGCTACTGGCGTCCGGACGACGTCTTCCCGTGGCTGCTCAACATGATCGGCGCGGTGATCCTGGTCGTCTGGATCTTCATCGCCGTCTCCCAGCTGGTCCTGCGCGCCCGGACGCAGCGCGAGGACCCGGGGGCGCTCGTCGTGCGGATGTGGTTCTTCCCGTTCCTGACCGTGCTGGCCCTGGTCGCGATGGCGGGGATCTTCGTCCTGATGCTGCGCCAGCCCGGGACGCGCGACCAGCTGTTGGCGACCGGCGCCATGACCGCCGTACTGATCGTCGTCGGTGTCGTACGGCAGCGGCGGGCGGCGGCCGTCACCGCGGACTGACGCCCCCTCCCGGGCTGGCAGGGGGCGGCCCGAGGCCGGGCGCTTCGGGTACGGCGAGGGGCCGGGCGCCTCGGGTACGGCGAGGGGCCGTTCCGACGCCGGGGCTCACGGCGCTTCGGGGCCGTCCGGTCCGCACGGCACGTTGAGGGAGAGCAGCTCGCCGCCCCGCTCTCCGATCCGCAGCTCGCTGACGGCAGTGTTCCGCAGTCCCGGGAAGACCCGGCGGTAGTCGCCCAGCGGGATCGACAGCAGTTCGCAGAGCACCAGTCGCAGCAGGCTGTTGTGGGCGACGACCAGAACCCGCTCTCCCGGGTGGCCGTCCGCGATGCGGCGCAGCGCCATCGTCCCCCGGGCCGCCGCCGTCCGGGGGTCCTCCGCCCCGGGGAAGGGATGCGTCACCGGGTCGGCGCGGTACTCCTGGGCCCGTAGCGGCTGTTCCGCGGCGAACTCCGCCAGGGTGCGCCCCTCCATCTCGCCGAAGTCGCACTCGCGCAGGTCGTGGTCCCGCCGGGGCGTGAGCCCGAGCGCCCGGCACGCGGGGTCGGCCGTCTCGATCGCCCGGGTGAGCGGGGACGTCCAGATCGCGTCGACCGGGTGCCGGACCGCCCACTCCCCCAGCCGCCGGGCCTGGCGGCGCCCCTCGTCGGTGAGCGCGATGTCGCTGACGCCCGCGTAGCGGTTCTCCGCGTGCCAGACGGTCTGACCGTGGCGGGCCAGCAGCAGGACGGCCGGGCTCCTGGTCACGTCTTCTCCCTTCGGTGCGCCCCCGCCCGGGCGGTCACGAGGCCTCGGCCCGCGCCCGGGCGTGCGCCGCGACCGGGCCGGGGAGCCAGCCGCGCCGTTCCAGTTCGTCCACCAGTGTCAGGTACGGCTCGGTGTACCACGCGGTGCGCGCCGGGTGCGGGCGCAGCACGTGCCGCAGTCGTACCATCCGGTTCGCGGCCCCGGCCAGGGTGGCGGCGTCCCGCGCGCCGTACGCGGCGAGGGCCGCCATGCCGAGCGCGGGTTCGCCGGAGCGCGGGATGTACACGGGCCGGCCCAGGACGTCGGCGCGCAGCCGGCTCCAGTAGCCGCTGCGGACCGCGCCGCCGGTGAAGGTGAGCCGGCCGTGCAGCGGGGCGCCGAGCAGGTCGAGGTAGTCGAGGCAGAGCCGTTCGACCAGCGCCGTCCCGGTCAGCAGGGCCGCCCAGTGCTCGGCCGCGTCGGCGGGCTCGCCGAGCAGGAAGCCGGTGGCCTCCGGCGCGACGAAGGGGAAGCGCTCGCCCGTGCCGGCGAGCGGGTACGCGATCACCCGCGCCGGTTCGCGCTCGCGGGCCAGGGCGTCCAGCGCGGCCGGGTCCGCGCCCGGGAACGCGGCGGCCAGCGCCCCGCCGCCGACCCCGGAGGCCCCGCCGGGCAGCCAGCCGCCGTCCGGGGCGCGGTGGTTGTAGACCACCCCGGCCGGATCCGCCACCGGCGACGAGGTGACCCCCTTCAGGACCAGCGTGGTGCCCAGCACCGAGTTCCAGGAGCCCGTGGTGAGCGCGCCCGAGGCGATCTGCGCCGCGCACCCGTCCGTCATCCCGGACACCAGGAGCGTGCCCGCGGGGATGCCGGTCTCCTCGGCGGCCGCCCGCCCCACCTCCCCGATCCGCCGGCCCGGCCGCACCACCCGCGGAAACAGCTCCTCCGGCAGGCCCAGCCGGCGGAGCCTGCGGTGCGGCCAGGCCTCGCGCACCGGGTCGTACCCGGTCTTGAGGGCGTGGCTGGAGTCGGTGGGCAGCGGGGTCCCGGCGAGCCGGGCCAGCACCAGGTCGGCCTGGTGCATGAGCCGTACGGCCGGGTCCGGACGTCCGCCGCGCCCGTACTCCCGCAGCAGCCACATCGCCTTGGGCAGCGCCCAGCTCGGCGGGGTCCGGGCCCGGACCGCCTCGGCCCGGGCCCGGCCGTCGTCGTACATCACCCCCGGGGTCAGCGGCCGTCCCGCCCGGTCGGCGAGCAGGACCGTGCCGGAGGTGGCGCAGACGGCGAGCGCGCGGGGCGCGGGGGCGTCGCGCAGGGCCCGGCGGCTGGCCGCGCAGACCGCCGTCCACCAGTCGAGGGGCCGCTGCTCGTGCCGCACCCCGTCGCGCCGTCCGGTGAGCGGGGCGGAGCCGCTGCCCAGGATCTCGCCCCGTTCCCCGGCCACCACCGCGCGGACGCCCTGCGTGCCGAGATCGATGCCCATCCACATATCGGTCCCTCCTGTGAACTTCCCACTCTGCACCGGGAATTTCCGCGGTGCGAGGGATTGACGGTCAACTTCGGTTGTTCCAAGCTCTGTTAACCAGTCGCCTCGGTGTGTGAACGGGATTCGCCCGTTCGACCGGGCGGGCGGTTCCCCGCGTCGGCGCGGGACCGGGCCGTGCCGCACGGGTCCTCGGGGCCGGTGGGCCTTTGGGCCCGCGCGGCCCGGGGCCGGCTCGGCCGGGGCGGGGATCCGGACGATGGATCGAGGCTTCGAGGAATCAGAGGGATCAGCACGTGAGCAGCGTTCCGCAGCGGGGTCCGGCCCCGCGTCAGGCGTCCATGGCCGAGTACGTCCTCGCCCGGGGCGAGGCGAGCGCCGCCGAACTGGCGGAGCGTTTCGAGGTGAGCCTGATGACCGTCCACCGGGATCTGGACGAACTGGAGCGGCAGGGAGTCGTCCGCAAGTTCCGCGGCGGGGTCACCGCGCAGCCGTCCGGCGTCTTCGAGTCGAACGTGTCGTACCGGTTGAAGGCGATGCGCGCCGAGAAGGCGGCCGTGGCCGCGCGGGCGCTGGAGCTGATCGAGCCGGGCATGGCGGTGATGCTGGACGACTCGACGACCACGCTGGAGATCGTGCGCGGGCTGCGGTCCATCACCCCGCTGACCGTCGTCACCAACTTCCTCGAGGCGATCAACCCGCTGTCGCGCGAGCGCGGCGTCCAGCTGATGGCCCTCGGCGGGGACTTCGATCCGCTGCACGCCTCCTTCCTCGGCGTCTCGTGCGTGGAGGCGGTGCAGTCGCTCCAGGTCGACATATGTTTCACCTCCACCTCCGCGGTGTCCGGCGGTTTCGCCTACCACCAGGAGCAGCGCATCGTCTCGGTGAAGCGGGCGATGCTCGACTCGGCGAGCCGCAACGTGCTGCTGCTGGACCATTCCAAGCTGGACCGGGTCGCCCTGCACCGGCTGGCCCCGCTCTCCCGTTTCGACCTGCTGCTGGTCGACGACGGGGCGTCCGAACGCGCGCTGCGCGACCTCGACGAGCGCAAGGTTCCCTACGAGGTCTGCCGCACCCGCCGGACGCCGGGGACGGGGGGCGACGATGACGGGTGACCGGGCCGGCCCCGCGAGGCGGGCCGGGGGCCGCCCCCGCGCGCCGGAGGGGTCCCGCGCGCACCCGGCTCCGCGCGGGCGCGGCCTCACACGGCCGGGCGCGGGACGGTGCCGCCGTCGAGGCGGTGCGCGTCCCCCGCCGCGGCGTCCGGCGGCGGGTCGCACCGGCATCGCCCGGCGACCGCCCGGAAGATCTTCGTACGCGTCACCGCCGGTCCACCCGGCCCATCCATGTCTACGACGCCCGGACAGGAGACGCTCCGCGATGACCCGCCCCACGACGACGACCGGCTCCCCGGCCCGCCCCGGTACGACCGCCGGTTCCCCGGACCGCCCCCCGACGACCGCCGGCTCCCCGGCCCCCGGCCCCGCGACGCCCGCCCCCACGCCTCCCGGCCCCGGGGCGCCGCGCCGCACCACGAGAATCCTGGCCGCCGGCGACCACTTCGTCCGCAACTCCCTGATCTCCGAGGCGCTGCGCCAGGCCCTCGGCCCGCTCGGCACGGACCCCCTGATCACCGAGCTCACCCTGCCCTGGCCCCTGGAGCCCTTCGGCAGGGTCGCCGAGGTCGACGAGGCCAGCCACGCCGAGGAGGCGCTGATCGCCGCCCTGGACGGGGTCGAGGTGTGCGTCACCCAGATGGGCCCGTTCACGGAACGGGTCCTCGCCGCCGCCCCCGACCTGCGGCTGGTCGTGGTCTGCCGGGGCGGCCCGGTCAACGTGAACGCCGAGGCGGCCCGGGCCCGGGGCGTGCGGGTGTGCTTCGCGCCCGGACGCAACGCGGCGGCGACCGCGGAGTTCACGGTGGGCCTGATGCTGTCGGCGCTGCGCCGCATCCCCGACGCGCACCGCTCGCTCACCGCGCACCGCCGCTGGGACGCCTCCCACTACACGTACGAGCAGTGCGGTGTGGAGCTGGAGGACACCCCCGTCGGCCTGATCGGCTACGGCGCGGTGGGCAGCCGGGTGGCCCGGGTGCTGGCCGCGTTCGGGGCGCGGGTCGAGGTGTACGACCCGTACGCGGGCGACATCGTGGACGGGCTCGGCGTGCGCGCCCCGTCGCTGGAGGCGCTGCTCGCCCGTTCCCGGGTCCTCACCCTGCACGCCCGGCTCACCCCGGAGACCCGGCATCTCGTCGGCGCCCGCGAACTGGCCCTGCTGCCGCGCGGCGCGGTCCTGGTGAACGCGGCCCGGGGCGGGCTGCTGGACACGGAGGCGCTGTGCGACGCCCTGGACTCGGGGCGGCTGCGGGCCGCGGCGCTGGACACCTACGAGCAGGAACCGCCCCCGCAGTCGTCGCGGCTGTTCCGCACCCCGAACCTGCTGATGACCCCTCATGTGGCGGGCGCCAGCCGGGCGGTCGCCCGGAAGGCGGCGCGGATCGCGGCGGCCGAGGTCGCACGGTACGTGCGGGGCGAGCGCCTCGCCCACGCGCTGTGAACCGGGGACGGCCCCATGACGACGTGCGGAGGGACCCGATGACGGCGCGGCGGACCACGAGCCCCGTACCCGCGGGCCGGCAGGCCCCCACCCGGTACCTGGGCATCGACGTCGGCACCTCCGTGGTGAAGGCGGCGGCCTTCGGCCCGGACGGCCGCACGCTCGCCGTGGAGTCCCGCCCGGTGGGGCTGACGATCCGCGACGGCTGTGTGGAGCAGGACATGGACGAGGTGTACGGCGCGGTCCGCGAGGTGCTGGCCGCGCTGGGCTCCGACGGGGTGGCGTTCGCCGGTCTCACCGGTCAGGGCGACGGGGTCTGGCTGGTCGACGGGACGGGCCGACCGGTTCGCACCGCGGTCTCCTGGATGGACGGGCGGGCCCATGAGCTCGTCGACGCCTGGCAGGAGTCGGGGGTGTGCGCGGCCGTGTACCGGCGCACCGGCGGCGCGATGTTCCCGGGCTGCCCCGGCCCGGTGCTGGCCTGGCTCGACCGCCGCGACCCGGCGTCGCTCGACGCCGCGACGACCGCGCTGTACTGCAAGGACATGGTGTTCCAGCGGCTGACCGGGGTGCGGGCGACGGACGTCTCCGACGCGTCGATGCCGTTCCTGGACCCGATGACCCGCGCCTATGCCTCCGACGTGGTGGCCGCGCTCGGTCTGGCCCACCGGGCCGGGCTCCTCGCCCCGGTCAGCGACCCCGTCGCCACCGGGGAGCTCCCCTCGGGGGTGCCGATCTCCAACGGCCCGTACGATCTGCCGGCCTGCGCCCTCGGGGCGGGCGTCACCCGCCCCGGGGACGGGCTGCTGATCGTGGGCACCTGTCTGGCCGCGCTGGTGGCCACCGAGCGGCTGGACCTGGACGGCGAGCCCGCCGGTCTGCACATCTCCACCGACCGCCCCGGCCACTGGCTGCGCGCCATGCCCGCGATGGTCGGCACCGCGGCCCTGGACTGGGTCCTGACCACGACCGGGGTGCACCACTCGGACGTCGACGCGCTGCTGGCCGCGACCCCGCCGGGCGCGAACGGCGTACGGGTGCTCCCCTACTTCGCGCCGTCCGGCGAGCGCGCCCCGTTCGTCGAGCCGAGGCTGCGCGCCGAACTCACCGGCGTGTCGCTGGAGACCACCCCCGCGGACCTGGTCCGCGCGGTCTGCGAGGGCATCGGCTTCGCCGCCCGCCACTGCCTGGAGGCGGCGGGCCTCACCGGCGCCCTCGCCCTGTGCGGCGGCGGCGCCCGCTCCCCCGCCTGGACCCGCCTGTTCGCGGACGTGCTGGGCCGGCCCGTACGGATCGCCGAGGGCGAGGTGGGCGCCCGGGGCGCCGTCCTGGCGGCGGCACGCCGCTTCGGCGCGGACCTCGACACGGCCGCCTGGACGGCTCCCGCGGCGGTCGTCGAACCGGACCCGGCGCGTGCGGCGTTCTACGCGAAGGCGTACGAGGACCATCTGACCCGTCTCGCCGAGGCCCGTACCCGCGCCCGCGCCTGACCGGCCGCCACGGCCGCCCGCTCCGCCGGCCGCCGGCCGCCGCCGGCCGGCGGCCCCGTCGCGGGGACACGGTCTAGGTCCAAAGGCTGATCACCATCCGCACTTCCTGCTGCTAGCCTGCTCCTGCGAATTATTCGCAATAACGACAGGTAAGCAGCTGGAGGGTTCGAAACCATGGCCACGTACACGCTTCCGGAACTCCCGTACGACTACGCGGCGCTCGAACCGGTCATCAACCCGCAGATCATCGAGCTCCACCACGACAAGCACCACGCCGCCTACGTGAAGGGCGCGAACGACACCCTGGAGCAGCTGGAGGAAGCGCGCGACAAGGGTGTCTGGGGGGCGATCAACGGGCTCCAGAAGAACCTCGCGTTCCACCTCTCCGGCCACATCCTGCACTCGATCTACTGGCACAACATGACCGGCGACGGCGGCGGCGAGCCCCTCGCCGCGGACGGCGTCGGCGACCTCGCGGACGCGATCACGGAGTCGTTCGGCTCGTTCGCCGGCTTCAAGGCCCAGCTGACGAAGGCCGCGGCCACCACGCAGGGTTCCGGCTGGGGCGTCCTGGCGTACGAGCCGGTCAGCGGCAAGCTGATCGTCGAGCAGGTCTACGACCACCAGGGCAACGTCGGCCAGGGGTCCACCCCGATCCTGGTCTTCGACGCCTGGGAGCACGCCTTCTACCTCCAGTACAAGAACCAGAAGGTCGACTTCATCGACGCCATGTGGGCCGTCGTCAACTGGCAGGACGTGGCGAAGCGGTACGCGGCCGCCAAGGAGCGCGCCGACGTGCTGCTGCTCGCCCCCTGACCGGGAGGCGCGTGAACGTCCTGCCTCGTGATCGTCTTCTCAACCTTCACCGGGCAGGCGGATGAAGGAAGAACCCCCGCCAGGACGTGACTGGCGGGGGTTCTTCTCGATGTGCCGTCATGTGCCGTCCGGACGGCGCGGTCAGCCGGCGGAGGCGTGCTCCAGCAGGGCGCCCAGCACCTGTCCGGCGTGCGTCCAGAGCACCGACCCGCCCGCGTCCGGCACCAGGTGCCGGACCGCGCCCGGGATGCGCGCGGCCAGCCCTTCGCCGTGGTCGGGCGAGTGGCCGGTGTCCTTCTCCCCGTACCAGAGGTCGACGGGTACGGCGATGTCCCCCAGGGCGATGTCCCACCGGCCCATGGCCAGCGCGGTGTCCCGGGCGTAGCCCGCGGCGGCCCCCTGCGCGAAGGCCTCGTCGAGGGCGCGCCGGTAGGCGGCGGCGAAGGCGGGCTGCCGGTAGACGGCGAGGTCGCATTCCGGGCTGTGGGACATGACCATGTCCCACATGGCCCGCGCGGTGAACCCGGCGAAGATCTTCTCGGCGGCGGCCGGGTCGGACACCGCCAGGTCGACCAGGCCCCGCAGGTCGTCCGGGAGCGCGTCGGCGAACCGCGGCTCGGCCACGTCGTCCGCCCCGGAGACCACCGCGAGCGCGCCGACCACCCCGGCGGCGGCGCAGGCGAGGGCGAAGGGCGCCCCCTGCGAGTTGCCGACCATCAGCGGCCGGCCCAGGCCGCGCTGCCGGGCGAACGCCCGGATGTCCTCGGCGAAGTCGCCGAAGGCACGGCCGGGCAGCGGCGAGGAGGCGCCCAGCCCGGGGCGGTCGACGGAGATCAGCCGCACGCCGAGCCCGTCCACGACGTCGCCGCCGAACCCGAGGCGCCGACTGGTGGCGGCCCCGGGCGACAGCAGCACCGGCACCCCGTCTTCCGGCCCCCATTCGGCCCAGGCCAGCAGCCGCCCTCCCGGCAGCCGCTCGGCGCCGGTACGAAGCGGGTCGGTCACATGCACGTCCATAGAACCGATCATGGGCGCCCCGGACGGGCTTTGTCATACGACTTTCCGTCCCGCCGCCGGACGAACCGGGAAAGCTCCGTCGCCCCCGAGCCGGGACAGCCACCCGGTCGGGGGCCACGGCCCGGCCGAGGACGCCGCGGGGCCTCCGACCGTGCCGGGGGACCGCCGCGCGCCCGGTCGGCCGGTTGTTGCGCCGGGCGCGCGGCGCCTGGCGGGTCAGCCGGTGACCAGGGCCAGCAGCAGGCCGTCGTAGCCCTTGGCGCCGACCGTCTGCAGTGCGGTCGCGGTCAGCGTCGGCTCGGCCGCGACGAGTTCGGTGAACCGGCGCACGCCCCGCACCTTCGGGTCGTCGCTCCCGGCGTCGGCCACCTCGCCGTCGCGCACCACGTTGTCCGCGACGATCAGGCTGCCGGGCCGGGTCAGCTTCAGCGACCAGGCCAGATACTCCGGGTTGCTCGGCTTGTCGGCGTCGATGAACACGACGTCGAACGGTCCTTGCCCCTCCGCCGCGAGCTCCGGCAGCGTGTCGAGCGCCGGGCCGACCCGGACGTCGACGACGTGCGCGAGCCCCGCCCGCGCGATGTTCGCCCGGGCGACCTCCGCGTACGCCGGGTCGGCCTCCAGGGTGACGACCCTGCCGCCCTCGGGCAGCGCCCGCGCCAGCCAGATCGTGCTGTATCCGCCCAGGGTGCCGATCTCCAGCACCGTGCGCGCGCCCTGCAGCCGGGTCAGCATCTGCAGCAGCTTGCCCTGGTTGGCGGCGACCTGGATGGCGGGGAGTCCCGCCTCCTCGCTGGCGGCCACGGCCGCGTCCAGGGCCTCGTCCGCGCCCAGCAGCAGCCCGTTGAAGTAGTCGTCGACCTCGGCCCACGCCGGTTCCATGCCCGCCCCTCTCGTCGGATCCATATAGTTCCCAAAAGGAACCTACCTCATGCCGGGGAATGCGATGATGGGCCCATGCCTCTCCTGCCCGCCGATCCCACCGTGCTGCACCCCATGCCCGGACAGCCCCGGGTCGTCCTGCTGAAGCCCTTGGTGACGTCCGCCCTGATCGAGGTCGGGGACTTCTCGTACTACGACGACCCGGACGACGCGACCGCGTTCGAGACCCGCAACGTGCTGTACCACTACGGCCCGGAGAAGCTGGTCATCGGGAAGTTCTGCGCACTGGGGACCGGGGTGCGGTTCCTCATGAACGGCGCCAACCACCGCATGGACGGTCCGTCCACGTTCCCGTTCCCGTCGATGGGCGGTTCCTGGGCCGAGCACTTCGACCTGCTCACCGGGCTGCCGAGCCGGGGCGACACGGTCGTCGGCAACGACGTCTGGTTCGGGTACGGCGCCACGGTGCTGCCCGGCGTGCGGATCGGGCACGGCGCGATCATCGGCGCGGGTTCGGTCGTCGCCTCCGACGTGCCCGACTACGGAATAGTCGGCGGGAATCCGGCCCGGCTGATCCGCACCCGCTACGACGAGGAGACCGTCGCCCGGCTGCTCGCCGTGGCCTGGTGGGACTGGCCCGTCGACCACCTCACCCGCCACATCCGCACCGTCATGTCCGGCGGCGTCGACGAGCTCGAAGCCGCCGCCCCGGAGGGGACGCCGTGACCATCACCGTCCGCGAGCTCGCCTACTACCCGGTCAAGGGCTGCGCCGGAACCGCCGTCGGCTCCGCCCGGGTGCTGGGGACCGGCCTCGAACACGACCGCACGTTCATGGTGGTCGACACGGCGGACGGCGCGTTCCGCAGCCAGCGCACGCACCCCGCGATGGCCGCGATCGGGGTCGAAGTCCTGGCCGGGGGCGCGGCGTTGGCGCTGTCCGCCGAGGGAGTCGAGCCGCTGCGGCTGGACGTCGACCCGGACGGCCCGCGCCGCGAGGTCAGCATGTTCGACCGCCCGCTCGGCGTCGCCGCCGACCAGGGGGACGAGGTCGCGGAGTGGTTCTCGGACGCCCTCGGCGCCCCGTCCCGCCTGGTACGGGTGGTGCCCGGCTTCGACCGGGACGGCTGGGGCGACACCCCCGGCAAGGTCAACTTCGCCGACGCGCACGCGGTGCTGGTCGCCTCGACGGCCTCCCTCGACGGCCTCAACGCCCGCATCGCCGACCGAGGCGACGCGACGCCCATCCCGATGGACCGCTTCCGCGCCAACATCGTCCTGGCCGGCGACGACGAACCGCACTTCGAGGACCGGGTGCGCCGGATGACCCTCGGCACGGTGGAACTCGCGCACTCCGTACGGGCGACCCGCTGCGCCGTCCCCATGGTCGACCAGCGCACCGGCCGCCGCGCGGGCCCGGAGCCGATCCGCACCCTGTCGACGTACCGCCGCGAACCGGAGTTCAAGAACAAGGTCAGCTTCGGCGCCAAGAACGCGGTGGTGCGGGAGGGCGTGGTGAGCGTCGGGGACGCGGTCGAGGTCGTGGAGTGGCTCAGCCGCTGAAGGCCCGGACCGGAACGGGCCGGGGCGAGCGAAGGGCTGGTCAGGGCAGGAGGTAGCCGAGCAGCCCGCCCATGATCTGCCCCTCGCAGTCGGCCTGGTGGGACTCGAAGATCTGCCGGTTCTCCTTGCGCAGGCAGCGCAGCAGCGGCAGCGTCGACGTCCCGGCGGGCGGTGCGGCGTACAGCCAGCCGAGGCGCGTCACATACGTCTGCCCCTCGCAGCCGACGTCGGTGGTGGCGAAGTGATCACCACGCACCTGACAGAGATAGAGGGGCACGGTGTCCGGCTCGGGCTCGGTGTACAGGGTGCCCAGCGGGCCCTGGAGGTCGTAGCCGACGGGGGCGTCCCACGGGGTGCTCAGGGTGTCGGAGCTCTTGTGGTAGCGCTTGAGCACGAAGGTCGGGGAACCCACGTGGGGCTCACCGGTGCACAGGTACTCGATGTGCACCTGCACCCACCCGTTCGGCAGCGTGTTGACGACGGCGGGGCCGGCGCTCACCTGGCAGTCGGAGCGCGCGAAGCCACGGGCGACCGCGGCATCGAGTCCGGTCTCCCGGGCGGACTGCACGGCAACGTTCAGCGGGCCGCTGCCGAAGCCCGCGACGTGGAGCCTGACGGGCCCCACGGCCGCGGCGGTGGCCGGGGCCGCGGCGGGTGCGGGCGCGGCCGGCGCCGCGGCGGCGGTGCCACCGAACGGGGTCAGGGCGAGCACGGCGGCGAGCGCTGTGGCGAGGACGGCGGCGGACCGTCCGATGGCGCGGCGGAACAACCTCACAGGGCATACCTCGTTCCGGCATGCCGGTGCACGCCCCTCCTACGAGGCCATGCGTACCCGGCGGGGGTCAGTACGACAGGCCATGACTACCAGGCGGAATAGACCCTGTTGGCGCACCTCACGCGGTATGTCCGGTTCCGCGATGATGCTGGCTGAATGAACGCTCTTGACCGCACGGGCGATGGGTGGCTCGACGCTCCGGGGGCGGGAGCCGGCCAAATGCCGTCTCCTGCCGGGCGATCCCGTCACCCGGTCGCCCCGGCACCCGGCGTTCATGTGACCGGACGCAGGCACTGTCCCCCGCCCCACGTGAGCGGTATTCGGGTGCCGGCCACCAGGTGATGGGCGGCGGCGCCGATCCTCATGCCCGAGGTCTTCCGCCCGCCGGCGGCCTCGACGACGGCGGGCCGCGCGACCGCTCGCGGTGCTTGCCGGACCAGGGTTCCGGTGCGGATCACGCGACCGGCGGTCACCGCGATTCCGTGTCCGCTCCCTTGTCCCGGTCCGCGTCCAGGGAGTCCGCGATGTGGGCCATGACGGACCAGATGATGGCCTTCTGGCACTGGTGCATGTCCTTGGTCCCGATGTACAGGGTGTTGTCCCGGCCGACCCGGTAGTTCCCGCGGGTGCCGTCCGCCTTGAGCTTGATGCCTTCCATGCGGCGCTGGAGGTGGGGGACGGTGACGGCGATCTGCTGGGCCTCCACGGTCATCCGGGTGACCTCGTCCCAGGGGATCTCGTCGGCGGCGCCGTCGACGTAGAGGTACGTGGCGCCGATCTCGAAGGGGGGATAGCGGACGTCGCCGCCCCCGGCCAGTTCGCTCAGGATGAGCCGTACCCGCGCCTCGACGACGCGGTCGATGATCCCGCCGAACATCGGCGTCAGGCTGCCCCGGGACCGGAAGAACGTGCGCAGGAAGCCGCCGCCGCTGTCGGAGATGAAGTAGTTACCGGAGAGCTGGCAGGCGATTCCCTCGTTCGCCGTGTACAGACGCGCGACGATCTTGTCCGACACGGGCCGCGACGACCCGCCGAGGTAGGTGGCCTCGCGGGACAGCGTGACGTCGTGGATGTCCTCCCAGGCGTACGCCCACCGCACCCCGCGCCTGCCCCGGTAGACGATGCCGTCCTCGTACAGGTCCAGCCAGGAGACGAAGGAACGGATCAGCCTGACCGCTCCCCATACGGACAGCAGGAGGCAGACGGCGTCGAATATGAGGTGTCCGACGCCGTGCGTGGCGAGGGATTCGTCCAGGAACAGGGAGAACGCGACCGCCGGGACGACGGTCATGGCGAGCTTGCCCATCGTCGGGCGTTCCCGGTAGGACGCGAGGAGCCGGCCCAGTCCGGCCGGGTCCGCCGCCCGCCGCCGTCCGCCGCCCGTGCCGCCCCCGCCGCCCGTGCCGCTGTCACCGCCGCGCTTGCCGCCCCGGTCCGTCATGGTCCTTCCCCCCTCGCTCGGCCCCTTGTCGTTCGCGTGCGCTCAACTGCGGTCCGGACGACGGACGTTCGATGCCCGCCGTCTCCCTGTCCCGCTGCGCTCCCCGCAAGCCTATGCCCAGGCCGAGGGGGCGGCGGGACGCCCGCCCGCCCGGTCGTCGCGCCGGGCGTTCACCAGCGCGTCCCCCACGTCCGTACGGAAGTACAGCACCGACCGGCCCGCTCGGCGGCGGTCGATCAGGCCCGAGTCCAGCAGCACCCTGAGGTGGCGGCCGACCGAGCCCAGGCCCTGGCCGGTCAGCGCGACGAGCTGGGTGGTGCTCTTGGGGCGGGCGAGGAGGACCAGGACCGCCGCCCGCGCCGGACCCAGCAGCCGGCCCAGGGGCTCCGGCGCCGACGCCCGGTCCGCGTCGGCCAGGGCGCCCGAGCAGGGGTAGACGATCGCGTACCGCAGGGCGTCGTCGGCCCAGGACACCCAGCCCGCCTTCTGGGTGACCGGAACGAAGAAGAGTCGCGCCCCGGACAGCCGCTTCGGCGGGTGGTCGTGCGCGTTGATCCGGAGCCGGCCGTCCCCCAGCCACCGCATCCCCGGGCGCAGCCCGCTGAGGGCGGCGGCCCAGCCGTGCCGGCCCAGTTGTCCGGTCCGCTCGACGATGTCCGCCTCGATGATCCGGCGGCGGCGCGGCCAGCCGGGCAGCACGGTGTGGTGCCAGACCCAGTGCAGCACGTCGGCGGCGCGCCCGGCCAGGTCGTCGCGGACCAGGGGCTCCGGGAGCGGGCGCCCGCCCAGGGACACCACCACGTCGGCGCGGGCGCGCTCGGGCGAGGTGGCCCGGACGGCGGCCAGCTCCTCCTCGAAGGACGGGGCGCCCTCGCCCTTCGGGGTGGGGGTGATGAAGTCCGCGTTCCAGCTGCCGCAGAGCGCCGTCGGGACGAGGAGCGCGGCCACCGGGTCGGCGGCCCGCCGCGCCCGGTAGGCGGGCAGATGGGCGTCGAGCCAGGCGCGTTCGCCGGGATGCTCGGGCCGTCCGCGTTCCAGGGACTTGAGGGCGGCGACGGTCTCGGCGAGCGGCGAGACCACGAACCGGCCGCCCGCGAGGGTGTCCGCGCTGATCTCCCACAGCCCCATGACGTTTCGCCTCCGCGCGAAACAGTAACGGCCCGCGCGGACCGCCGCCGAGACTCCCCGCATGCGCACCTACCGGGACCTCTTCCGGGCGCCCCAGTTCCGGCCGCTCTTCGCGCTCAGCGCCGTCCAGGTCGCCGCGTCGACGATGAGCGGGCCGGCCCTGGGCGCCCTCGTCTACTCCGCGACCGACTCGCCGCTGCTGGCCGCCCTGTCCATGTTCGGTTCCTCGCTGGCCCAGGTGATCGGGGCGACCGTGCTGATGTCCGCGGCGGACCGGCTGCCGCCGCGGGCCGCGATGACCGGCATGGCGCTCGCCTTCGGGGCGGCCACCGCCGTGCTGGCCGTCCCCGGGCTTCCGCTGCCGGCCGTCTTCGCGATCGTCCTGGCGGAAGGGGTGGTCGCCGCGGTGGGCGGCGGGGTGCGGTACGGGCTGCTGAACGAGATCCTGCCCAGGGACGGCTATCTGCTGGGGCGTTCGGTGCTGAACATGTGCACCGGGCTGGCTCAGGTCGGCGGGTACGCGATCGGCGGGCTCCTGGTGGCGGCGCTGACCGCGCGCGGTGCGCTGCTGGTCGCCGCCGTCCTCTATCTCGCCGGGGCGGCCGCCGCCCGGTTCGGGCTGGCGCGCCGCCCGCCCCGGGCCTCCGGGCGGCCCTCGGTCGCCGCGACCTGGCGGGTCAACCGGGTGCTGTGGTCCTCGGGCCCGCGCCGCCGGACGTATCTCGCGCTCTGGGTGCCGAACGGGCTGGTCGTCGGCTGCGAGTCGCTGTTCGTCCCGTACGCCCCCGGGCACGCGGGGCTGCTGTTCGCCTGTGCCGCGCTGGGGATGCTGGCCGGGGACACGGCGGTGGGCCGGTTCGTCGCGCCGCGCCTGCGGGAACGGGCGCACGGGCCGGGGTCCGGGCAGTGGGCGGCCACCGCGCTGCTGCTGCTCCTGGCGGCCCCGTACCTGCTGTTCGCCGCGCGTCCGGCGCTGCCCCTGGCGCTCGCGCTGGCCGCGCCGGCCTCGGTCGGGTTCGCGGCGAGCCTGCTGCTCCAGCAGCGTCTGATGGACCTGACCCCGGACGAGATCAGCGGCCACGCGCTGGGGCTGCACTCCTCCGGCATGCTCACCCTGCAGGGCGTCGCCGCGGGGCTCGCCGGGACCGTCGCCGAGTGGACCTCGCCGGGGACGGCGATGGCCGTGATGGCGGGAGCCTCCCTCACGGTCACCCTGGTCCTGGCGGCGGCGGGCCGCCGGGACGCCGAGGCGGGCGACGCCGGTGCGCCGGGCGGTGGCGCCGCGGGCAGCGGGGCCGCGGGCGGTGACGCCGGGGCACGGATCGCGGGCGCGCGGGCCGCCGGCGCGGCGGACACCGGCACGGCGGACACGAACGCCGGGGACACGAACGCCGGGGACGGCGGCGCCGGGGAAACGGGCCCCGGCGACCCGCAGGGGGTCAGCGCGGGGTGACCGCGTACTCCATCAGCGGCAGCACACGGCCGGGGATCGAGCCGGACGGGGTCTCCCCGATCCGGACCGCGCCCATCGCCCGGTAGAACGGCTCCGCGTTCGGGTCGGCGTCGATGGTGAGGCGGGTGAAGCCGAGGCGGCGGGCCTCCGCCCCGATGTGCTCGAACAGGAGGCGTCCGGCGCCCCGGCCGATCGCCTCCGGGGCGACGAACATCATGCCGAGCGCGCCCGCGGGCGGGGCGCCCTCCAGGGTGGCGAAGCCGAGGACCCGTCCGCCCTCCTCCGCGACCGTCGTCCGGCGGCGCTCGATCTCGTCCGGGCGCAGGGTGAGTTCCTCGCGGCAGGCGGCGAGGAACGCCTCGTCGTAGTCCCAGTGCCCCTTCGACGCCAGGGCCAGCTCGCTGAGCAGCTCCGCCTCGTGCGCCCGTGCCGGTCGCAGGTCCATGTCCGCTTCCCCTTCTCCCCCGGTCCCGTCTCCGGTCCCGCCGTCGTCCGGCTCGCCGGTCCCCGGTCCGGCCCCGGCGGCCGCCGCTCCGCCCGGCCTCCTTCGGGGACTCGGCCTTCGGAGGCCCGACGGGAGCGGGACTGTCGGACCCATGATCCATGCTGTGCCTCATGGACACCACGGACTTCTGGCACCTGATCGACGAGGCCCGCGCCGGGGCCGGGGAACCGGCGGACGCGGAGACCGTCGTCGTACGGGCCTGCGAACTGCTCGCCGCCCGGCCCCCGGAGGAGATCGTCGCCGCGCAGCAGCTGGTGTGGGACCTGATGGCCGCCTCCTACCGGGCCCCGCTGTGGGCGGCGGCGTACCTGATCAACGGCGGCTGCTCCGACGACGGCTTCGAGTACTTCCGGGGCTGGCTCATGGCGCAGGGCCGGGAGGTGTTCGAGCGGGTCGTCGCCGATCCGGACGCGCTGGCCGGACTGCCGGAGATCCGGGCCGCGGCGGCGGAGGGCGAGGAGGTGGAGTGCGAGCGGATGCTCGCGGTGGCCTGGGAGGCGCATCGGGCGGCCACCGGCGAGAACCTGCCCGGCGGCTCGTTCTCGGTCCGCTACCCCGCCCTGGACCCGGAGTGGGACTTCGACTTCGAGGACACGGAGCGGGTGGCCTCCCGGCTGCCGAAGGTGGCCGCGCTGTGCGGGTGACGGCCCCGGGCGGGCTCCCGCCCCGAGGAGGGACGGCGCCCGTCGGTCCCCGGTCCCGCGCACCTGTGCGGGGCCGGGACCGGGGGGCGGAAGCCGCCCGGGGAGGCCGTCCGACCGCCCGTTCCGGCTCAGTCGAAGATCGGGCCCTGCGTCCGGGTCCGCTTGATCTCGTAGAAGCCCGGGATCGACGCGACCAGCAGCGTGCCGTCCCACAGCTTCGCCGCCTCCTCGCCCTTGGGGGCGGGGGTGACGACCGGGCCGAAGAAGGCGATCTGCTCGCCGTCCGCGCCCGGGACGGCGATGACCGGGGTGCCGACGTCTTGGCCGACCTTGTCGATGCCCTCCTTGTGGGAGGCGCGCAGCTCGGCGTCGTACGCGCCGGAGTCCGCGTAGTCGGCCAGCTCGGCGGGCAGGCCGACGTCCTCCAGCGCGCCCGCGATCGCCTCGCGGGTGGCACCCTCGCCCTGGTTGTGGAAGCGGGTGCCGAGGGCGGTGTAGAGCGGGCCGACGATGTCGTCGCCGTGCTTCTGCTGGGCGGCGACGACCACGCGGACCGGGCCCCACGCCTGGTTCTCCAGCATGTCCCGGTACTCCTCGGGCAGCTCGTCGAGCCTGTCCTCGTTGAGGACGGCCAGGCTCATCACGTGCCAGCGGACCTCGACGTCACGGACCTTCTCCACCTCCAGCATCCAGCGGGAGGTCATCCACGCCCAGGGGCAGAGCGGGTCGAACCAGAAGTCGACGGGGGTCCTGCCGGTCGCCGCGGTGTTCTCAGACATGTCTCTCCTCATCGGGGCGTGCACACCTGTGCGCGAGAACGCCTTCGGGTGCTCGGGCCATTCCCGCACGCCGGGCCCGGCGGCGGCGTGGGAGGATCAAAGTATTCGAACGTACCCAAAGGAACGTGACCACAAAGGAGTGTGCCCGTGCCCGGTGAGAACCTGTCCCGCGACGAGGCCCGCGAACGGGCCGAGCTGCTGAGCGTCGACGGATACGAGGTCGTTCTCGACCTGCGGTCGGCCGTCGGCGGCTCCGGTGGGTCCGGCGGGGAGGGCGGCTCCGGCGACGGCGCCCCCTCCGGCTCGCCGACCTTCCGCTCGGTGACGACGATCCGGTTCCGCACCGCGCGGGCGGGGGCGTCGACCTTCGCGGACCTGGTGGCGCCGAGCGTGAACGCGGTGACGCTCAACGGGCGGCCGCTCGACCCCGCCGCCGTCTTCGACGGGACGCGGGTGGCGCTGGACGACCTCCCGGAGGGCGAGAACCTGCTGGTGGTCGACGCGCAGTGCGCGTACAGCCGGACCGGTGAGGGCATGCACCGCTTCGTCGACCCGGAGGACGGCGAGGT
This sequence comes from Streptomyces tyrfis, assembly GCF_037034285.1. Classification (NCBI taxonomy): domain Bacteria; kingdom Bacillati; phylum Actinomycetota; class Actinomycetes; order Kitasatosporales; family Streptomycetaceae; genus Streptomyces; species Streptomyces tyrfis. The sequence continues at coordinate 77,294 of NZ_JBAGJZ010000017.1, read as the reverse complement.
CTACCTCTACACGCAGTACGAGCCGGCCGACTCGCGCCGGGTCTTCGCGAACTTCGAGCAACCCGACCTGAAGGCCCCCTTCCGCTTCGAGGTCGCGGCGCCCGAGGACTGGACGGTCTGGAGCAACGGGGCCGTCGAGTCGCGGGACGGCGGGGTGTGGCGGTTCGCCGAGACCAAGCCGATCTCGACGTACATCACGGCGGTCGTCGCGGGTCCGTACCACTACGTCACCGACTCCTACAGCCGCGCGTTCGACGACGGCACGACGCTGGAGATCCCGCTCGGCGCGATGTGCCGCAAGGGGCTCGCCAAGCACTTCGACGCGGACGACGTCTTCCTCGTCACCAAGCAGGGCCTGGACTTCTTCCACGACCACTTCGACTACCCGTACCCGTTCGGGAAGTACGACCAGGCGTTCGTGCCGGAGTACAACCTGGGCGCGATGGAGAACCCGGGCTGCGTCACGTTCCGCGAGGAGTACATCTTCCGCGGCAAGGTGACGCAGGCGTCGTACGAGAGCCGGGCCAACGTCATCCTGCACGAGATGGCGCACATGTGGTTCGGCGACCTGGTCACCATGCGGTGGTGGGACGACCTGTGGCTGAAGGAGTCGTTCGCGGACTTCATGGGCGTCTTCGCGATGGTGGAGGCGACCCGGTTCGAGGACGGCTGGATCACCTTCGCCAACAACCGCAAGTCATGGGCGTACCGCGCCGACCAGCTGCCGTCCACCCACCCGGTCACGGCCGACATCCGTGACCTGGAGGACGCCAAGCTGAACTTCGACGGCATCACATACGCCAAGGGCGCCTCGGTGCTGAAGCAACTGGTGGCGTACGTGGGGCGGGAGGCGTTCCTGGAGGGCGCCCGGCGCTACTTCAAGAAGCACGCCTACGGCAACACCCGGCTGGACGACCTGCTGTCGGTGCTGGCCGAGACGTCCGGCCGCGACATGACCGCCTGGTCGCGCTCCTGGCTGCAGACCGCGGGCGTCAACTCGCTGACGCCCGTGGCGACGTACGACGCGGCGGGCCGGATCACCGAGCTCGCCGTCCTCCAGGAGGCGGCCGGGTCCCACCCGGAGCTGCGCCCGCACCGGGTGGCGGTCGGGCTGTACCGCCGGGACGCCGACGGGAGCCTGGTGCGGTACGCGCGCGCCGAGACGGACGTGGCGGGGCCGCGCACGGTGGTCGGGGAGCTGACCGGGGCGGAGCGGCCGGAGCTGATCCTGGTCAACGACGACGACCTGACGTACTGCAAGGTCCGTTTCGACGAGGGGTCGCTGGCCACGCTGCGGGAGCGCCTCGGGGACCTGACCGATCCCCTGGCGCGGGCGCTGTGCTGGTCGGCGCTGTGGAACATGACGCGCGACGGGCTGATGCCGGCCCGTGACTTCGTCTCCCTGGTGCTGGCCTTCTCGGGCCGGGAGTCCGACATCGGCGTCCTCCAGATGCTGCACGCCTGGACCCGGACGGCCCTGACCCACTACGCGGCGCCCCAGTGGCGCGAGGAGGGCGGCCGGGCGCTGTCCGAGGGCGCGCTGCGGGAGCTGCGGATCGCCGAGCCGGGCAGCGAGCACCAGCTGGCCTGGGCGCGGTTCTTCGCGTCGGTCGCCGAGTCGGAGGAGGACTTCCGGCTGCTGAAGGGGCTGCTCGACGGCTCGGCCGGGGTCGACGGGCTGGACGTGGACCAGGAGCTGCGGTGGGCGTTCCTGTCGCCGCTGGCCGCGCACGGGGCGGTCGACGCGTCGGTGATCGACGCCGAGCTGACCCGTGACGACACCGCGTCCGGGGAGCGGCACCAGGTGCGGTGCCTGGCCTCGCGGCCCTCCGCCGAGGTGAAGGCGCGCGCCTGGGCGGACGTCGTGGAGTCGGACGCGCTGTCCAACGCGCTGGCGGAGGCCACGATCGCGGGCTTCGAGCAGCCCTCGCAGCGCGACCTGCTGGCGCCGTACGCGGAGAAGTACTTCGCCGCGATCGAGCGGCTGTGGGCCGAGCGGTCGATCCAGACCGGGATGAACGTGGTGCGGGGCCTGTTCCCGTCGCTCCAGGACAGCCCGGCGACGCTGGAGGCGACGGACGCCTGGCTGGCCGGCCACGCGGACGCGGCGCCGGCGCTGCGGCGGCTGGTGCTGGAGGCGCGGGACGACCTGGCCCGGGCGCTGCGGGCCCAGGCGTGCGACGCGGGCGCGACCGCGCCGGCCGGCGTCTGACGCGGGCGGCCGGTTCCGGGTCCGCCCGGCCCGGCTGCCCCGGGGCCGTCCCGGCGGGGTGTCCTCCCGCCGGGACGGCCCTTTTCCGGCCGCCGGACGCGCGTACTTCAGGACGGCGTCGTCCTGAATTGCCGACGGGTGTGTAACAAGGGGTTGGCGGCGCGGCCGGATGCGGCATACCCGGAAGCATGACCCAGAACACTCCGCCCTTCCCCTGCCGCTTCCGCATCACCGACGACGTCCGCCGACGCGTCGTGTCCGAGGCGCAGTTGAGGGCATACGGCGTCTCCGCCGCCCAGGCCGCGGCGCGGTGCGGGGCCGGCGGTCCGTGGCAGCAGCCGCTGCCCGGCGTGTACGTCCTGCACCCGGGGCCGCCGTCCGACGAGGAGCGGCTGCGCTCCGCCCTGCTGTACGCGGGCCGCCCGCCGCTCTCCCGGCGCCGGGGCGCCCGCGGGGCGGCGGACGGGACGGCGGACGGCCGGGCGCGGCCCGGCGCGGACCCCGGGTACGGGGAGGCCATGATCACGGGGCTCGCCGCGCTCGCCCTGCACGGTTTCGTGACGGCGGCGCCGCTCGGCGCGTCGGAGCGGATCGACGTGCTCGTGCCGCGCACCCGCCGGCTGCGCTCGCTGCGGGACGTGCGCCTGGTGCGGTCCGGCGACCGCCCGCGCCCCGAGCAGGTGCGCGGGCTGCCCGTGGCGCCGGTGGAACGGGCGCTGGCGGACGCCGTGGCGGGGCTCCCGGACGCCTCGGCGGTGCGCCGGCTGCTCGTCGAGGCGATCCGCGGCGGCCACGGCGAACCGGCCGCCGTGGTGGGCGAGCTGCGCCGGGCCGGGCTGCTGGGGCGCGCCCCGGTGGCGGACACGGTCGACTCGCTGCTGGCCGAGGGCCGCGCCCGGGCGGAGGGCCGGCTGTACGCCCTGGTGCGCTCGTACGGGCTGCCGGATCCGCTGTGGAACGTGGATCTGCGGCTCCCCGGGGGCGCGCGTCTGGGCGCGGTGGACGCGTACTGGCCCGAGCACGCGGTGGCCGTGGTGCTCGACGCCGGGGCGCCCGGGCGCGGCGGGACCGACGACGACCGGCGGCGGGGGCCCGACGACCGGCGGTCCGCGCGCGCCGCCCGGCGGGAGCGGCTGGAACGGCTGGGGGTCGCCGTCGTCCCTCTCGTGCCGGGGCAGTTGCTCGACGCGCCCGCCCGGCAGGCGGCCGCGGTGCGCACGGCGCTGGCGGCGGGCCGCGGGACGGCCGTCCGCCTGGTGGTCCTGCCCCGCTGAGCGCCGGCGCGCCCGGCCGCGTACGCGCACCCTCGGGGAGCGTGCGGAACCGAACACACCGCCCGGGACACGCGATCGCCGTGTATGCGCCATGCCGAAAACACCTCTTGCCAGGAGCATGGCCTGTCGAGTAAGCACCGCGTCGCGCACCCGTCACAGCGACCGCTTTTGCATCACTTCATCCCTGATGGCACATCAGCTCAGATGGCGGGATGCCGCCATGTACACATCTCGCCCCCTACAACTCTCCACAAACCCCTGTCATTTACGAAAGGGTGAGCGGTCATCCGGTACCGAATTCCGGACTGTCTCGATCAATCTCAGGGATGCTGATGACCTCCGAGTCCCCCAGTCTCATACCCGGGGCAAGACGCGTGGCCCGAGTGGCGGCCGCGGCAGGCCTGGTGGCCGCGCTGGCCGCCACCGGTGCGGCCCCCGTCTTCGCCGTCGACAACCCCGCGCCCGGGCCCGTCAAGTCCTCCACCGAGGACGCCTCGGCGGACAAGCTCGGTGCGACCGACGCCGAAGTCCTGGCCAAGGCCAAGGCCAAGGGCGAGAAGAACATCACGATGATGGTCGCCACCACGCCCGGCAAGACCGCCCAGGTCGCCGAGCAGCTGGACTCCGTCGAGGGCTCCGTGCTGGGGCGCACCTACGACAAGCTCGGCTATGTGCGGGCCACCGTGCCCACCGCGACCGCCGAGAAGACCATCAGGGCCGCCTCCAAGCTGTCGTCCGTCCAGGGCATCGATCTCAAGCAGGAGATCAAGCTCGACGACCCGACGCCCGCGGGCGACCGCGCCAACGGGTCCTCCCCGAAGACGAAGGCCACCGGCAGCTACCCGGCGCCGGACAGGAAGACCCCGGCGAAGAACCCGTACAACCCGTCCTTCGAGACGGGCGCGGTCGACTTCGTCCAGCAGCACCCCAAGGCCGACGGCCGCGGGATCACCATCGGCATCCTCGACTCGGGCGTCGACGTCGGCCACCCGGCGCTGCAGAAGACCACCACGGGCGAGCGCAAGATCGTCGACTGGGTGACCGCGACCGACCCGGTCAGCGACGGCGACGGCACCTGGCTGCGGATGACCGACTCGGTGTCCGGCCCGGCGTTCACCTACAAGGGACGCTCGTACAAGGCGCCCAAGGGCGACTACCGGATCAGCCTGTTCGCCGAGGCCGCCACCAAGGGCGGCGACATGGCGGGCGACCTGAACCGCGACGGCGACACCACCGACGTGTGGGCCGTGCTGTACGACCCGGTCACCGGCGAGGTGCGCGTCGACCTGAACGACGACGGCGACTTCACCAATGACACGGCCATGAAGCCGTACAAGGAGAAGCACCAGGTCGGCTACTTCGGCGAGGACGACCCGCGCACCGACGTCGCCGAGCGCATCCCGTTCACCGTGGAGACGCGCAAGAACGTCGTCTACAACGCGGCGGGCGCCAAGGCCGACTTCGTCAGCATCGGCGTCATCGAGAGCGAACACGGCACCCACGTCGCGGGCATCACCGCCGCGAACGGCCTGTTCGGCGGCAAGATGAACGGCGCCGCGCCGGGCGCGAAGATCGTCTCCTCGCGCGCCTGCACCTGGTCCGGCGGCTGCACCAACATCGCGCTCACCGAGGGCATGATCGACCTCGTCGTGAACCGCGGCGTCGACGTCGTCAACATGTCGATCGGCGGCCTGCCGCCGCTGAACGACGGCAACAACGCCCGCGCGGAGCTCTACAAGCGGCTCATCGACATCTACGGCGTCCAGCTGGTCATCTCGGCCGGCAACGACGGCCCGGGCGTCAACACCATCGGCGACCCCGGCCTCGCCGACCACGTGATCTCCGTCGGCGCGTCCATCTCCAAGGAGACCTGGGCCGCCAACTACGGCTCGAACGTCACCAAGAAGTACGACATGATGCCGTTCTCCTCGCGCGGCCCGCGTGAGGACGGCGGCTTCACGCCGACCCTGACGGCCCCCGGCGCCGCGATCAACACCACCCAGACCTGGCTGCCCGGCGGCCCGGTCAAGGAGGCGGGCTACAGCCTGCCGGCCGGCTACTCCATGCTCCAGGGCACCTCGATGGCCTCCCCGCAGGCCGCCGGCGCCACCGCGCTGCTGCTGTCGGCCGCGAAGCAGAAGCACATCGAGCTTCCGCCGGCCGACCTGCGCACCGCGCTGACCAGCACCGCCACCCACATCAAGGACGTGCCCGCGCACGCCCAGGGCGCCGGTCTGATCGACATCGTCGGCGCCTGGAAGCTGATCGAGAAGCAGGGCGCCCCGGCGCACGAGTACTCGGTGAAGGCCCCGGTCGACACCGCGATCGACTTCGCGCTCAAGACCCCCGGCTTCGGCACCGGCCTCTACGACCGCGAGGGCGGCCTCAAGGTCGGCCAGAAGAAGACGTACGACGTCACGATCACCCGCACCACGGGTCCGGACAAGGCCGTCAAGCACCAGCTGTCCTGGAAGAACAACGACGGCACCTTCAAGCTGGTCGGCCCGTCCTCCGTCTCCCTCCCGCTGGACCAGCCGGTCACGGTGAAGGTCCAGGCGAAGCCGGGCAGCACGGGCGTGCACAGCGCGATCCTGCTCGTGGACGACAAGAAGACCGCCGGCGTGGACCAGCAGATCCTCAGCACGGTCGTCGTCTCCACCGAGCTGAAGAAGCCGTCCTACGCGTTCAAGGCGTCCGGCTCGGTGCAGCGCAACAGCAGCACCTCGTACTTCCTCACCGTCCCGGAGGGCGCCAAGACCCTTGAGGTCGCGATGAGCGGTCTGCGCTCCGGCAGCCAGACCCGCTTCATCTCGATTCACCCGTACGGGGTACAGATGGAGGACAGCTCCACCATCTACTGCTACCCGAACTACGAGAACCCGGCCAACACCTGCCGCCCCGACGTGCGCTCCTACAAGGACCCGCAGCCGGGCGTCTGGGAGATCGAGGTCGAGGCGCGCCGCACCTCGCCGCTGCTGGACAACCCGTACAAGCTGGACGTCTCGCTGCTGGGCGCCACCTTCGACCCGGCGGTGCAGACCATCGCCGAGGCGAAGATCGGCACGCCCGCCGCGGTGACCTGGAAGGCCACCAACAACGCCGGTGACCTGGTGGGCTCGCTCAAGGGCGGCTCGCTGGGCTCGGCCAAGGTCGCCAAGCCGTCGATCAGGACGGGCGACGAGCAGGAGTTCGAGGTCACCATCGGTGAGGGCGTCGAGAAGCTGGACGTCGCCATCGGCGGTACGTCGGACACCAACGCGGACCTGGACCTGTACGTCTTCAAGGGCAACACCCAGGTCGGCAAGTCCACCACGGCCGGGTCCGAGGAGGCGGTCAGCCTGGCGAAGCCCGCCGCCGGCACGTACACCGTCGTCGTCCACGGCTACTCCGTCCCGGCCGGGACCACCACGTACGACTACCGCGACGTGTACTATGCGCCGTCGCTCGGCACGATCAAGGTCGACGAGTCGGAGGCCGTGAACCTGGCCAACGGCGCCGTCGCCGAGATCGGTGCCGAGGTCTCGGTCGCCGGTCCGGCCCCCGAGGGCCGGCAGTTCTTCGGCGAGGTCCACCTGGTGAACAGCCGCGGCACCGCCGCGGGCACCGGCAGCGTGGTGATCGAGAAGGTCACGCAGTGACGCCGCCGGACACCGGTACGGGCGAACGGCCCGTACCGGTGTCCGGAACCGGCATGTGATCCGTACGACAGTGGGGCGGGGGCTCGGCGGAGCCCCCGCCCCACCGCCGTGCCCGCCCCGGGCGCGGCCCGCGGCGGCTGTCCGGTACGCCCCGGAAACGGTCGGCCGAGCGGGCACTGTCCGTACCCCGGACAATGGATTGGACAAGGAAGCCGTGGACATACGCATCATGGAGCGGCAACCGTGCCAGTTCGTACGTTCGAAGGAGTCCCCGTGAAGGTCGGAATCGTCGGCGCCACCGGTCAGGTCGGCACAGTCATGCGCGGGATCCTGGCCGAGCGGAAGTTCCCGGTCGACGAGCTGCGGCTGTTCGCCTCCGCGCGCTCCGCGGGTTCCACGATCGACTGGGAGGGCCGCGAGATCACCGTCGAGGACGCCTCGACGGCCGACTACACCGGACTGGACATCGTGCTGTTCTCGGCCGGCGGCGCGACTTCGAAGGCGCTGGCCGAGAAGGTCGCCTCGCAGGGCGCCGTGGTCATCGACAACTCCTCCGCCTGGCGCAGGGACCCCGAGGTCCCCCTGGTGGTCTCCGAGGTCAACCCGCACGCGATCGCGAACCGGCCGAAGGGCATCATCGCCAACCCGAACTGCACCACGATGGCCGCCATGCCCGTGCTGCGCCCGCTGCACGAGGAGGCCGGCCTGGAGGCGCTGACGGTCGCCACGTACCAGGCGGTGTCCGGTTCCGGGCTGGCCGGCGTCGCCGAGCTGCACGGCCAGGCGTCCAAGGTCGTCGCCGACGCGGACCGGCTCACCCACGACGGCGCGGCCGTCGACTTCCCCGAGCCCGCCGTCTACAAGCGCCCGATCGCCTTCAACGTGCTGCCGCTGGCGGGTTCGATCGTGGACGACGGTTCCTTCGAGACCGACGAGGAGCAGAAGCTCCGCAACGAGTCCCGCAAGATCCTGGAGATCCCGGAGCTGAAGGTGTCCGGCACCTGCGTCCGGGTGCCGGTCTTCTCCGGCCACTCGCTCCAGGTCAACGCGCGCTTCGCCCGCCCGATCGGCGTCGAGCGTGCCTACGAGCTGCTGAAGGACGCCCCGGGCGTCGAGATCTCCGAGATCCCCACCCCGCTCCAGGCCGCCGGCCGGGACGCCTCGTACGTGGGCCGGATCCGGGTCGACGAGACCGTGGAGAACGGCCTGGCGCTCTTCGTCTCCAACGACAACCTGCGCAAGGGCGCGGCGCTGAACGCGGTGCAGATCGCGGAGCTGGTCGCGGCGGAGCTGAAGGGCTGACGCGTTCCCGTACGCGCTGTGCGAAGGGCGGCCACCGGTGCTCCGGCGGCCGCCCTTCCGCATCCGCGCCGGGGTCGTCCGCCGAGGCGCCCGTCAGAGGGCGGGACGCCGCCGCAGGGCGGCGTCGATCTCGGACGGGCATGCGACGTGGAAGGATGACCGAAAACGTCACACCCAAGGAGATGACCGCGTGCCTGGCACGAATCTGACCCGCGAAGAGGCACAGGAGCGGGCGCGCCTGCTGACCGTGGACGCGTACGAGATCGATCTCGACCTCTCGGGAGCGCAGGAGGGCGGCACCTACCGGTCCGTGACCACGGTGCGCTTCGACTCCGCCGAGGCCGGGGCGGAGACCTTCATCGACCTGGTCGCCCCTGCCGTGCACGAGGTCGAGCTGAACGGCCGGGCGCTCGACGTCGCCGCCGTGTTCCAGGACTCGCGCATCGCGCTCCCGGACCTGCTCGCGGGCTCCAACGAGCTGAAGGTCGTCGCCGACTGCGCGTACACCAACACGGGCGAGGGCCTGCACCGCTTCGTCGACCCGGTCGACCAGCAGGCGTACCTCTACACCCAGTTCGAGGTGCCGGACGCCCGGCGGGTCTTCGCGAGCTTCGAGCAGCCCGACCTGAAGGCGACGTTCCGGTTCACCGTGAAGGCTCCGGAGGGCTGGACGGTGATCTCGAACTCGCCGACGCCCGAGCCGCGCGACGACGTCTGGTCCTTCGAGCCGACCCCGCGCATCTCGACGTACATCACCGCGCTGATCGCCGGCCCGTACCACGCGGTGCACAGCAGCTACGAGAAGGACGGCCGGACCGTTCCGCTCGGCATCTACTGCCGCCCGTCGCTGGCCGAGTTCCTGGACGCGGACGCGATCTTCGAGGTCACCCGGCAGGGCTTCGACTGGTTCCAGGAGAAGTTCGACTACGACTACCCGTTCGCCAAGTACGACCAGCTCTTCGTCCCGGAGTTCAACGCGGGCGCGATGGAGAACGCGGGCGCGGTCACCATCCGCGACCAGTACGTGTTCCGCTCGAAGGTGACGGACGCGGCGTACGAGACGCGCGCCGAGACCATCCTGCACGAGCTGGCCCACATGTGGTTCGGCGACCTCGTCACCATGGAGTGGTGGAACGACCTGTGGCTGAACGAGTCGTTCGCCACGTACACGTCGATCGCCTGCCAGGCGTACGCGGAGGGCTCCAAGTGGCCGCACTCCTGGACGACGTTCGCCAACTCCATGAAGACCTGGGCGTACCGCCAGGACCAGCTGCCGTCCACGCACCCGATCATGGCGGACATCCGTGACCTGGACGACGTGCTGGTCAACTTCGACGGGATCACGTACGCCAAGGGCGCCTCGGTGCTCAAGCAGCTGGTGGCGTACGTCGGCATGGACGAGTTCTTCAAGGGCGTCCAGGCGTACTTCAAGGCGCACGCCTACGGCAACACCCGCCTGTCCGACCTGCTGGGCGCGCTGGAGGAGACCTCCGGCCGCGACCTGAAGACCTGGTCGAAGGCGTGGCTGGAGACGGCGGGCATCAACGTCCTGCGCCCGGAGATCGAGACGGACGAGAACGGCCGCGTGACCTCGTTCGCCGTGCTCCAGGAGGCTCCCGCGCTGCCCGCCGGCGCGAAGGGCGAGCCGGTGCTGCGCCCGCACCGGATCGCGGTCGGCTGCTATGACATCGACACCGCCGGCTCCGGCAAGCTGGTCCGTACGAACCGGATCGAGCTGGACGTCGACGGCGAGCGCACCGCCGTGCCGTTCCCGGCCGGCGCCGCCCGCCCGGCCGTGATCCTGCTCAACGACGACGACCTCTCGTACGCCAAGGTCCGGCTCGACGAGGAGTCGCTGCGGTTCGTCACCGAGCACCTGGGCGACTTCGCCGAGTCCCTGCCCCGCGCCCTGTGCTGGGCCTCCGCCTGGGACATGACCCGCGACGGCGAGCTGGCCACCCGCGACTACCTCTCCCTGGTGCTCTCCGGCATCGGCAAGGAGTCGGACATCGGCGTCGTCCAGTCGCTGCACCGCCAGGTGAAGCTGGCGCTGGACCTGTACGCGGCGCCGGAGTGGCGCGAGGCCGGTCTGACCCGGTGGACCGAGGCGACCCTCGCCCACCTGCGCGCGGCGGAGCCGGGCAGCGACCACCAGCTGGCCTGGGCCCGCGCCTTCGCGGCGACCGCCCGCACCCCGCAGCAGCTGGACCTGCTGGCCTCGCTGCTCGACGGCAAGGAGACCATCGAGGGTCTGGCCGTCGACACCGAGCTGCGCTGGGCGTTCGTCGAGCGGCTCGCCGCGACCGGCGTGTACGAGGAGGACGAGATCGCCGGCGAGTACGAGCGCGACCGGACGGCGGCGGGCGAGCGCCACGCGGCGACCGCCCGCGCGGCCCGCCCGACGGAGGCGGCGAAGGCGGAGGCGTGGGCCTCGGTCGTCGAGTCCGACAAGCTTCCGAACGCCGTCCAGGAGGCGGTCATCGCCGGCTTCGTCCAGACCGACCAGCGCGAGCTGCTGGCCCCGTACACGGAGAAGTTCTTCGCGGCGGTCAAGGACGTGTGGGAGTCCCGCAGCCACGAGATGGCCCAGCAGATCGCCGTCGGCCTCTACCCGGCGGTCCAGGTCGCCGAGGAGACCCTGGAGGCCACGGACGCCTGGCTCTCCTCGGCCCGCCCGAACGCGGCCCTGCGCCGCCTGGTCTCCGAGTCGCGCTCCGGCGTGGAACGCGCGCTGAAGGCCCGCGCGGCGGACGCGGCGGCGGCCACGGCGTAACGCGGCCCCGCACGGAAGAACGGGGGCGCCCCGGACCGTCGTCAGGACGGTCGGGGGCGCCCCCGTTCCCGTGGTCCGACCCGCTCGGTCGCGCCGCGCCCCGGTCTCCGTCACGGCCCTGCGGACCGTCCGGATCGCGCGCGTGGAGCGGCAGCCCCTCGGCCGCCGCGACGGCCGCGATCATCAGGTCCACGCGGCGGGGACGTGGATTCCGGCCCGACTGGCCCCCGCGGAGCGCGATCCCCGGGCCCCGGGACCGTCCGCGAGGGGGCGGCCCCGGGGGCGGCCTACCCGCGGGCCTGCTCGTAGCGGCGGGTCAGGTCGGCCGTGCCGGTCTCGGTGAGGGTGCCGTGCAGGCGCATGCGGGCGACGCCGCCGTCGGGGAAGGCGTCGAGGCGGACGTGGGTGACGACCGGCCGGGTGCGCAGCGGGAAGCGGTGGAGGGTGTCGGGCTGGAGGCGGGTGCGGGGGATGATCTCGAACCATTCGCCGGTCTCGCCGTCGCGGCCGTGCAGGGCGATCCAGCCCGCGGCGTTGCCCTTGAGATAGGCGGTGTCGATCTCCACCGCGCGGACCGCGCCCTGGGCGGGGAGGCGGAAGCGGACCCAGTCGTTGGTGTCGCGGACCCGGCGGCGGCGGTTCTCCCAGCCGTCGTCCATCTTGCGGGAGGCGCCGGGCAGGATGATCTGGGTCGGCGAGGAGTAGAAGCGGTCGGAGGCGTCCTCGTAGCTGCCGCCGTTCAGCACGGATATCAGGTCGAAGGCGCCGAGCGCGGCGAGCCAGGACGGGTCGGGGAGGACCTCGCCGTGGACGCGGAGGCGGGCGATGCCGCCGTCGGGGTGCTGGCAGAGGCGCAGGTGGGTGTAGCGGCGGCCGTCGGTGATCTCGAAGCCGTTGGCGGCGTGGCCGCGCACGGGTGTCGGCGGGACGATCTCCTCCCACTTCACGTCGTCGGCGAGGAGTTCCTCGGGGCCGGGCGAACCTTCGACGGACGTGGCCTGGATCGAGACGCGCTGGGGGTAGTTGCCGCGGAAGTGGGCCGTGTCGACGACGATGCCGCGGATGACGCCGGGGGCGCCGAGACGGATCAGGGCCCAGTCGTGCTCGTCCGGGGCCGGGAACGGGTGGTCCGCGTCCGCGCCGCGCCGCCGGCGGGTCTCCCAGCCGTCCATGATCTTGCCCTTGTGGCCGAAGCGCTCGGGGTCGAAGACCGCGCGCCCGGGGACGAGGAGGTTCTCGCGCTGGGCGAAGAACTCGTCGTTGGCCGCGACCACGCCCGCGCCGAGGCGGCGGTCGGCGAGGTCGACGAGGTCGGTGAAGGGGAGGTCGGCGGCGCGATAGTCGGCGTAGGGGTCTCCGCCGCCGTAGGGGGCCGCGTCGTTGGCGTGGGGGTCGTCGTGGTGGTGCTCGTTCCGGTTCTCGTTCTGGTCGGAGGTCATGGGGCCACTGTCACGACCGACCACCCATCGGGTCCAGTGAAAGTTTTTACAGTCTCTGTTCAGCGGAAGTGAACGATTCGGCGGCCCGGCCCAGTGCGCCGAGGACCCGGGCCAGCGCGGGGCCCCGCTCGGCGCCCTGCCGCACCGCCGCCACCACATGGCGGCGCGGCTGGTCCGCCGCCAGGACCCGCATCACCACGCCGCCCCGGCCGGCGTGCCGTTCCACCGACGCCATGCGCGGGATCAGCGCGACGCCCATGCCGGCCTCGACCATGGCCAGGATCGCCGTCCAGCCGACGGCGCTGTGCGCCTGCTCGGGCACGAACCCGGCGGCCTCGCACGCCGCCGTGGTGATCCGCGACCAGGGGCCGGAGCCGCCGAAGATCCAGGGGTCGCCGGCGAGGTCCGCCAGCCGCAGCCCGGGCACGGCGGCGAGTCGGTGTCCGGCGGGCAGCGCCACGTCCAGCGGGTCCGCGAGCAGCGGCAGCACGGAGAACCGGGGGTCGCGGGCCGCCGGGGCGTGGGCGGCGAGGGACAGCGCGAGGTCCGCGTCACCGGCGGCCAGCAGTTCGTACGCCTGCGCGGCCTCCGCCTCCCGCACCCGTACGTCCGGGCCAAGACGGTCCTCGGCGCGCAGCCGCTGGATCGCCGGTACGACGAGGGCGGGCACCGCCGTGGAGAACGCCGCGATCCGCACCCGGCCGGCCTCGCCGCGCAGATAGCCGGTCAGCTCCGCGTCGGCGCGCTCCAGCTGGGCGAAGACCGCCTCGGCGTGGCGCAGCACGAGATGGGCGGCGTCGGTGAGGCGGACCCGCCGGCCCTGGGCCTCCAGGAGCGGGACGCCGAGCTGCCGGGACAGGTTGGACAGCTGCTGCGAGACCGCCGACGGGGTCATCAGCAGCGCCTCCGCGGTCGCGGTGACCGTGCCCCGGTCGCGCAGGGTGCGCAGGATGCGGAGCTTCTTGACGTCCCAGTCGGTCATGGCCGCAACCTATCCGGGGCGGCCGGAGCCGGGGCCCGGGCCGGTCCGAACGCGCCAAGGCGCCGCGCGGCACGAGGTGCCGGCGGCGCGCTCGGACGGGAGCGGTCGCGGACGGGCCCGCCCGACTGACCCGCCGGACCCTCCGCCGAGGTTCGTCAGGCGTTCTTCTTGGACTTGTCGAAGATCATGACCAGGCCCGTGATGATCACGAACAGGGCGATGGGGGCCACGACGTACAGGCCGACCGTCTCCATCACGCTCAGGCCCTGACCCGGGTCGTCACCGGCGTCGCGGGTGAGCGCGAGCGCGGGGGACGACATGAGCAGCATCATCAGCGTCGTTCCGGCCGCGACGGCGCCGGCGCGCATAGCGTTCTTCTTGTCCACGGTGCAAACGTAGCGAACGCCCCCGAGGGGCGCGCGCCCGGGGTGCCGTACGGAGACCGGGCGCGGTCCAGCAGGCCGTCCAGCGGGCCGTCCGGGGGCACGGCGCCGGTGGGACGGGTCACCCGCGGGGCCCCGGGCGGCCCGCCGGCCATTCCGGCGCCTCGTCCCCGCGCGGGCGGAAGACCCCCATCAGCCGGTGCAGTCGGGGGGCGGCGGCCAGCTCTTCCAGGGTGACCGGGCGGCCCTCCGCGTCGGCCACGGGCAGGCGCCAGTTGGGGTACTGGTCCCAGGTGCCGGGGACGTTCTGCGGGCGGCGGTCGCCGAGCGCGTCCGGGAGCCAGACGCCGATCATGCGGGCGGGGGTGCGCAGCAGGAAGCGGTGCACGGCGCGGACGGCGCCCTCCTCGTCGCCCTCCCCCTCCGGGAGCAGACCGAGGCGGGCGAGCCGGGCGAGCCACTCGGAGGTGTCGTGGGCGTCCGCGGCCAGTTCCCGGGCGAGGTCGCGGGTGAGCAGGCCGAGGCGGTCGCGGAGCACCACGTGGTCGCCGGCCAGCCGGGCGGCGGTGGGCGGCAGGTCGTGCGTGGTGGCGGTGGCCAGGCAGCTCTCGCGCCACTGTTCGGGGGCCAGCGGGCGGCCGGTGCCGTCCCAGTCCCGTTCGAACCAGAGCACGGAGGTGCCGAGCACGCCGCGGCGGGCCAGGATCTCGCGCACCCACGGCTCGACGGTGCCGAGGTCCTCCCCCACGACGACGGCCCCGGCCCGGTGCGCCTCCAGCACGAGGACGGCGAGCATCGCCTCGGCGTCGTGGCTGACGTAGGCGCCCTCGGTCGGCGGCCGCCCCTCGGGCACCCACCAGAGCCGGAACAGGCCCATGACGTGGTCGACCCGCAGCGCCCCGGCGTGCGCGAGGAGGCCGCGCAGCAGGGCGCGGTACGGGGCGTAGCCGGACGCGGCGAGGGCGTCCGGGCGCCACGGGGGCAGTCCCCAGTCCTGGCCCCGGGCGTTGAAGGCGTCCGGGGGCGCGCCGACGGACATGCCGTGCGCGAGGGCGTCCTGCTGGGCCCAGGCGTCGGAGCCGCCGGGGTGCACGCCGACGGCGAGGTCGTGGACGATGCCGACGGCCATCCCCGCGTCCAGGGCGGCGCGCTGGGCTGCGGCGAGCTGTTCGTCGGTCAGCCAGGCGAGCCGGCAGTGGAAGTCGACCCGGTCCAGGAGGGCGCGGCGGGCCCGGGCGGTCTCCTCGGAGCGGGGGTCGCGGAGGGCGGGCGGCCAGACGTGCCAGTCCGGGCCGTGCACCTCGGCGAGGGCACACCACAGGGCGTGGTCCTCCAGGGCCTGTCCCTGTCCGGCCAGGAAGTCGCAGTAGGCGGCGCGGCGGCCGGGGGTGAGGGGGACGGTCCCGACGCGTTCGAGGGCCTGGCGCTTGAGCTCCCAGACGGCGTCCCGGTCGATCAGGGCGCCCTTGCTGAGGACGGTGTCGGCGAGCGCGGCGGCGCCCTGCCGGAGGTCGTCGAGGACGGCCCGGTCCGGCACGTGCCCGTATTCGGGGACCGATTCGACGCGCAGATGGACCGGGTCGGGGAAGCGCCGCGAGGACGGGCGGTACGGGGACGGGTCGGTGGGGTCGCCGGGCACGGCCGCGTGCAGCGGATTGACCTGCACGAACCCGGCGCCGAGGGCGCGCCCCGACCAGGCGGCCAGGTCCGCGAGGTCGCCGAGGTCGCCCATCCCCCAGGAGCGGGCGGAGAGCAGGGAGTAGAGCTGGACGAGGAAGCCGTGGCAGCGGGCGGGCGGGCCGGGCGCCCGGGGCGGGGCGACGACGAGTGTGGCGGTCGCGCTCCGGCCGCCCGGCGCGCGCACGGACAGCCGGTGCACGCCGAGCGGCGGTTCGGTCCACCAGGCGGGGGCCGGTCCGGCTCCGCCCGTCCCGCCGTCGGCGGACGGGCCCCCGCCGCTTCCCGGCCCGCTCCCCGGCCCACTCCCTGGCCTGCTTCCTGACCCGCTTCCTGACCCGCTTCCCGGGCGCGTGCCCGCCGTGCCGCCCGCGCCGGCCCCGTCCGCCGCGCCCCCGGCACCGCCCGCGCCGCCCGCCCCCGTACCGGCGCCGGATCCCGCACCGCCGCCCGGGCCCGTACCGCCGTCGGCCGTGATCCGCATGAGCGGCAGCGGCCCGGAGCCGGGCCCGCCGGGCGCGTCGTCGGGGCCGCCCTCGCCGATGCCGAAGTCGACGCCGTCGTCGAGGGCGATGTCGAGCGTGGTGCCGGGCGGCAGCGCGGTCAGCGCGGCGGGCGGCGGCTCCCCGGCCCACACCACCAGCGTCGGCGGGAGCAGGCCGGACCGGGCGGCCGACTCGGCGGTGGCGAGCGACTCCCCCACCGCCTCGGGGGTGGCGGCGTCCACGCCGAGCGCCGCGAGCACGGCGACCAGTGTGCCGTCGGACACGGGCACCGTGACGTCGGCGGACGGGGAGTAGGAGGTGGCGACGCCGTGCAGTGCGGCGAGCCGGGACAGGCCCATTCAGACTCCTGGGGACTCCATGCCCCACGTGCTGCCGGCGGTGGCCGGCTCGCTGGTCAGCGGGGCATTGACGGCGAGCGGGGGTTCGCTGGTCAACGGGGTGGCCTCGGCGAGCGGGGGCTCGCTGGTCAGGGGTATCGCGTCGGCGAGCGGCGGCTCGCTGGTCAGCGGCCCGGGACCGGGCGCGGGGATCGCGACGGGCGGCGGCTCGGGGCTCTGCGGGGAGAGGGCGGTGAACAGGAGTTGCGCGGCGGCGGGCATGGTGGCCTCCTGGCCGTGACGGAACAGGGCACAGCACGCCTACCCAGCGGGCCTGTCCGCAGACGCAGGCGTTATCGCAACGAGTTCAACGTGCCCCGAGTCACATTCCGTTCCCCTGGGGCCGGTTCTCCGCAAGTCGTCCGCCGATTTCGGTCATTCGGCGTCATCCTTGGCGTCCCGGGCCAGCAGCCGATGGCCTCTCACCTCATCCGCCGCATCGGGCATTTACGGCACAACCACCCCCCGCATTGACACCCTCGCGCGCGGGTGGTGGGCTCGAAGCCACCGGGGGCGGCGGTGGACGCGCCGTCGGCGGGGCGGTGGAATCGCCGTCGGCCGGAGCGAGGAAAGCGAGGAAGACGGGCGATGCGGCTCAGGTACGGGAAGCGGACGACGGCCGTCGCGGTCGCCGTGCTCGGCGGGCTGCTGTCCGCGGGAAGCCCGGCGGCCGTCGCGGCCCCCTCGGCCCCCGGGTCCCCCGCCGTCACCACGCCGGACCGCGCGGAGGGGGGCGCCCCGCCCGCCGTGTGGCCGCGCCCCCAGTCCATCGAGAGGTCCGGCCCGTCCGTCCCGCTCACCGCCGAGGTCACGCTCGTGACCGGCGCGGACGCCGATCCGTACGCCGTCGACGCGCTCCGCGGGGTCCTGCGGGACGCGGGCGTGCGCACCGTCCACGAGGCGCTGCCGGGCCGCGGCCCCGTCGTCCGGCTCGGCGGCGACGGCGCCGGGGACGCGCTGCGGGCGCTGCGCGTCCCCGAGCGCGGCGACCTGCCCTCCGGCGGCTACCGGATCGCGGCCGGCCGGGTGGCCGGCCGGGACACCGTCGCCGTGGACGGCGTCGGCGGGGACGGTCTCTTCCACGGCGTGCAGACGCTGCGTCAGCTGGTCCGGGACGGCGCCGTCGCCGGGGTCGTGGTCCGGGACTGGCCGGGCGCCGCCGTGCGCGGGATGACCGAGGGCTTCTACGGGCAGCCGTGGACCCTCGCCGAACGGCTGGCGCAGCTCGGCTTCATGGGGCGCACCAAGCAGAACCGCTATCTGTACGCGGCGGGCGACGACCCGTACCGGCAGGCCCGCTGGCGCGACCCCTACCCGGCCGACCGGCGGGCCGGCTTCCGGGCGCTGGCCGAGCGGGCCCGCGCGGAGCATGTGACGCTGGGCTGGGCCGTCGCCCCCGGTCAGAGCATGTGCATGTCGTCGGACGAGGACGTGCGGGCGCTGACGCGGAAGCTCGACGCGATGTGGGCGCTGGGCGTGCGCGCGTTCCAGCTGCAGTTCCAGGACGTCAGTTACAGCGAGTGGCACTGCGGCGCCGACGCCGCCGCCTTCGGCCGCGGCCCGGAGGCGGCGGCCCGGGCGCAGGCGCGGGTGGCCGGCGCGGTGGCGCGGCATCTCGCGGAGCGGCACCCGGGGGCGGAGCCGCTGTCGCTGATGCCGACGGAGTACTACCAGGACGGGGCGACCGCGTACCGCACGGCGCTCGCGGGGGAGCTGGACGACCGGGTGCAGGTCGCCTGGACCGGGGTGGGGGTGGTGCCCAGGACCATCACCGGCGGGGAACTGGCCGAGGCCAGCGCCGCGTTCCGGCATCCGCTGGTCACGATGGACAACTACCCGGTGAACGACTACGCGCGGGACCGGATTTTCCTCGGCCCGTACACCGGCCGGGACCCGGCGGTGGCGGCCGGTTCCGCCGCGCTGCTGGCGAACGCGATGGAGCAGCCGTCGGCGTCCCGCATCCCGCTGTTCACCGCCGCCGACTTCGCGTGGAACCCGAAGGGGTACCGGCCGCAGGAGTCCTGGCGGGCGGCGATCGACGACCTCGCGGGCGGCGACGCCCGTTCCGGGGAGGCGCTGCGGGCGCTGGCCGGGAACAGCGCGACGTCCGTCCTGGGCGGCGACGAGTCGGCGTATCTGCGGCCGCTGCTGGACGCGTTCTGGCGGTCGCGCACGGCGGAGGACGCGGCGGCGCGGGAGCCCGCGGAGCGCGCGCTGCGGGACGCGTTCACGGTGATGCGCCGGGCCCCGCAGCAGCTGGCGGGGCCGGCCGACGGGCGGCTCGGCGAGGAGGTGCGGCCGTGGGCGGAGCAGTTGTCCCGCTACGGCCGGGCGGGCGAGCTGGCCGTCGATCTGCTGCGGGCCCAGGCGCGGGGCGACGGCGCGGCGGCGTGGCGGGCCTCCCTGGCGCTGGAGCCGCTGCACCGGGCGGCGAAGAAGAGCGGCGCGACGGTCGGCGCGGGCGTGCTGGGACCGTTCCTGGACCGGGTGCGCCGGGAGGCGGACGCCTGGACCGGCGCGGACCGGAAGGCGGGCACGGTGACCCGGGCTCCGGGCAGCTACACGGTGCGGCTGGGCCGGTCCCGCCCGGTGGAGGCCGTGACGGCGATGACCCTGCCGGGCGACGGCACGGCGGGCGCCGTGCTGGAGGCGCATGTGCCCGGGGAGGGCTGGCGCGCGCTGGGCCCGGTGTCGGCGTCCGGCTGGACCCAGATCCGGGCCGGCGGGCTGCGGGCCGACGCGCTCCGGATCGCGCGGCCCGCCGACGGCCCGGCCGCGCCCCCGGTCATCACGGGCACGATGCCGCCGATCGTCCCGGAGGGCGCGACGGGCGGCGGGACCGTGCCGGAGCCCCGGGTGCGGGCGCTCGTGCCGTGGTTCGGGGACGAGCCGGCCGCCCGGCTCGACCTCGCGCGCGACGAGACGGACGCGGAGATCGGCGGCGGGCCGCAGCGGGTGCGGGCCCGGCTGGAGCCCCGGCGCCCCGCCGAGGTGCGGGGCAGGCTCGTCGCACGGGCCCCCGAGGGCATCGAGGTGAGCGTCCCCGAGCAGACCCGGGTGCCGCGCGGCACGGGCACCGACGTCCCCGTCGAGATCACGGTCCCGGCGGGCACCCCGGCCGGGGAGTACGAGGTGCCGATCGGCTTCGGCGAGGAGCGCGGCACGCTCACCGTCCGGGCGTATCCGCGCACCGGGGGCCCCGACCTGCTGCGCGGGGCCGCGGCGTCCTCGTCGGGCGACGAGACCCCCGACTTCCCGGCGGCGGCCGCCTCCGACGGCGATCCGGAGACCCGCTGGTCGTCACCGGCCGAGGACGGCGCCTGGTGGCAGGCGGAGCTGCCGCGTCCGGCCCGGATCGGCCAGGTGGTGCTGCACTGGCAGGACGCGTACGCCTCCCGCTACCGGATCCAGGTCTCCGCCGACGGCCGGAACTGGCGCACGGCGGCGACCGTGCGGGACGGGCGGGGCGGGCGCGAGTCGGTCCGGATGGACGCGAAGGACACCCGTTTCCTCCGGGTCCTGGGCGAGGCCCGGGGCACCGCCTTCGGCTACTCCCTCTGGACCGTGGAGGCGTACGCCGTCGACGCGGCGGAGTGACCCGGAGCCGTGCGCCGTCCGCGAAGCGGGCGGACCGTCGCGCGTACGGACCGGGCGGCGCCGCTCGCCCGCCCCCGCGTCCGCACGCCCGCCCGGCCGCGGTTCCCGGCCCGTCCCCCGGCGGCCCCGGGGACGACGAAGGCCCGGATCCTAGGCTGACACGCCGTCGATCCGGGCCATCGCGTCGTCCGCGCCGAACGGTTGCAAGTACGGCAACCAGCGCGGGTCGCGATGTCCCGTCCCGATGATGCGCCAGGCCAGACCGGTGGGCGGGGCGGGCTGCTGATGCAGCCGCCAGCCCAGCTCCGGCAGGTGCCGGTCGGCCTTGACGTGGTTGCAGCGGCGACAGGCCGCGACCACGTTGTCCCAGGAGTGCTTGCCGCCGCGACTGCGCGGAATGACGTGGTCGACGCTGGTCGCGGCGGCCCCGCAGTACATGCAGCGACCGCCGTCGCGGGCGAACAGCGCCCGCCGGGTCAGCGGCACCGGGCCCCGGTAGGGGACCCGTACGAACCGTTTCAGACGGACGACGCTGGGGGCCGGCACGACCCGGGTGGCGCTGTGCATGAAGGCGCCGGACTCCTCGAGACAGATGGCCTTGTTTTCGAGCACGAGGACGAGAGCGCGGCGGAGCGGTACGACGCCGAGCGGCTCGTACGACGCGTTGAGAACCAGGACATGCGGCACGGTGGACGCCTCCTTGTACGCCGGCGGCGCGTGGCTCGCGCCGGGACGATCCGATCCAAGTTTCTCCTCACGCCGGGTCGGAGCGCCACCACGTATGGGTAACGGGCCGGAAGGATTTTTCTCCTCCTCCGGGCGCCCGGCCCCGCGGTTCCGCCGCCGTTCGGGCCCCGCGCGGGGGTCCCGCGACGGGTGGCGCGCCCGGTGTGCGATCCGCCACACGCCCTCCCGGCGCGCCCCCGTGAGACCTCGCCCGCCCCGGTCGCGCCGGGCTCGCGCGTCCGCTGCCCCGTTAGTGTGGTGGGTCTGTCGCAGCCCATCCGGAGGTTCCGCCGTGCCCCTGTCCGCCCTGTTGACCGTGGCCCCGTCACCCGGGACCGGCAGCTCGCTCGACGAGGCCGCCGAGCAGGCCGGCCATGCCGCCGGGTGGGTGGAGGAGAACTGGTCCACCTGGCTGAGCACCGGCCTGCGGATCGTGCTCATCGCCGCCGTCGCGATCGTGCTGCGCGTCGCCGTCCGGCGTGCCCTGACCAAGCTCATAGAGCGGATGAACCGCAGCGCCCAGGCGGTGGAGGGCACCGCGCTGGGCGGGCTGCTGGTCAACGCCGAACGGCGCCGTCAGCGCTCCGAGGCGATCGGGTCCGTGCTGCGCTCGGTGGCCTCGTTCCTGATCCTCGGCACGGCCTGCCTGATGATCCTGGGCGCGTTCCAGATCAATCTCGCCCCGCTGCTGGCGTCCGCGGGGGTGGCCGGCGTGGCGATCGGTTTCGGCGCCCGCAACCTGGTCACGGACTTCCTGTCCGGCGTCTTCATGATCCTGGAGGACCAGTACGGCGTCGGCGACACGATCGACGCGGGCGTCGCCGGCGGCGAGGTCATCGAGGTCGGCCTGCGGGTCACCAAGCTGCGCGGCGACAACGGCGAGATCTGGTACGTCCGCAACGGCGAGGTGAAGCGGATCGGCAACCTCAGCCAGGGCTGGTCGACGGCCGGGATCGACGTGATGCTGCACCCCTCGGAGGACCTCGACCGGGTCCGCGCGGTGATCGACGAGGCCGCCGCCGGGATGGCCAAGGAGGACCCGTGGAACGAGCGGCTGTGGGGTCCGGTGGAGGTCCTGGGCCTGAGCGACGTGCTGCTGGACTCGATGACGGTCCGGGTGGCCGCGAAGACGATGCCGGGCAAGGCGGTGGGCGTGGAGCGCGAGCTGCGCTGGCGGATCAAGCGCGCCTTCGACGAGGCGGGCATCCGGATCGTCGGCGGCGTCCCGGCCCAGGCGGAGGAGGACCCGGCCCCCGACCCGGCGGCCGGTGTGGCCGCCCCGTCCGCGTTCGCATCGGCGACCTCGCCGCAGTCCCTGGCCACGAACCCGATCACCCCGCCGTCGAACCTGTCCAAGTAGCCGGGTCTCCCGGCGGCGGCCGAAGGGGCGCCCGCGGATCAGAGGATCCGCGGGCGCCCCTTCGGCCGTCCCGCCCCCGGCCCCGGGCTCCGGGGAGCGTCCCGAGGCAACCGAACGGCCGCTTCCACGTAACGCTTTGATTGCCGCAGCGATGCTGACCATTGACGACCCGGCCGCAGCGCCATACCGTCCTCTCACCGAATAGGAAAGTTTCCTAACAACTTTCCCAACAACCTTTCCGAACACAGGGCAGGTGGAGCTCATGGCCGGTACCACCCCGGGCACCCCCCGCGTGCTGCGGGCCATGAACGACCGGGCCGCCCTCGACCTGCTGCTGGAGCACGGCCCCCTCTCCCGCACCCGGATCGGCAAGCTGACCGGGCTCTCCAAGCCCACCGCCTCGCAGCTGCTGGCCCGGCTGGAGGCGGCCGGGCTGGTCGTCGCCACCGGGACCGTGGCGGGCCGGCCGGGGCCCAACGCCCAGCTGTACGCGGTGAACGCGCGGGCCGCGCACGTCGCCGGGCTGGACGTGAACGCGCGGCGCATCCTGGCCGCGGTCGCCGACGTGACCGGCGAGACGGTCGGGGAGTTCGAGCTGCGCACCCCGGGGCGGCGCGCCGACAGCGTGGTGCGGCAGGTGGCGGAGGCCCTGGACGGGGCGGTCAAGAACGCCGGGCTCACCCGCGCCGAGGTCCACCGTGTCGTCATCGGCACCCCCGGCGCCTTCGACCCAGGCACCGGCCGGCTGCGGTACGCCTCGCACCTGCCCGGCTGGCACTCCCCCACCCTGCTGGAGGAGCTGGCCGCGTTCCTGCCGATGCCGGTCGAGTACGAGAACGACGTGAACCTGGTCGCGGTGGCCGAACAGCGGCTCGGCGCGGCCCGGGGCCACGACGACTTCGTCCTGCTGTGGAACGAGGAGGGGCTCGGCGCCGCCCTCGTGATCAACGGGCGGCTGCACCGCGGCTTCACCGGCGGCGCCGGCGAGGTCGGATTCCTGCCGGTGCCGGGGGCGCCGCTGGTCCGGCAGGTCACCAAGGCCAACTCGGGCGGGTTCCAGGAGCTGGCGGGCGCGCAGGTGCTGGCCCGGCTGGCCCGGGAGCTCGGCATCGACGACGAGACGGTCCGCGCCCCCGGCACCCACCACGAGGTGGCGGCCCGGCTGATCACCAGGGCCGCCGGGGCCGCGGAGGCGGGCGACGACGGCCCGTACGCCCGGCTCCTCGACCGGTTCGCCACCGGGCTGGCCACCGGACTCGCCTCCATGATCGCCGTGCTGGACCCGGAGGTGGTCGTGCTGTCCGGCGAGGTGATCTCGGCCGGCGGGGAACCACTGCGCGGCCGGGTGGAGGCCGAACTGGCCGAACTCGCCGCGTCCCGGCCCCGGTTGATCGCCGGCGCCGTGATCCGCCGGCCCGTCCTGCGCGGTGCGCTGGAGAGCGCGCTCGCCACCACCCGTGACGAGGTCTTCGACACCTCGCGCTGACCGTCCCCCGTCCGCCCGCGACCGCGCGCCCCGTACCCCGCCCCCGTCCGTACCCGCCCCACGCACGCACCCCCGTTCTTCTCCGTACCTCCGTATCTCGTACTTCGGGAGTCATCGCCATGTCCGGAAACCGCCGGAAGACGGCCGCCGCGCTCGCCGCGGCCGCCGCGCTCACGCTGTTCGCCTCCGCCTGTACCGGCCAGAGCAACTCCGGTGCCACGGACGACGCGTCCAAGGAAACGACCATCACCTTCTGGCACGGCTGGAGCGCTCCGGGCGAGGTCAAGGCGATCCGGGCGACGGTCGACGCCTTCCGGAAGAAGCACCCCAACATCAAGGTGAACATCGTCGGCAACATGACCGACGACAAGATCAACCAGGCGCTGCGGGCGGGCGGTTCGAACGCCCCGGACGTCGTCTCCTCGTTCACCACGAACAACGTCGGGAAGTTCTGCTCCTCCAAGGCGTTCGTCGACCTGAACCCCTTCCTGAAGCGGGACGACATCGACCCGGACAAGACGTTCCCGAAGGCGATGAACGAGTACACCCAGTTCGACGGGGTGCGCTGCACCGTCCCGCTGCTCGGCGACGCGTACGGCCTCTACTACAACAAGGACGCGTTCAAGGCCGCCGGGGTCGCCGCCCCGCCGAAGACCTGGTCCGAACTGGCCACCGTCGCCAAGAAGCTGACGAAGACCAAGGGCGACTCGTACGAGCAGCTCGGGTTCATGCCGAACTACCACGGCTACGAGTCCACCACCGAGCACTACCTCGGCGGCTGGGACCCGAAGTACTTCGACGCGGACGGCAAGTCGAACATCGCGAAGGACCCGGCGTTCGCCGCCATGCTCACCACCCAGAAGAAGCTGGTCGACGACCTGGGCGGGTACGAGAAGCTGGAGAAGTACCGCACCTCCTTCGGTGACGAGTGGGGGGCCAAGCACCCGTTCCACACCGGCCAGGTGGCCATGCAGCTGGACGGCGAGTGGCGGCTGGGGATGGCCGAGGAGAGCAAGCCCGGGTTCGAGATCGGCGTGGCCCCGATGCCCGTCGCCGACGACCAGGCCGACACGTACGGCAAGGGCTATCTGACCGGCACCGTCGCCGGTGTCGCCGCCACCTCGAAGAAGCAGAACGCGGCCTGGGAGCTCGTGAAGTACATGACCACCGACACCGACGCGGTGGTGAACTTCGCCAACGCCATCCACAACGTGCCGTCCACGCTGGCCGCGCTGAAGTCCCCGAAGCTGAAGTACGACCCGCGGTTCAAGATCTTCCTGGACATCGCCGGCGACCCGAACAGCACCACCACCCCGCCCTCGGTCAACGGCGGCGCGTACCTGGTGTCCCTGCAGAACCTCGGATTCGACATCGAGAAGGGCCGGCAGAAGGACGTCGGGGCGGGCCTGGAGAAGACCGCCGCGGAGATCGACGCGGCGATCGCGCAGGCGAAGTAGCACCGCGATGAGCACACGTACGGGCACGTACACACCGGCCTCGAAGCGCCGCAGGTCGGCGCTTCGGACGGCGGCGTTCATGTCGCCGTGGCTGATCGGGTTCGGCTTCTTCTTCGCCTACCCGCTGATCTCCACGGTCTACTTCTCCTTCACCTCCTACGACGGTTTCGCCGCCCCCGTGTTCAGCGGTCTGAAGAACTGGTCGTTCGTCTTCTCCGACTACCCGCTGTTCTGGCCGGCCCTGCGCAACACGCTCTGGCTGGTCGTGGTGATGGTGACCTGCCGGGTGGCGTTCGGCCTCGGCGTCGGGCTGCTGATCACCAAGATCAAGACGGGCACCGGGGTCTTCCGCACCCTGTTCTACCTGCCCTATCTGGCCCCGCCGGTCGCCGCGACGCTCGCCTTCGTCTTCCTGCTCAACCCCGGTACGGGACCGGCGAATTCGCTGCTGGACGCGCTGGGGCTGCCCACGCCCGGCTGGTTCACCGACGCCGCCTGGTCCAAGCCCGCGCTGACCCTGCTCGCGGTGTGGGGGGTGGGCGACCTGATGGTGATCTTCATGGCCGCGCTGCTCGACGTGCCGAAGGAGCAGTACGAGGCGGCGGAGCTGGACGGGGCGGGCCCCTTCCAGCGGTTCCGCTTCGTCACCCTGCCGAACATCTCGCCGATCGTGATGTTCGCCGTGGTCACCGGGATCATCCAGGCGATGCAGTACTACACCCAGCCACTGGTGGCCGGGAAGGTCGCCTCGGGGGTGATAGGCGGCTCCGGGCAGCAGTTCGAACCCGGCTATCCCGACAAGTCGACGCTGACGCTGCCGCAGCTCGTCTACAACCTCGGCTTCCAGCGCTTCGACTACGGCTCCGCCTGTGTGGTCGCGCTCGTTCTCCTCGTTCTCGCCATGGCGTTCACCGCACTGCTGATGCGGCGCCGCGGCGGACTGATCCAGGCAGGTGAGTGACGTGGCCCAGGCTCTCGACACCCGGGGGACGGCGGCCGCCGCGCCGGCGCCCGCTCCGGCCACCCCGGCCGCGCGCGCCGCCCGCCGCAAGGCGCTGCTGAACTGGATCGCCGTGCACGCGCTCGGCGTCGCCGCCGCGCTCTTCTTCGTGCTGCCCTTCGTCTTCCTGGTGCTCACCTCGCTGATGAGCGACCAGCAGGCGCTCACCCGCGACCTGTGGCCGCACCCCTTCGAATGGGCCAACTACCGCAAGGTGTTCGACACCCCGGGCTTTCTGACCTGGTGGAGGAACACCCTGCTGTACGCGGGGCTGGGCACGGTCCTGACCGTGGTCTCCTCGCTGCCCGTGGCGTACGCGCTCGCCAAGTTCCGCTTCCGCGGCCGACGGCTTTCGCTGATGCTCGTCATCTCGATGATGATGCTGCCGCCGCAGGTCGTCGTCATCCCGATGTACCTGTTCTGGGCGAAGCAGCTGGACCTGTCCGGCACGCTCTGGCCGCTGATCATCCCGATGGCCTTCGGCGACGCGTTCTCCATCTTCCTGCTGCGGCAGTTCCTGCTGACCATCCCCGACGAGTACCTCGACGCGGCGAAGGTCGACGGCTGCGGCGAACTGCGCACCCTGCTGCGGATCGTCCTGCCGATGGCCAGGCCGGGCATCGCGGCCGTCGCGCTGTTCCAGTTCTTCTACGCCTGGAACGACTACTTCGGCCCGCAGATCTACGCCTCCGAGAACCCGGCCGCCTGGACCCTGAGCTACGGCCTGGAGTCCTTCAAGGGCGCGCACCACACCGACTGGAACCTGACCATGGCCGCGACCGTACTGGTCATGGCCCCCGTGATCCTCGTCTTCTTCTTCGCCCAGAAGGCGTTTGTCGAGGGCGTCACACTGACCGGAGTAAAGGGCTGACCATGAAGCTCGCAGTAGTGGGTGGCGGGTCCACCTACACACCTGAACTGATCGACGGATTCGCGCGGCTGCGGGACACGCTGCCCATCGAGGAGCTGGTGCTCGTCGATCCGGCGGCCGACCGGCTGGAGCTCGTCGGCGGCCTCGCCCGGCGGATCTTCGCCAAGCAGGGCCACCCGGGCCGGATCGTCACCACCTCGGACCTGGACGCGGGCGTCGCCGACGCCGACGCGGTCCTGCTCCAGCTGCGCGTCGGCGGCCAGGCCGCCCGCAACCAGGACGAGACCTGGCCGCTGGAGTGCGGCTGCGTCGGCCAGGAGACCACCGGCGCCGGCGGCCTCGCCAAGGCGCTGCGCACCGTCCCGGTCGTCCTGGACATCGCGGAGCGGGTCCGCCGCACCAACCCGGACGCCTGGATCATCGACTTCACCAACCCGGTCGGCATCGTCACCCGGGCGCTGCTCCAGGCCGGGCACAAGGCCGTCGGCCTGTGCAACGTGGCGATCGGCTTCCAGCGGAAGTTCGCCCGGCTGCTCGACGTCGCCCCCGCCCAGGTGCACCTCGACCACGTGGGGCTCAACCACCTGACCTGGGAGCTGGGCGTCCGTCTCGGCGGCCCGGACGGCGAGAACGTCCTGCCGGGGCTGCTCGCCGAGCACGGCGACGCCATCGCGGCCGACCTGCGCATGCCGCGCGCGATCGTGGACCGGCTCGGCGTCGTCCCCTCGTACTACCTGCGCTACTTCTACGCGCACGACGAGGTCGTGAGGGAACTCGGCACCAAGCCGTCCCGGGCGGCCGAGGTGGCCGCGATGGAGAAGGAACTCCTCGCCATGTACGGCGACCCGGCGCTGGACGAGAAGCCCGCGCTGCTCGCCAAGCGCGGCGGCGCCTTCTACTCGGAGGCGGCGGTGGACCTGGCGTCCTCGCTGCTGGGCTCGGGCGGCTCCCCGGTCCAGGTGGTCAACACGCACAACAACGGGACGCTGCCTTTCCTCCCGGACGACGCGGTGATCGAGGTGCAGGCCCGGGTCGACGGCACGGGCGCGACCCCGCTCGCCGTGCCGGAGCTGGACCCGCTGTACGCGGGCCTGATCGCCAACGTGACGGCGTACGAGAACCTGGCCCTGGAGGCGGCGCTGCTCGGCCGGCGGGACACCGGGCGGGCGGCCGGGAGGGACGCGGTCTTCAAGGCGCTGCTGGCGCATCCGCTGATCGGTCAGTTCGAGTACGCCGAGGCGCTCACCGACAAGCTGATCGCGCACAACCGGGAGCACCTGGCGTGGGCGTGAACGCTTCGGTCCTCGCGATCGACGCGGGGAACAGCAAGACCGACGTGGCCCTGATCGGAGCTGACGGAACGATTCTCTCGACCGCTCGCGGCGGCGGTTTCCAGCCGCCCGTGGTGGGGGTCGAGGAGGCCGTCGACGCGTTGGGGGCCATCGTCGGCCGGGCGCTGGAGCGGTCCGGGGCGCCGGCCGGCGCCGTCGCGCATGTGTCCGCCTGCCTCGCCAACGCCGATCTCCCGGTGGAGGAGGAGCAGTTGGCGGCGGCGCTGCTCGCCCGCGGCTGGGGCGGATCGGTCGAGGTGTACAACGACACCTTCGCGATCCTGCGCGCCGGGGTGGACGAGCCCCGGGGCGTGGCGGTGGTCTGCGGCGCCGGGATCAACTGCGTCGGCATGGTGCCGGACGGGCGGACCGCGCGGTTCCCCGCGATCGGCCGGATCTCCGGCGACTGGGGCGGCGGTTCGGGGCTGGCGGAGGAGGCGATGTGGTTCGCCGCGCGCGCCGAGGACGGCCGCGGCGGGCCGACCGAGCTGGTCCGCACGCTGCCCGGGCACTTCGGCCTGGACTCGATGTACGCGCTGATCGAGGCGCTGCATCTGGGCCGGATCGACCCCGAGCGCCGGCATGAGCTGACCCCGGTGCTGTTCGCGACCGCGGCGGACGGCGACCCGGTGGCGACGGGGCTGGTGCACCGGCTGGCCGAGGAGGTCGTCGCGATGGCGTCGGTGGCGCTGGGCAGGCTCGGCCTGCTGGCCGAGGAGGCGCCGGTGGTGCTGGGCGGCGGCGTGCTGGCGGCCCGCCATCCGATGCTGGACGGGCGGATCGCGGAACTCCTCGCGGCACGCGCCCCGAAGGCGGTGGTCCGGGTGGTGACGGAGCCTCCGGTGCTGGGGGCGGCGCTGCTGGGCCTGGACCGCACGGGCGCGGCGGCCGAGGTGCACGGGAGGCTGCGCGCGCAGTACCGCTGACCGCGGCCGGACGAGCCAGGGGCGCCCCATGTCCTCCCCCGGGGCGCCCCTTCGGCGTATCCGGGGCCCTTCGGCGGACCCGGGGCCTCTTCGGCGGACCCGGGGCCCCTTCGGCGGACCCGGGAGACTTTCGGCGTACCCGGGGCCTCTTCGGCGTCTCCGGGAAGGCCGCATTCCGGTGATCCCCGGGAACGCCGAAGGGGCCGCGCGGAGCGCCCCGGCGCCCGCTCCCCCGACTTCCCCGCGGAGGGTCCCGGCGTCCGCCCTCCGCTCCCCGCGAGGCGTCCCGTGTGCACCGCGCCGCAGGACGCCTCGCGGGTACGGGAACCGATCAGTCGCCCCGTACGTGTTCACGATGGGGAGACCGGTCCGTGTCCGGCCGGCTTGATCGGCGGCGCGCACCTTGATCGAATGCCCGTGGTTCCTCCGCGGACCGGGGCGGGATCCGGGCGTTCACGGTGTGGACGCCGGTTCCCCCGGCCATACTTCTGGCCGGGCACCCGTCCCCCGGCCGACCGGGGGCAGGTCCACCGTCGGCGACCGAGGGGGAGGTCACGTGACACACCCGCCGAACGCGCGCACCGCGCCGGAGCACCCGCGGCCCCGGCACTCCGCGCCCGCGCGCGTGCCCGACCCCGCCCCGGCCCCGCCCGGCGCCTGGGCCCTGACGAGCCGACGGCTGCGGGCCGCGGCGACGACGGAACCGGGCAGGCTCCGGATCATCGGGGCGGCGCTGGCGCTGCTCGTCGTCGCGTTCGGGGCCGTGACGGCGTGGGAGACCGACGACCGGGCGACCGCCGCGGACGACGTGGTGCACCGCAGCCAGCCGCTGAGCGCGAGCGCCGCCGCCCTCTACCGCGCGCTGGCCGACGCCGACACCGCCGCGGCCGGCGGCTTCCTGGCCGGGGCGCAGGAGCCGCGCGCGGTCCACGAGCAGTACGACAAGGACATCGACGAGGCGTCCCGGCTGCTGGTGCGGGCCGCGGCGGCCACCGACCCGTCGTCGGAGTCCGGGCGCGAGATCACCACGATCAGCCGGGAACTCCCCCGGTACACGGGCCTGATCGAGCGG
Source organism: Streptomyces tyrfis (assembly GCF_037034285.1). Lineage (NCBI taxonomy): Bacteria > Bacillati > Actinomycetota > Actinomycetes > Kitasatosporales > Streptomycetaceae > Streptomyces > Streptomyces tyrfis. The sequence continues at coordinate 46,905 of NZ_JBAGJZ010000017.1, read as the reverse complement.
GCCCGCGCCAACAACCGTCAGGGGCTGCCGCTGGGCGGCGCCTACCTCCGGTACGCGAACCAGAGGATGACCGGCGTGCTGCTGCCGGCCGCCGAGCGGCTGTACGCGGCGGAGACCGACCGGCTCGGCCGGGACGACGACGAGGCCAGGGCCTGGCCGTTCCTCGCGCTCGGGCTCGGAGTGGTGGCGGTGGCGGCGCTGCTCGCGGCGCAGCGGCGCGAGTTCCGCCGGACGAACCGGGTCTTCAGCCGCGGGCTGCTCGTCGCGACCGCCGCGTCCACCGTGGTGCTGCTGTGGCTGGCGGTGGGGCACACGGTGGCCCGGGCCGAGCTGCGGAGCGCCGATGTGCACGGGCAGCGGTCCCTCGATGTGCTCAACCACGCCCGGATCAGCTCCCTGAAGGCGCGCGCCAATGAGAACCTCACCCTGGTCGCCCGGGGCGCGGTCCTCACCCCGGACGGCCGGAACGACAAGTACGAGACCGACTTCGCCGCGGGCATGAAGGCTCTGGAGGACGGGCTGGCGCGAGCCCGGGAGCTCGCCGACGACGCCGGAGGGAAGGAGCCGGTGGCGTCCGCCGCCGAGGCGGTCTCCGAGTGGCGGGAGCGTCACCGGGCCGCCCGCGCGACGGACGACGGCGGCGACTACGACGGCGCGTTGAAGCAGATCATCGGGCCGGGGAAGTCGACGGGCGAGTCCTTCGACCGGGTGGACGACGCGCTGGCGCGGGCGCTGGCCCATGAACAGGACCAGTTCACCGCCGCGGCGGGCGACGGTCTCGGGGCCCTGGCCCGGCTCCCGGTCGGGGCCGCCGTGCTCGCCGTGCTGGGGGCGGCCGCCGCGGTCGTCGGGATCGGCCGCAGGCTCGCGGAGTACCGGTGAGAGGAGGAGCGATGACCAGGAAGCGCACGGGAGCGGGGTTCGCCGCCGGCAGGCTGCGCGGCTGGGGCGGGGTGACGGGCATGGCGGTGGCCTGCGCGGTGACGGCCTCGCTCACGCTGCTGCCGCTCTCCCGTGCCGGCGCCGACGCGTTCGGCGGTCCCCCGGCGCCGGGCGCCGCGTACGCCACGCAGACCCTGGCCGAGGACTGCAAGGACCCGGAGGCGAGTCTTCCGCCGTCCGGCGCGGACGGGCCGGACATCGCCCGGATCAAGGCGCGCGGAAAGCTGATCGCGGGCGTCGACCAGAACAGCTACCGCTGGGGATACCGCGACCCGGAGACCGGCCGGCTCGAAGGCTTCGACATCGATCTGGTGCGGGCCATCGCCGAGAACGTCCTGGGCGACCCGGAGGCCGTGGTCTTCCGGGCCATCCCCACCAACCAGCGGGTCGCCGTCCTGGAGAACGGCACGGTCGACGTCGTCGTGCGGACGATGACGATCAACTGCGCCCGGGCGCGCCAGGTCTCGTTCTCCACCGCCTACTTCCAGGCGGGCCAGCAGGTCCTCGCGCCCAAGGAGTCGACGATCACCGGGTACGACGCGTCGCTGGCCGGGAAGCGGGTCTGCACCGCCGAGGGCTCCACCGCCTACGACGCGTTGAAGAAGCGGTCGTTCGGCGCGGTCTTCGAGGACCGGCACGACGGCACCGCCGCGGACGAGGACCGGCTCACCGTCCCCAACCAGCTGGACTGCCTGGTGCGGCTGCAACTGGGCGAGGTGGACGCGGTGGTCACGGACAACGCGCTGGCGGCGGGCCAGGCGGCCCAGGACCCGACGGTGGAGCTGAAGGGCGACGGGCCGTTCACCACCGAGTACTACGGCGTGGCGACGAAGCGCGGCGCGAACGACCTGGTGGCCCGCGTCAACCAGGTGCTGGTCGACTACCGCAGGGGTGGCGCGAACAGCCCGTGGATGGTGTCGTACCGGAAGTGGCTGGCGGCCGGTCTGCCGGGGCTGACGGTGCCGCCGGCCCCCAAGTACAGGTAGGCGGTGCGGCCGGCGCCGCGCGCACGGGCACGGCACGGCCGGTGTCGGGCGGTCGGTGCGCGGGCGGCGGCGCGCCGGCCGCGAGGCGGAGTGGTACCGATCCTGCCGGGGCCCGTCCCGGCAGGAGGAGCGGAGAGGTGATCGATGGGTGTCGCGGGCCCCTTCCCCGGCTACGCGGAAAGGCCCCCCGGCCCGGTCCTGGACCGGGAAGGGGCGGACCGTGCGCTGGCCCGGCTGGGCGCGGAGCACGAGGCGATCGAGACCTCGCTCCTCGCCCTGCAGGACCACGCGGGCCGCCGGCTCCTGGAGGGCGCCGATCTGACCGGCGTCACCCGGGAACGGTGGGCCGCCACCGAGCAGTCGATCGCGCTGCTGTGGGGGTACTTCGAGGCGTACGCGGACGCCCTGGCCCGGGCCCGGGCGGTGCGGGCCCGCCGTCGTCACCCCAGCCGGGACGATCTGCTGGCCCTCACCGATCTGCTGCACGGCCGGAGCGTCGTCGTGGCGCACGCGGCCGGCCGGTCCGCGCCGGCGGGCGGCGGCCCGGCCAGGCTCTCCGAGCGGTTCACGCTGGAGGAGCTGGTCGCCCGGATGAACGACCTGTACGCCCGTTCACTGGACATGGTCGTGGCCTCCGACTCCGTGTGGTCGGCCCTGCCCGCCCGGATCGACCTGCTCGCCGCCGAGCTGCACCGCACCCGTTCGCTGGCGCACTCGGTGGGCGTGCGGCCCGGCGAGCACCCGGCGGGCGACGAACTGGACGCCATCACCCAGGAGCTGACCACCCTCCGGACGCAGGTGGTGTCCGATCCGCTCGCCTTCTGGCTGTCGGGGCCGGGCAGTTCGGCGCCCGGCGGCGGGCGCCCCGACACGACGCGCTACGACCGGGCGGCCCGCGCCCTGGAGGACGTGCGCCGCGAGATCGAGGCGGTCCTCGCGGTCCGGCAGGACGCGGAGCAGCGGCTGGGCCGGCTGCGCGACGTCCTCGACCGCGCGGACCGGACACTGGCCGAGGCCCGGGCGGCGCGCGGCGAGGTGCTGGCGAAGATCGCCGCCTCCGAGGTGCCCGCGGTGAGCGGTCCGGCGACCGTGCTCCAGGAGCGGCTGGCGGCCGCCTCGGACTACCGCAGGCGCGCCCAGTGGCACCGGCTCTCGCCGCTGCTGGAGACGCTGGAGGCGGAGGCCGAGGAGGAGTTGCTGCGGGCCCGTGAGTCGCTGACCGCGGTCACCGCGCCGCTGGCCGTGCGGGCGGAGCTGCGCGGCCGGCTGGACGCGTACCGGGCGAAGGTGACCCGGCACGGTCTGGCCGAGGACCCGTTGCTGGTCGAGCGGTACGACGTGGCGCGCCGGATGCTGTGGAGCGCGCCGTGCGATCTGCGGGTCGCCGCCCAGGCGGTGCGGCGCTACCAGGACACGGCGGCCGAGCTGTTCGCCCAGGACCGGGCCCCGGGGCCGGAGGGCGCGCGATGAGCACGGGCATGCGCCGGGTGGAACGGCCGCCGCTGCGGCCAGGCGGACAGGGGGACGGAAGATGAGCGCGCGGTGCCAGCGCCCCTCGTGCGAGGGCCGTTACGAGGACATGGGCGGCGGTGAGCTGTACTGCGACACCTGCGGTCTGGCGCCGGTCGTCTCCCCGACGGGCATGGTGGGTTCGCCGCCCACCGGGATCGCGGGCCACGGCCCGGACGGCCGGGGAGGCGGAGGGAGCCGGGGAGGCCACGGTGGCCGGGGCGGCGGTTCGCAGGCGTCGGCGTCCGGGGCCTCGTCCCGCGCCTCCGCCCGTTCCTCGTCGCGTTCGTCGGCGTCCCGGCGGTCGGTGTCGGGGCGGTTGTCGCGCGCGCTGTCCGGGGCGACCACCTCCCCCTCGGTCTCGGTGCGCTCCTCCGGTTCGTCCTCGGGCGTGTCCGGCCGGGGCCGGCTGGGTGCGGGTCTGGTGCAGGTGCCGGACGTGCCGCGGCCCGACCCGCGCTCGGCGGTGATGGCCGACCCGGAGGTTCCGGAACGGAAGCGGTTCTGTTCGCGGTCCGACTGCGGGGCGCCGGTGGGCCGGGCCCGCGGCGGGCGGCCGGGCCGGACGGAGGGGTTCTGCGTCAAGTGCGGCCATCCGTACTCCTTCGTGCCCAAGCTCGCCGCGGGCGATGTGGTGCACGGCCAGTACGAGGTGGCGGGCTGCCTGGCGCACGGCGGCCTCGGCTGGGTCTATCTGGCGGTCGACCGTGCCGTGTCGGACCGTTGGGTGGTGCTCAAGGGTCTGCTCGACACCGGCGACCAGGACGCCATGGCCGCCGCGATCTCGGAGCGCCGCTTCCTCGCCGAGATCGAGCACGCCAACATCGTCCGCATCTACAACTTCGTCGAGCACCTCGACCAGCGCACCGGCTCGCTCGACGGCTACATAGTGATGGAGTACGTCGGCGGCAAGTCGCTCAAGGAGATCGCGAACGCGCGGCGCACCCCTGCCGGGAGGCGCGACCCGCTGCCGGTCGAGCAGGCGTGCGCGTACGGCATCGAGGCACTGGAGGCGCTCGGGCATCTGCACAGCCGCAACCTGCTGTACTGCGACTTCAAGGTCGACAACGCGATCCAGACCGAGGGCCAGCTGAAGCTGATCGACATGGGCGCGGTGCGCCGGATGGACGACGACGAGTCGGCCGTCTACGGCACGGTCGGGTACCAGGCGCCGGAGGTCGCCGAGGTCGGCCCGTCGGTGGCGTCGGACCTCTACACGGTCGCCCGGACGCTCGCGGTGCTGACCTTCGACTTCCAGGGCTACACCAACGTCTTCGCGGACTCGCTGCCGGACCCGGACAACATCGAGGTGTTCCGGACCTACGAGTCGTTCTACCGGCTGCTGGTGCGGGCCACCGACCCCGATCCGGGGCGGCGGTTCGCCTCGGCGGCGGAGATGGCGGAGCAGCTGACGGGGGTGCTGCGCGAGGTGGTGGCGCTCCAGACGGGGCGGCCGCGCCCGGCGCTGTCGACGCTGTTCGGCGCGGAGACACGGGTCACGGACACACGGTTGTTCCCGGAGCCGGCGGGCGAGGTGTCCCGGCTGGGCGCCCGGCCCGCCGCCGGTCCGGGGCGGACCGGGCGGTCCGGCCCTCCGGTCGCGGTCCCCGGCCCCCGGGTCCCGGCGGCCGTGCCCGGCGGCCCGGCCGCTCCGGGCGTCCCGGGCGCGCGGTCCGCGTCGTACGTCCCGGGCGGTCCCCGGCCGGCCCGGCTCGACGCGCCGGCCGCCTCGCTCGCGCTGCCCGTGCCCCGGGTCGACGCGAGCGACCCCAACGCCGGCTTCCTCGCCGGGCTGATGGCCACCGCCCCGGCCGAGCTGCTCGCCGCGCTGGGCGCCGTGCCGGCGGCCTCCCCGGAGACCCGGTTGCGGGAGCTGCGGGCCCGCCTGGAGACGGGCGAACTCGACGCCGCGTCGGGCGCCCTGGCCGAACTGGAGACCCGGCACCCGGACGACTGGCGGGTGATCTGGTGCCGCGGGGTCGCCTCGCTGGTGACCGGCGACCACGAGAACGCGGCGCTGTCCTTCGACGCGGTGTACGACGCGTTCCCCGGTGAGCCGGCGCCGAAGCTGGCGCTGGGGATCTGCGCGGAGGTCCTGGGGCAGTTGGACAACGCCGCCGAGTACTACCGGCTGGTGTGGGCGACCGATCCGGGCTTCGTCAGCGCTGCGTTCGGCCTGGCCCGGGTGCGGCTGGCGGCCGGGGACCGGGCCGGTGCGGTGGCGGCGCTGGAGTCCGTGCCCGAGGCGTCGATCCACTACACGGCGGCCAGGGTCGCCGCGGTGCGGGCCCGGCTGCGCGAACGGGAGCCGGGCGAGCCGTTGTTCGCCGATCTGACGGCCGCCGCAGACCAGGTGACGGCCTTGGCCGGACTCGGCCTGGACGCGGTGCGCCGCGAGGAGTTGTCGACGGAGGTGCTGGGGGTGGCGCTGGACTGGGTGCTCTCCGGCAGCCCCGCGGCCGGCGGAACGAGCACGCCGGGTGCGCCGGGTGCGCCGGGAACGCTGCTCGGCAGTGAGTGGGACGAACGCGGCCTGCGGTTTGGGCTGGAGCGCTCGTACCGGATGCTCGCCCGGCTCGCTGAGCCCGGCGACGAGAGGATCGAACTGGTGGAGCGGGCCAACCGTTTCCGCCCCCGGACGTGGGTGTGAGGATGTCGCAGAAGCCCCTGGAGACGACCCTGTCGAAGTGCCCCGGCTGTGCGGAGCCGGCGGAGTCGGGGGACCGGTTCTGCGGTGCGTGCGGGTACGACCTGTCGGCCGTGCCCGCGCCGCCGCCGGACCGCCCGACGATCGCCCTGGCCGTACCGGCCGGGCCCGGCGCGTCGCCCGCCGCCCCCGCCTCGGCCCAGAGCCCGTCGGAAGGCCCGCCGGAGGGCGCGTCGAAGGACCTGCCGGAGGGCCGCCCCGCGCGGGGCCGGTCCGGCGGAACGGACGGGTCTCTGGACACGGAGCATTCGACGGAGCCGGAGTCGGGAGCTTCGGGGCGCTCGACGCATTCCGGGAACCCGACAGAGTCGGGGCATTCACCGGATTCGCCGGATTCACCTGGTTCAGGGCATTCGGGGGACTTCGAGCTGGCCGCGCCGAAGGCCGCGACCGGTCCCGGGGCCACGGACGGGCCCGGGGCCACGGACGGGCCCGGGGCCACGGACGGGCCCGGGACCCTTCCGGTCCCCTCGGCCCCGCTGGCCCCCTCGGCCCCGCCGGTTCCCGCCGGGGCGCCGGCCCCCTCCCCCGCGTCCGCCGCGTCCACCGCTGCCGACCCGCGCACCCGTGCCGACGGGCCGTTCGCCACGCCTCCGGTCGGCGCCAAGCTGTGCGTGGCGTGCCGCGCGGGCCGGGTCGACACCGACGGCTACTGCGAGAACTGCGGTCATGCCCAGCCGCGCGAGCGCGACCACATGGAGCAGGAGCTCGGTTCGGTCGCCGCCGTCAGCGACCGGGGGCTGCGCCACCACCGCAACGAGGACTCGTTCGCGGTGTCGACCACCGCGCTGCCCGACGGCTCGCCGGCCGTCGTCGCGATCGTCTGCGACGGCGTCTCCTCCGCGAGCCGCCCCGACGAGGCGTCGGCCGCCGCCGCGAGCGCGGCCAACGAGTCGCTGCTGGAGTCGCTGCCGCGCGGCGTCCACCCCCAGCAGGCGATGCACGAGGCGATCGTCGCGGCCGCCGCATCGGTCGACTCCCTGGCCGCGGAGACCGGCCGCGCGCCGGAGTCCGACCCGCGGCGGCAGGAGAACGCCCCTGCGTGCACCCTGGTCGGCGCGATCGTGGCGGGGGGCCTGCTGGTGGTCGGCTGGGTCGGCGACAGCCGCGTCTACTGGGTGCCGGACGACCGTTCCGCCCCGCCCGCTCGGCTCACCGAGGACGACTCCTGGGCCGCGCAGATGGTGGCGGCGGGCCTGATGAACGAGGCCCAGGCGTACGCGGACGACCGCGCCCACGCGATCACGGGCTGGCTCGGCGCCGACGCGTACGAGGTGGACCCGCACACCGCGTCGTTCCGACCGGACCGGCCGGGACTCGTGGTGGTGTGCACCGACGGCCTGTGGAACTACGCGGAGTCGGCCGCCGGGATGGCGGCGGCGGTGCCGGACGACGCGCGGTCGCGACCGCTGCACGCCGCCCGGGCGCTGGTGGGCCACGCGCTCGACGGCGGGGGCCACGACAACGTCACAGTGGCCCTGCTGCCGTTCGCGGCGCCGCCGCAGGAGGCGGGGCCGGGCTGCCGCACCCCATGAGGCCCCGCCGCACGAGTCCCGTCGCACGAGTCCCGTCGCACGAGTCCCGTTACGCAAGTGCCATTGCGAGAGTCCCGTCGCACGACGCCCGAGCAGGGTCTCGCCTCCGGTTCCGGCTTCCGCTCGGCGCCGGTCCTGGCTCCGGTCCTGAGCCCGGTCCCGGTTCCGGTTCGGTTTCCGTCTCCGGGGCCGGTCCTGAGCCCGGTTCCGGTTCCGCCCCCGCCCGTCCCTTCCCCGCAGCTGTCCTCATCCGACATCCGGAGCCCCGAGGAGCCGATCAGATGGCCAACTTCTCCAAGTCGAACGTGCCGCAGTTCTCCGTCGAGGTGTACCAGAACGAGTTCCTTCCGGCCGGCGGCCGCGAGGTCGACGCGATCGTCACGGTCACCTCGACCGGAGGCGGCACCACCGGCGGCTTCCCGCTGCCCGGTGCGGACGCGACGCCCGCGCCCGGACCGCGGCGGCCGGCGCGGGCCGCCGTGGTGATCATGGTCGACTGCTCCGGTTCCATGGACTATCCGCCGACGAAGATGCGCAACGCCCGCGACGCGACGGCCGCGGCGATCGACACCCTGCGCGACGGGACCTCATTCGCCGTGGTCGGCGGCACCCATGTCGCCAAGGAGGTCTATCCGGGCGGCGGCCGGCTCGCGGTGGCCGACGCGCGGACCAGGGCGCAGGCGAAGGAGGCGCTGCGTTCGCTCGCCGCCGGCGGCGGCACGGCGATCGGGACCTGGCTGCGGCTGGCCGACCGGCTGCTCGGCGCGGCCGACGTCGAGATCCGGCACGGCGTCCTGCTGACCGACGGCCGCAACGAGCACGAGGCGCCGGAGGATCTGCGGGCCGCCCTGGAGTCCTGCGCGGGCCGTTTCACCTGCGACGCCCGGGGCGTCGGCACCGACTGGGAGGTGGAGGAGGTCACCGGCATCGCCTCCGCCCTGCTCGGCACGGCCGACATCGTCGCCGATCCGGCGGGGCTGACCGCGGACTTCACGCGGATGATGGAGAACGCGATGGGCAAGGAGGTCGCGGACGTCGCGCTGCGGCTCTGGACGCCCGTCGGCGCCGCGATCAGGTTCGTCAAGCAGGTCGCGCCGACGGTCGTCGACCTGACCGGACGCCGCACCGAGGCGGGCCCCAGAGCCGCGGACTACCCGACGGGTTCCTGGGGCGACGAGTCGCGCGACTACCACGTGTGCGTCCAGGTGCCGGAGGCGGGGATCGGTCAGGAGATGCTGGCGACCCGGGTCTCGCTGATCCTGCCCGACCCCGCCGGCGGGATGCCGCAGACGCTCTCCCAGGGCCTGGTACGGGCGGTGTGGACCGACGACCTGGCGGCCTCCACCTCGATCAATCCCCAGGTCGCGCACTACACCGGCCAGGCGGAACTGGCCCAGGTCATCCAGCAGGGGCTGAATGCCCGTAAAGCGGGAGATTTCGACAGCGCGACCGCGAAACTGGGCCGCGCGGTGCAGCTGGCGTCGGCGTCCGGGAACGAGGAGACTGCGAAACTGCTTTCGAAGGTGGTGGACGTCGTCGATGCCGCGACCGGTACTGTGCGACTGAAGGCGAAGGTCGCGGAGGCCGACTCGATGACACTCGAAACGCGCTCCACCAAGACCGTTCGCGTCAAGCGATAGCCGTACGAACACCACCGCACGACCGCACCACCGCGCAGTCGGGCCGTCGGCCGGAGCGATCCGTCGGGCGGCGAGGAGCACGAGGAATCACGGCCCCGCGCGGGGCCGGACGAGAGAGGGGGAAGCGCCGACATGCCGACCTGCCCGAACGGACACCAGTCGGGTTCCGAGGACTGGTGCGAGGTCTGCGGCCATCGCATGACCGGCGCGGGCGCTCCCGCGGGCTCGGTCCCTCCGCCGCCTCCCCCGCCGCCCGCTCCCGGGTTCGGCCACCCGCAGGGGCCGCCGCCCGGCGCGGACGCGCCCCAGCAGGCCGAGCTCTGCCCGCAGTGCCGCACCCCCCGCGAGGCGATGGCGCCGTTCTGCGAGGAGTGCCGCTGGAACTTCCTGACGAACAAGGCGACCTCGTACACGCCGCTGGCCCCGCGCCCCAGCGCCGCGGCCGGCCCGCCGCCCGGCCTGAACCTGCCGCCGGGTTTCCAGGCACAGCAGCCGTCGGGGCCGCAGCGGCTGACCGACCCGTTCGACTACCAGGGTTCGCGGCCCTCCCAGGTGAACCGCCCGGCCGAGCCGCTCTCCCCCGAGCGGGGAGGCCGCCCCGAGCCCCCGGCCCCCGCGCCCGGCCCCGGCCTCGCCGCGCCGTCGGCGCCCGGTCATGGGTCCGCCCCCGGCCCGGGCCAGCAGACGCCCCCGGGCCCACAGACGCCCCCGGGTCTTCAGACGCCCCAGGCTCCGCAGTCGCCTCAGCCGCCGCAGCCGTTCCAGCAGCAGGGGCCTCCGCCGCTGTTCCAGCAGCCGCCCCCGTCGCCGTTCCAGCAGCAGTCCGCGCCGCCCGCGTTCGAGCGGCCCGGCCCGACCGCGGCCCCGGCGTCCCAGCCGCCCGCGCCCCGGCCGACGCCGCCGCAGTCCGGTGACGACGACTGGATGCTGTCGCCGCCGACCGGGCCCCAGCAGTCCGCGCAGCAGCCGCCGTCGCCTGGCGGGGGCCCGGACCGGCCGCCCGCGAGCTGGACCGCCGTCATCGCCCCGGACCGCGACTACTTCCTGGCGATGATGCAGCGCAGCGGCCCGGAGGCGAACGGTCTCAACCTGCCCGCGTACTCCCCGGAGCAGCGGGTCGCGCTCACCGGCGACCAGGTCACGGTCGGCCGCCGCAGGCACAGCACCGGCGAGTCCCCCGACGTCGACCTGTCCGTGCCGCCGGAGGACCCGGGCGTCTCGCACCAGCACGCGGTGCTGGTGCGGCAGCCCGACGGCGGCTGGGCCGTGGTGGACCAGAACTCCACCAACGGCACCACGCTCAACGGCGCCGAGGACCCGATCCAGCCCTATGTCCCGGTCCCGCTCAAGGACGGCGACCGGGTGCACGTCGGGGCGTGGACGACGCTCACCATCCGCCGCGACTGACGGCCCGGCTCCGCGGCGACCGGCTGCCCGGCCCCGCCGCGACCGGTCGCCGCCGGCCGCGCCGCCTCACCACGGCTGACGGCCCGGCGGGGAGCTACCCGTCGGGCAGGGGCCAGGCGTACGGCCCCTCCGGGTCGTCCAGCCAGGCCCACTGCCGTCCGTCCCGCACGGTGATGCCGAACCTCTCCCGCTCGGGGCGCCCCTCGCGCCGCCAGAGGGAGAGGGCCTCGTGCGGATCGAGGCGGGATCCAGTGAGCTCCAGCAGGAAGCGGAAGAGTTCGTTTCGGCTGAACCGTCTGGGGAGTGCGCCCGGGTGCGGATACCGGACGGCGTCCGGTGGGCCGCCCCGCAGCGGCACGAAATAGGCGGGCGTGTGCAGGAACCGGCCCTCGGCGCACCGGCCGTGCCCGCCCTCCGGCACCCGCAGCGCGATCAGCCCGGTGGCGAACGGCGCCAGGATCCGCGCGCCCGGCACACACTGCGTCAGCCAGGCCGCCGGTACCCGCGACAGGGTGCAGGTCGCGATGATCCGGTCGTACGGGCCGCGCGGCGGCCAGCCCCGGGCCCCGTCCCCGGTGATCACCGCCGGGCGGTGACCGGCCGCGGTCAGGTGCCGACGGGCCGACTCGGTGATCTCCGGGTCGAGGTCGACAGTGGTCACGGCGTCGTCGCCGAGCCGGTGCGCGAGCAGCGCCGCGTTGTAGCCGCTGCCCGCACCGATCTCCAGGACCCGTTGTCCGTCGCGTACGTCCAGTTCTTCGAGCATCCGGGCCATCAGCGACGGCTGGCTGCTCGACGAGATCAGCTCGCCGTCCCTGATCCGGATGGCCAGCGCCTCGTCCGCGTACGCCCCGCGCAGCCACCGGGCCCGGCGGGCCGGGTCGGGGTCCTCGCACCACAGCCTTTCCGCCCCTCCGGCCACGAAGTAGTACGGCACGAAGAGATGGCGCGGCACCTCCTCGAACGCGGCCCGCCATCGCGGATCGCCCAGGGCTCCACCGGCCACGATCCCCCGCACCATCGCCCGCCGCTCCTCGGCGGCGGCCTCGGCGAACCGGTCCGGACGCGAGTCGTCCATGTCTCCACCTTCCTGCCTCCACCTTCCTGCGCGCGGTCCCCGCCGGCCAGGAACCGGGCCGGTCCCGACCGGAACAGGCCGGTCCCGACCGGAACGGGGCACAGCCGACGGGAAACGACCGGGACCTGCGGGGGCCGGGCGGGGCCGGAGCAGGGTCCTAGGACCCGGGTACTCGGCCGGTGCGTCTGCGACGATGGACGGGTGACTGAGATTCCCCGCGACACGCTGCAGGAGCAGACCTTCTACGAGCAGGTCGGCGGCGAGGAGACCTTCCGGCGCCTGGTGCATCGCTTCTACCAGGGGGTCGCCGAGGACCCGCTGCTCAGGCCGATGTACCCGGAGGAGGACTTGGGCCCCGCCGAGGAACGGTTCAGGCTGTTCCTCATGCAGTACTGGGGCGGCCCCCGTACGTACGGCGAGCGGCGCGGGCATCCCCGGCTGCGGATGCGGCACGTCCCGTTCCGGGTGGACCGGGCGGCGCACGACGCCTGGCTGGCGCACATGCGGGTCGCGCTGGACGAACTCGGACTGGAGCCGGAGCACGAGCAGCGGCTGTGGCAGTACCTCACCTACGCCGCCGCCTCGATGGTGAACGCCGAGGGCTGACCCGCCGTCTCCTCCTCCCCGCCCGCCCCGCCCTCCCCCGCGCCCTCCCGGAGCGCGGACCGGTGGACGGGACGGCGCGGGGTCGCGCTTCTCCTGGACCGGCACGGGGTGGTGCTGTCCCCCGGACGCACCGGCCGGGTGGCCCGATGTTCCCGTACCGCGCACGCCCCTAGCGTCGTGCGGGAACCGTCCACCCGAACCGAGGAGCACGATGCGCGTCGCCTCACTGGCCACCGCCGGGCTGGGCCTGACCTGCTTACTCGCGGGCGCCCTGCCCGCTTCGGCCACCGCCTCCCCCGCCGCCGCCCAGGCCGCCGCACCCGCCCGTCAGCGGCTCGTCTGGGGTCCCTGCCCGCCGCAGCAGAAGGAACTGCGCGAGGCGGGCGCCCGGTGCACCGAGGTGACCGTCCCGCTCGACTACGCCGATCCCGGCGGCCCGACGATCCGGATCGCCGTCTCCCGCGTCCGGGCCACCGGCGCGCCCGGCGAGCGGCGGGGCATCCTGCTGTCCAACCCGGGCGGCCCCGGCGGCGCCGGGCTGGCCGAGACCCTGCGGCTGCGGCCCGCGTTGAAGGACGCGGCGGACCGTTACGACCTGATCGGCTTCGACCCGCGTTTCCTCGGCGAGTCCACGCCCCTCGTCTGCGGCCCCGCCGCCCCGACGCCGGCGCCCGGCCCCACCACGACCCGGCGCGACGACTTCGAGGCGGCGGTGCGCGACGCCCGGGACACCGCGCGCCGTTGCCGGGAGCACGGGGAGAACGCCCGGTTCCTGCCGCACGCCACGACGCGGAACGTGGCCCGTGACATGGACGCGATCCGCGCGGCGCTGGGCGAGCGCGGGCTGTCGTACTACGGCGTCTCGTACGGCGCCGATCTGGGCGCCGTGTACGCCCAGATGTTCCCGCACCGCGCCGACCGGATCGTCGTCGACTCCTCCACCGACCCCGCCGCCACCCAGTACGAGCTGTTCCAGCGGGCGGGCGAGCCGCTGGAGGAGGCGCTGGACGCCTGGGCCGGGTGGACCGCCCGGCACGACGCCGCCTACCGGCTGGGGAACACGCCCGCCCGGGTGCGGTCGAGCGTCCAGGCCCTGCTGGACGGGGCCGAGCGGCGCCCGGTCACCGTCTCCGGCGTCCGGCTCGACGCCCCGCTGCTGCGGCTGATCCTGCGCCAGTTCATCCAGCACGAGGAGTACGACCCGGCGCTCGCCGGCACCGTGCGCGACCTGGTCGACGCCGCCGCGGGCCGGCCGGTCGAGCCGGGCCCGGAACTCGCGTCCCTGCTGGACCTGCTGGCGTCGCCCGAACTGGCGGACTCCATGCTGGGCGGGGCCCTGTTCATGTGCGGCGACCCCGGCTGGCCGGCCGGCGGCTGGCCGAAGGACCCGGAGACGTACTGGCGGAACATGGAGCGCAGCCGGGCGTCCCAGCCCGTGTTCGGCCCGCTCGTCAACGGCATGATGGCCCCGTGCGCGTTCTGGACCGGCACGTCCCGCGAGCCCGCCACCGTGATCGGCAACGACGTTCCCGTGCTGATGCTCCAGGCCAGGTACGACGACAACGTGCCGTACGACGGGGCGCTGGCGCTGCACCGCCGCCTGACCGGGTCGCGGCTGGTGACCGCCGACATCCGCGCGCACGGGGTGTTCGGGCGCGGACTCGACGGCCTCACCCCCGTCCCCTGCGCCGACCGGGCCGTCGTCCGCTATCTGCGCGACGGCACGCTCCCCGCCGCCGACGCGACCTGCCCGCGCCCCGGGGAGGTCCGGTGACCGCCCGCCGCCCGGACGGGGCGGACGGCCGGGCAGCCGGTGCGCCGGTCAGCCGGCGTGCGGGGCTGGCGACCGCGGCGGCGGCCCTGCTCACCGGCGCGACCGCCACCGCGGCGAGCGCCGCAGGCCCCCGCCCCGGGAGCCCCGCCCGCCCCGGCGCCGGGCCTCGCGGCGCCCCTCGTACCGGCCCGGCCGCACGCCCCGGCGCGGGTCCGCGCGGCCGTCTCCAGCGCGATGTGGACGCGGTCCTGGCCGCCGGGGCGACCGGCGTGCTGGCCGAGGTGCAGACCGCCGGGGGCCGGACCACGGCCCGGGCCGGCCGCGCCGATCTGTCGGACCCGCGCGGCCCGGTCCCGTGGGACGCGTACTACCGGATCGGCAGCGACACCAAGACGTTCACCGCTGTGCTCGCCCTGCAACTCGTCGGTGAGGGACGGCTCGCGCTCACCGACACCGTCGAACGGTGGCTGCCCGGCGCGGTGCGGGGGAACGGGAACGACGGCCGCCGGATCACGGTGGCCAACCTGCTGCGGCAGACCAGCGGCCTGAACGACTACCTCGCCGTCTCCCCCGACGCGGCCGACGCCTTCACCCCGGACGGGTATCGCCGCTCACGCTTCCGCACCACGTCCCCCGAGGAGCAGCTCAGGGCCGCCCTGACCCGGCCGCCCCTCTGGCTGCCGGAGGCGGACCACCCCGAGCGGGAACGGCGCTGGGGCTACTCCAACACCAACTACGTGCTGGCGGGACTGGTCGTCGAACGGGCGACGGGCAACCCCTGGGCGCAGGAGCTCCACGACCGGATCATCGGCCCGCTGGGCCTGCGCCACACGTTCACCCCGGGCGCCTCGCCGTACGTCCCGGCGCCCACGGCCGCCGCGTACACCTGGTTCCCGGACTGCGACCGGCCGACCGACACGACGCTGGCCTCCGGGGGCGGGGCGGACGGCTCGGTCATCAGCACCACCCATGACCACGGGGTCTTCCTGCGCGCCCTGATGGCCGGCCGGCTGCTGCGCCCGGCGCAGCTCGCCGCGATGAAGGAGACGGTGGCGGCCGAGGGCTGGAGCGCGGCGCCGGGGGTGCGTTACGGGCTCGGCATCGCCTGGCGTCCGGTGGCCGGGAGCCGGGGCGGGATCTGGTTCCACGGCGGCACCCATCTGGGGGTCGTCTCCGAGAGCGGGGTGGTCCCGGACGGCTCCCGGGCCGTGGCCAGTGCCGCCTTCACCCTGCGGATGGGCGACCCGGCGCAGGACGCCCAGGATGCGGCCGGACTGCGCCTGGTGGACCGTGCCCTGACCGGCCGCTGAGCGGGAACCGGGCGAAGACCGAGCGAGGCCGCGAGCCGGGGCACGGCCCGCGCGAACCGGGCACAGCCCGTGCAAGGTCCAGGCGCAGTCCGTGCACGGTCCGGGCGCGAACCGGGGCCGGCGGCGGAACGGGCCCGCTCGGCCGTTCAGCCCGCGCCCACCGACACGTCGAGCGCGCCGAGCCCGCCCCCCGGGCCGCGCAGGGCGATCGAGCCGAACGGGGTCCGCAGCCGCAGCCAGGAACCCGCCGCGAGCAGGGCGACCGGGAAGTCCGGCGCCGGGCGGAGGAACCCCAGGGACAGGGCGGCGTGCACGGCCCGCAGCGGAAGCGCGGTGGAGCCGACGGTGCGCGACCAGATCTCGCGGCCGATCCGGTCCCGCTCCGCCCGGGTGCGCCGGGCGGCGGGCAGCGCCTCGTCGCGGGTGCGGAACTCCGCCACCGCGGTGGTGACCGCCGCGCCCAGGGAGACGGGGCCGGGCAGGCCCGGCAGTTCCCGCCAGCCGCCGCGGGGCGGAAGCACCCCGGTCCACGGCGGCCCGGTGACGGCGTCCGGCAGGGCGCCCGTCCCGGTGGCCGCGCCCTCGGCGCCGGGCGGTCCGAGCGATTCCAGCAGCTCCCCGGCGGACACCGTGATGTCGACGTCGTGCCGTGCGGTCAGCCGTGCCGTGCGGATCGCCAGCACCTCGAACGACGGCGGCCGGCCGAACACGGCCAGCGCGCTGCCGCCCGCCTGCATCCGCACCGCGGCGGCCCGGTCGTAGTGGAGGAGCCGCGCGAGGAAGGCCGCGAGATCCGCGGTCTCCCTCGCGTCGGCGAACTCCAGCGGCAGCACGGGCACGGTCATGCCGCAGCGGGCTCCTCGGCCAGGTACTGCTGGAGAAAGAGCCGCTCCTCGGCGCTGATCCGCCGGGGCCGCCCCTCCGCCAGGTTGTACGGGACGACGACGGTCGCGGCCCGCACGTACACCTGGTCCGGGTCCTTGATCTCGTACTCGATCGTCAGCGACGCGGCGCCGATCTTCGTCACCCATGACTCGACGGTCACCGGTTCGTGCCGGTGGACCAGCGGGCGCACGTAGTCGATCTCGTGCCGCGCCACGACGGAACCGCCCGAGAAGGACGGCGAACCGTCGCCCGGCGCCAGTCGGAACATGAAGTCGATGCGCGCCTCCTCCAGATAGCGGAGGAAGACCACGTTGTTGACGTGCCCGAAGGCGTCCATGTCCGACCAGCGCAGCGGGCACTGGTAGATGTGACGTGCCAAGTCGGATCAGCCTCGCGTGAGCTTCTTGTACGTGGCACGGTGCGGGCGGGCCGCGTCCGGGCCGAGGCGGTCGATCTTGTTCTTCTCGTACGACTCGAAGTTGCCCTCGAACCAGTACCACTTGGAGTCGCCCTCGTACGCCAGGATGTGCGTGGCGACGCGGTCCAGGAACCAGCGGTCGTGGGAGATGACCACCGCGGCGCCCGGGAACTCCAGCAGCGCGTTCTCCAGCGAGGACAGGGTCTCGACGTCGAGGTCGTTGGTGGGCTCGTCGAGGAGGAGCAGGTTGCCGCCCTCCTTCAGCGTCAGCGCCAGGTTGAGGCGGTTGCGCTCACCACCGGACAGGACGCCGGCCGGCTTCTGCTGGTCCGGGCCCTTGAAGCCGAACGCGGAGACGTACGCCCGCGACGGCATCTCGACCTGGCCGACGTTGATGTAGTCCAGTTCGTCCGAGACGACGGCCCAGAGCGTCTTCTTCGGGTCGATGCTGGCCCGGCCCTGGTCGACGTAGGAGATCTTGACCGTCTCGCCGATCTTGATGGAGCCGGAGTCCGGGGTCTCCAGGCCCTGGATCATCTTGAACAGCGTGGTCTTGCCCGCGCCGTTCGGACCGATGACGCCGACGATGCCGTTCCTCGGCAGGGTGAACGACAGGTCGTCGATGAGGACCTTGTCGCCGAAGGACTTCGAGAGGTTCTCGACCTCGACGACGATGGAACCGAGCCGGGGGCCCGGCGGGATCTGGATCTCCTCGAAGTCCAGCTTCCGCATCTTCTCCGCCTCGGCCGCCATCTCCTCGTACCGGGCGAGACGGGCCTTGGACTTGGTCTGCCGGCCCTTGGCGTTGGAGCGGACCCACTCCAGCTCTTCCTTGAGGCGCTTGGCGCGCTTCTCGTCCTTGCGGCCCTCGACCTTGAGGCGGGCGGCCTTCTTGTCGAGGTACGTGGAGTAGTTGCCCTCGTACGGCAGGGCGCGGCCGCGGTCGAGCTCCAGGATCCACTCGGCGACGTTGTTCAGGAAGTAGCGGTCGTGGGTGACCGCGACGACGGCGCCGGCGTACTTGGAGAGGTGCTGCTCCAGCCAGTTCACCGACTCGGCGTCGAGGTGGTTGGTGGGCTCGTCGAGGAGCAGCAGGTCGGGGGCCTCGATGAGGAGCTTGCAGAGCGCGACGCGGCGCTTCTCGCCACCGGAGAGGTTGACGACCGGCCAGTCGCCGGGCGGGCAGCCCAGCGCGTCCATGGCCTGCTCCAGCTGCGCGTCGAGGTCCCAGGCGTTGGCGTGGTCCAGGTCCTCCTGGAGCTTGCCCATCTCCTCCATCAGCGCGTCGGAGTAGTCGGTCGCCATGAGCTCGGCGACCTCGTTGAAGCGCTTGAGCTTGCCCATGATCTCGGCGGCGCCGTCCTGGACGTTCTCCAGGACCGTCTTCGACTCGTCGAGCTGCGGCTCCTGCATGAGGATGCCGACGCTGTAACCGGGCGAGAGGAACGCGTCACCGTTGGACGGCTGCTCCAGGCCCGCCATGATCTTCAGCACCGTGGACTTGCCGGCGCCGTTGGGGCCCACGACACCGATCTTCGCACCGGGCAGGAAGTTCAGGGTGACGTCATCGAGGATCACCTTGTCGCCGTGCGCTTTGCGCGTCTTGCGCATGGTGTAGATGTACTCAGCCAAGAGAAACCGTCCGGCTATCGATGTGTGGGCAGATACACCCCATCTTGCCTGACCGCCACCCCAGGATGGAAACCAGCCCGACCGGCGTGGGGCCGGTCCCCCGGGCCGCGTGCCGCGGGGCGCCGCGAACCGCCCCGCCGCCGTCCCGCCCCGGGCGCCTCCGGGCCCGTGCACGCCGACGGCCCCGTTACGCGGATCGCGTACCGGGGCCGTCGGCGAGCGGCTGCGACACCGCTCCCGGGTCCCGCTGCCCCCTATGCGAGGGGCCGCGCTACCACGGGGAGCGGCATCACTGCGAGGTGTCCCGTCACCGCGGAGAGCGACGTCACCACGCGAGGCGCCGTATCACTGCGCGTCACTGCGCGGAGGGCTGCGCCTTGCGCTTGCGGAGGAAGAAGACCGCGCCGCCGCCGACGGCGACGAGGGCGATCGCGACACCGGCGATGACCGGGGTGGCGCTGGAGCCACCGGTCTCGGCGAGGTCACCCGCGGCGCCGGTCGAGCCGCCGCCGGACGTGGCCGGGACGGGCTGGTCCTCGGTCTGGGTGTCGAGGCCGCCGCCGCCGTTGCCGCTGCCGCTGGTCTTGCAGTCCAGGACGCCCTTGAACGTCTTGGAGAAGCCCCCGGGGCCGGTGACCGTGATGTCGTACGCCTGGTCCTCGGCGACCGGGACGGTCACGGTCTCGGACTTGCCGGCCTCGACGGTGTGCTCCTTGCCGGCCAGCTGGAAGGTGAACGGCTCGTCGCCCTGGTTGCTCGCGGTGACGTCGACGCCGCCCTTGGCGCAGTTCTTCTGCGCCGAGACGGCCGGGATGGCGCCCTTCTTGGCCCAGGTCGCGGTGGCGGTCGCGGAGACCGTGGAGTCGCTGGAGCCGGCCAGGATCATGGTCTGGCTCTTGGTCGCGCTGGCGAAGGCCCGGCCGACCGGCACCGACGTGGTGGCCTGGACCGTCAGCGAGGCGGAGCCGTCAGCGGCGCCCTCCGGGACGTCGAAGTAGAGCTGGGTGCCGTTGGACGCGCCCGCGAGAGGCTGGCCGCCCTTGTCGGTGATCTTGACCCCGCTGGCGGAGTCGGCGGGCGGGGTCACGGAGACCTGGCCGGCGTTGGTGTGGACGGTGATCGGCCCGAGACGCTCCCCGGACCGGCCCGAGACCGCGGCCGGGTCCAGGGTGAGGGACGCCTTGGGCTCGGCCTGGGCGACGGCGTTCTTCTCCAGCCAGTCGGCGAGCTTCTCCGCCGCCTCGTCGGTGGCCTCGACGTCGGCGTTGTCCGAGTAGCGCCAGATGGCGACCTGGGTGCCCGCGGCGGCGGTCTTCTCGGTGAGCGGTCCGGTGCGGGCCTCCTGCGCGAGCGCCGCGAGGTCGTCGACCTTCGGGTAGGAGTGCTCGAGGATCCAGCGGATCTTGCCCGCGTTCTTGTTGGCGCCGAGCGAGGTCTGGTCCCACGGCGTCTCCAGGTACTTCGCCTGGTCCTGCGTGGGGTTGTGGATGTCGATGCAGTACGTCTTGAGCTTGCCGCCGCCGTCGACGGTCATCTCGAAGACCCCGGCGGGCAGCTGCTGGTTCCTGCCGTTGGTGTGAAGCACCGCACGGTCAAAGGTCTTCAGCCCGTCCAGGACCGCGGCCGCGCCGCCCTGATGCTGCGGCGCCTCGTCGGCGACCGCGCTGCCGGCGCCGATGAAGGCTCCCGTCATCACCAGACCGGACGCCACCGCGGACGCGGCCAGCCGGGCCAGTCCCCGCCGTCGTGCCGGATCGGGCGTCCTCGAAGAAGACGAAACGGTCGCTGAATCAGCAGAAAACACAGAATTCCCCTCCGGGCGGGACTCTCCGCGCCTCATGCGCGTGTGGGGATCGCCCCGCCAGTCGACTCAAGTGCCCCGTGAGTACGGGGGAATCCTATGGACGAAGCGATGAACAATCCCCCGTCATAACGTCGTACAACCATTCCGAATCAGAATCGTTATCGCCGGTTCCGCGTGTCCACGTTCCCTTCGCCGCCCCGCACCCTCACGCCAACGCCTCCCCCGCGCACCCGCCACCCCCTTCACGCGGTCAACTCCGCTTTATCGCAGCTGGCTTGACGCCACATCACGCCTTCCCCCGCTGTCACACGCCCCCACACGCCCCCACACTCCGCCACCACCTCACCCGGGCCCCGGCCCGCCGGGCATGCTCGGCACACCCGAGAGGTTCAACCCGTTCGTCCTTTTCGAGATATTCGCACTATTAATTCCTTTCGCTCCACTCAACCCGTTCGGGCATTTCGAGTGGTTCAGGCAGTCAGATCAGTTCGGCCATTTCCACCGCTTTGACCGCACCAATCGCTCCGGCTGGCGCTTCAGCCACTTCGGCCAATTCGGTCAATTCAATCTGTTTGCCGCCTTCCACCCTTTCCGCGCCGTCACCCCGACCGCCCCTCGCGGCCCCCTTCGCCCGCCCCTCCCGGCCCTGCGCCTTCGCCGCCCCGGGTGGACCGGCCGCCTCCGTCGCCCGGGGCACTCCGGGAACTCCGGGAACTCCTCCCGCTCCTTGAACTCCCGCCGCCCCGGGCTCCGCTGACGCCCCCGGGCCCGCGCCCCAGCCCGGCGCCCCGCCCGACCAGTCCGGTCCGTCCGGGCGCGCCGACGCCGTACCCGAGCCGCCCGTGCCGTCCGTGGCGTCCGTGGCCGCTCCCGCCGGGCGTGCGTCGAGTCCCGGACCGGCCCTCATCACCCGTCGGAAGGCAGCCGTCCCCCGCGACAGGTCGTGTCCCACCGCGACCGCCTCGACGTCCACGGATGTCCGGCGCCGGTCCTCCCGCTCGTCCTCACGCACCCTCAGCCTGCCGTGCACGACCAGCGGTTCCCCCACGGAGACGGAACCGCACAGGTTCGCCGCCAGCGCCCGCCACGCCCACACGGTGTAGAAGCTGGTGTGCCCGTCCGTCCAGAGCTGTTTCCCGCGGTCCCAGCGGCGCGGTGTCACGGCGAACCGGAACCGCGCCATTCCGCCGCCGACCGTCTCGCGGTACTCCACCCCCGTCGCCGCGTTCCCCACCAGTGTCACCAGGGTCTCGTTCATGACTCCGCCTCCCCTTCGTCCCGGTCCGCGTCCTCGCGGTCACGGATCCAGACTGAAGGAGAGGCGGACATCCCGTCAGCGCCTGTGGACTACCGGGCGGTTGTGGAAAACTCCGTCACCGCCACGTACCGCTCCCGCACCTCGCGATACCGGACGAGTTCCGCCGCCACCGGGTCGAGCACCCGCGCCCGGCCGCAGGACGCCGCCGCCTCGCGCAGCCGCCGCTCGGCCTCCTGCCCGTACCGTCGCGCGGGTCCCCGCGCCGCGGCCACACAGGACCACTCCACCAGCGGCCCGCCGACGATGCCCGCAAGCATCACCAGGGCGGGCGCGAGGAAGCCGGGTTCGAGCACGCCGACGATCTGACCGAGCAGCCAGAGACCGCCGAAGACCTGCAACAACGTCATCGACGCCTGCGCCAGCACGGCGGCGGGCCACCACCTGGGCCGGGGCGGCCTCCCACCCGTACGCCCTCCGCACGCCCCGCCGGACGCCCGGCCGGACGCCCTCGCCGCCCTGAACACCCGGGATGCACGGGACGCCCGGCACGCGCCGAACCCGCCGGACGACCAGAACGCCTTGGCCCCATCAGCCCTCCTGAACGCCTCGACCCCGCCGACCGCCCCACCCACGCCACCCGTCCCACCGACGCCGGCCGCCCCACCCACGTCATCCGCTCCACGCGCATCGGCATACGCACCGGCCGCTCCGGATGCTCCGGGTACTCCGGGTGCTCCGGATGCTCCGGGCGACGCTCCCGTCCCCCCGGTCAGTGCCCCCCGGAGCCCACGCGCACCTCCCACACCACCCGAGACCCCGTCGCCCTCCCCTTCCACCACACCCCATGGGGCATGGGGCGCGTATGAAGCACGGGGCTCATCTGAGGCACAGAGCTCATCCGCGCGCCCAGCACGCCCCGCGCTCCCGGCGCCGCCCGGTCCGCCGGCCGCGCCCGCCCGCTCCACCAGGTCGTCCAGTGCTTCCGGCAGCCCCTCCGCACCGGTCACCGCGGCCTCGCGGACCGCCTGCGCCCAGGGGGCCGGCAGTCCCCCGGCGGCCTCGGCCGCCAGAATCCGGACCGCGTGCTCGACGTGCTGCCGGGCGGTGAGCCGTTCCTCGGGCGGCGCGGAGCGCAGCTGACTCTCCGCCCCTCCCGGCCGCCGGGTGGCCTCGTACCAGCGCCACAGCCGCAACCAGGGCGTGCCGCACGCCCGCCCCGCGTTCCTGCGCCACTCGCGTTCGGCCGCTTGCCCCGCGGCGGCCGCGCCGACGGCCTCCGCGAGTCGGTCGGCGAACTCCTCCCGGGCCTGTTCGCCGAGACCGGGCCGCCGCCCCTCGGCGACGTAGAGCGGGCGGAGCCTGGCCGCGGCGGCGTCCAGGTCGGCGGAGAGACGGCGGGCCGCCGCCGTGCGCTCCTGGACGAACCGGCCCAGCAGTTCGCGCAGCTCGCCGACGCCTTCGCCGGTGAGCGCGGAGACGGGCAGCACGGTGGCGCCCGGTTCGCCGTGTTCGCCCAGGGCCATGCCGTCCTCGTCCAGCAGCCGGCGCAGGTCGTCGAGGATCTGGTCGGCGGCGTCGCCGGGCAGCCGGTCGATCTGGTTGAGGACCACGAAGGTGACCTCGGCGTGCCCGGCCAGCGGCCGCAGGTAGCGCTCGTGCAGGGCCGCGTCCGCGTACTTCTCCGGGTCGACGACCCAGATCACCGCGTCGACCAGCGCGAGCACCCGGTCGACCTGCTCGCGGTGCCCGGCCGCCGCGGAGTCGTGGTCCGGCAGGTCGACGAGGACCAGCCCGCGGAGCCCTTCGTCGCCGCCCGCGGCCCCCTGCTGCGGGCGGCGCCTGAGCCGGCCCGGGACGGCGAGCCGGTCGAGCAGCCCGGCGGCCCCGTCGGTCCAGGAGCAGGCGAGCGGGGCGGAGGTGGTCGGCCTGCGCAGCCCGGTCTCGGAGAGCTGGGCGCCCGCGAGCGCGTTGAAGAGGGTCGACTTGCCGCTGCCGGTCGCCCCGGCGACGGCGACGACGGTGTGCCGCGAGGAGAGGCGGCGGCGGGCCGCCGCCTCGTCGAGGACCCGTCCCGCCTCGGCCAGGGATTCCGCGTCGATCCGGGCCCGGGACAGCCCGACGAGTTCGCGCAGCGCGTCGAGCCGGGGCCGGAGCGGGACGGGGGATGGCGCGTATGCCTCGACCTGCGGTGTTCGCGCGTCGTCGAGCACGCCGACGCCGGGCCCGGCCGACGACCTGGCGGCCGCGCGCCGGGCGATGAGCCCGTCGTTCCAGCCCTCGGCGGTCCCCGCGGTCTCCGTCGTGCGCCCGCTCCTGGTCTCCGCGCGCGTTTCCATGGCGTCCGTACCCCTCGCTCCGGTGTCTGCGGAGGTCCCCGTCGGGCCTACGCCCGCCCCTCCCGCCACGTCCGCGCCCGCGTCTCCGGCCGTGTCCGCGCGTGTCCCGCCGACCGTGTCCGCAGGTGACTCCGCCGAGGGCGGCCGCCCCCGGACGGAGCCGTCCGAGGCCTCCGGAGACGAGGCCTTCGGGGACGAGGCCTTCTGAGTCGAGGACTCCGGAGACGAGTACGCCGGAGGCTCAGGATCCTGGGACAAGGGCTCCTGGAACGAGGCCTCCGGAGACAGGGGGCGACCGCGGTCGCCCGAAGACGCGGGGCCGGCGCCCCGTCCCGTTCCCTGGTCGACGACGGCAGTCATCCCTGCCACCTCTCCTTCTGCAGTACGGACAGCGCGGCGATCAGCTCGGCCTGCGGTTCCGGGGCGACGTCGAGGGCGTCGATCGGGGCCAGCCGGCGGTCGCGTTCGCCGTCGAGCACCTGGTCGACGCAGTCGGTGAGCAGTACCCCTCCCTTGTCCCGCAGGCGGAGCGCGCCCTGGGCGCCGATCCGCTCGGCGAGCTGTTCCCCGGCGGCACGGGCGCGCCGGCCGCCGAGCAGCGCGGCGGCCAGGAGCGCCGCCACCGTCTCGGCGTCGGGCGCGGAGTTGCGTTCGAGGCGGCGCGTCTCCTCCTCCGCCAGTTCCTCCAGCACCCGCCGCCACCGGCTTACGGTTACGGCGATCCGGCCCCCGATGTCCTCGGCCGGCCCCCAGCCCCCGGCCTCCCGGCCGACGTCCTGGCGGCTGAACGCCCCGGCCGCGGGTTCGCGCCGCCAGTCCGTACGGATCTGCTCGTCGGCGGCGGCCACGGCGCACCGCAGCAGCGCGGCGAGGCTCTCCGTCAGCGCTTCGAGCAGTTCCTCGGAGGTGCTGTACAGGGGGTATCCGCGCCATCGGGTGCGCGCGTCCCCGGCGAGCACCGCGCCGTTGCGCAGCCGCCGGGCGACCCGCTCGCCCTCGGCACGGTACGCGTCCTCGACGACCGCGGTCAGCCGCACCGCCGCCGCGTACTGCGCCGCGACGGCCCCGGCCAGCGCGGGCAGCCGGGCGTCCAGCGAGGCGATGACCCCGGCGGCGGTCCGCTCGACCGCGTGCCGACGGGCCGCCGGGTCCTGGGCGCGGTGGCCGAGCCAGGCCCGGAGCGGGGCGACGGCGGTGGTGGGCAGCAGCCCCCTGCCGCCGCCCGCCGATTCGGGCAGCTCGGGGATGGTGAAGCGCGGCACCTCGCCGAGGCCCGCCCTGGTGAGCAGCGCCCCGTACTGCCGTGACACCTCGGCGATCACCTGGTGCGGCACCCGGTCGAGGACGGTGACCAGCGAGGCGTCGTACTCCTTGGCGGCGCGCAGCAGATGCCACGGCACCGCGTCCGCGTAGCGCGAGGCCGTGGTCACCATCACCCACACGTCGGCGGCGCAGATGAGCTCGGCGGCCAGGAGCCTGTTCCGTACGACGAGCGAGTCGATGTCGGGGGCGTCGAGCAGCGCGAGCCCGCGCGGCAGCCCGGTGGCCGTCTCGACGCGCAGCGTCGTCCCGTCCTCCTCCTCGCCGTCGTCGTAGCCGTCGATGCCCTCCATTCCGTCCAGGCGGTCCGCTTCCTCCATGCCGTCGATGCCGCCGGGGCCGTCGAGGCGGTCGCGCCCTCCGGGGTCCCGGGCCTCCTGCGGCGGCAGCCAGACCCTGGTGAGCTGGGGCAGCACACGGACCCCCGCGAACCAGTGGTGATCGTCCGGGTGGCAGACGAGCACGGGTGTCCGCGTGGTCGGGCGCAGCACCCCGGCCTCGCTGACCAGCCGCCCCACCAGCGAGTTGACCAGGGTCGACTTCCCGGCGCCGGTGGATCCGCCGATGACGGCGAGCAGGGGCGCTTCGGGATCCTTGAGCCGGGGGAGCAGATAGTCGTCGAGCTGGGCGAGCAGTTCGCTCCGGGTCCGGCGCGCGCGGGCGGCCCCCGGCAGCGGGAGCGGGAGACGCACGGCAGCGACACGGTCGCGCAGGGCGGAGAGTGCGTCGATGAGCTGAGGCCGTACGTCCAAGGTCACCACATGCGAAGAATGCCCAATTTTGGAGCCTTTTTGAAGCGTATAGCCACCCCTGCGCGCCGGTTCCCCCGCAGGATTCAAGTCAGGACAGAGGGGACGAGTGGGGCGCAGGCATAACGAGTGCACAACACCCGGGGCGCGATGCGTAAAAACCGATGCGCAAATCTCGTCCACCTGCGATTATCGGTTCGCTTCACCGAACCTCCACATCGTGCCACGCAGGTGAAGCAACCGGTACGAGGCGATCGGAGCCCTATCCTTGTTCCGGCAGGTCACCGACCGGCCCGGCCCAGGGGCTCCGGGCCACCGAGGCCACCACCGGCCCCCGTAGCTCAGTGGATAGAGCAGGTGCCTTCTAAGCACTTGGCCGCAGGTTCGAGTCCTGCCGGGGGCGCACGTTGCGAGACCCTCCTTCGGGAGGGTCTTTTTGCTGGTCGGGAGCGGTTTTCAGCCGGGGTGGGGCGAGGGCGGCGCCGGCCCGTCGGTCCGGTCGTCGGCCGGTATCGCGCCGGGTGTCCCCGGCGAGCGGGGGTCCGCGTTGTGCAGATAGTGCCGGGGCGTGGTGCCGATGGCCCGGCGGAAGGCGGCGAGGAAGGCGCTGGGCGTGGCGTAGCCGACGGCGCGGGCCGCGTGGGCGACCGGGCGGCCGTCGGCGAGCAGGGGCAGGGCGGCGCGCAGTCTCAGCCGGGTGCGCCAGAGGTCGAAGCTCATCCCGGTGTCCTGGACGAAGAGCCGGCTCAGGGTACGGCGGCTGGTGCCGACCGCGCGGGCGAGCGCCTCCAGCGTGCGCGAGTCGGCGGGATCGTCCAGCAGCAGGGCGGCCACCGCCCGCGCGCGGTCGTCGACGGGTTCGGGCACCGTGATCGGTGTGTTGGGCAGGGGCCGGAGCAGGTCGAAGACCACGCCTTCCGCGCGGCGCCGCGCGTCCGGCGCGAGGTCCGCGCGGCCGAGGTGGGCCAGCAGTTGGGCCAGTAACGTCCCGACGCCGACCGCGACCGGCGTCGACCAGTCCAGCGGACAGCGGGTGGGGTCCATGTACAGGCTGTGGAAGACCGTGTCGCGCGGCGCGCCGGTCCGGTGGACGGTTCCGGCGGGGATCCACAAGGCGCGGGTGGTCGGCAGCACCCAGGTGTCGTCGCCCACCGTCACACCCAGAACTCCCCTGGCAGCCCAGGCAAGTTGATGCTGCGGATGCTCATGCGCCCCGAACCATTGACCGGCCGGGAGCGGGAGGGCTCCCACCAGGACGGCGTCTCCCCCCGCACCGCGCTCCGCCGCGAACACCACGCGAGGGGCCCGCAGGCCGCCGGGCCCTGAAGAGGTCACCCGCCCACTTTACGGGCCGGCGTCGCCCGGCCGCTGGCCTCTGCGCGACATCGTCTGGCCCGAGCGGATCTCGCGGCCGGCGCACGGCCTTCCTAGGGTCGTGCCATGCCGATGAATTACGTGCATCGCAAGATCTGCAGCTCCGCGCGCTGGGACGCCGGCGTGGCGGAACGCATGCCCGAGCTGCTGGCCGACGTGGACCTCGGGGACGACGTTCTGGAGATCGGTCCCGGCTTCGGAGCCACCACCCGGGCGCTGCTGTCGCACCTGGCGAAGCCGTCCCGCGCCGCGGAAGCGTCCCCTGCGACGAGGCTGACCGCCGTCGAGATCGACGAGGCCTCCGCGGCCCTGTTGCGGGCCGAGTTCGCCGGGCGGGCCGAGATCGTGCACGGCGACGGCGCCCGGCTGCCCTTCCCGGACGGACGGTTCTCCGCCGTCGTCTGCTTCACCATGCTGCACCATGTGCCCTCGGCCGGTCTTCAGGACGCCCTGTTCGCCGAGGCGTGCCGCGTGCTGCGGCCGGGCGGGGTGTTCCGCGGGGTGGACAGCCTGCCCAGCCTGCGGTTCCGGCTGCTGCACATCGGGGACACCATGGTGGTGCTCGACCCCGCGACCCTGTCGGAGCGCCTGTACCGGGCCGGCTTCGAGGACGTCGTGTCACAGCACCGGCGTGACCGGCAGGTCCGCTTCCTGGCCCGCAAGGGCTGACGACCGGCCGGACAGCTGGAAGCCCAGGCGGGCCAGGGCCAGAGCCGGGGCCGGGAGCCGGTCGCTGCCGGGCCGGGACGGCTCAGCGCGGTCCGATGCCCTCGGCGCGCAGTTCGGCCAGGGTGCGGTCCAGGTTGCCGCGGGTCGCCTCGACGGCGGCGTCCGGGTCTCCGGCGGCGATCGCCTCGACCAGCACGTGGTGCGCGCGGTCGATCGCGTGCCGCTCCTCGCCGCCGTGCAGGTCGCTGTCGGCGAGCAGATGCCCGGCCGCCTCGCGCAGGGCGTCGACGAACGAGTCGAAGAGCCGGACGAGCACCGGGTTGCGCGCGGCCAGCACGACCCGGCGGTGCAGGTCCAGGTCCGCCTCGACGAGCGCGGCCGGGTCGGCGGCCGCGTCACGGGCGGCCAGCGCGGCCCGCAGCCCGGCCACGTCCTCCGGCGTGCGTCGCCGCGCGGCCAGCCGGCCCGCTTCCACCTCCAGCGCCGCGCGGACCTCGTACACGTCGAAGACCGCCGAACGGCGCAGTTCCCGGTCGAACTCCGAGACGGGGGCGGCCGCGGCGACATAGGTGCCCGACCCGTGCCGGGCGCGCAGCTGACCGTCCGCGATCAGCACCCGGACCGCCTCGCGCGAGGTGGTCCGGCCGACGCCGAGCAACCGGCTCAGCTCCACCTCGCCCGGGAGCTTGGACCCGACCGGCCACTCGCCCGTGCCGATCAGCCGGCGGAGCTCGGCGACGGCCTCCTCGACCAGCGAGCGGTGGCGTACCGGTCGAACAGTCATGGGACGACCCTACAGGCCCTGGGACCGCGCCCCGGAGCCCCGCCCGGACCCCCGAATCCCGGGCCGGGTCCCCGATTCCCGGGCAGGACCCGTAAGTCTCGGGCCGGACACGTAAGTCTCGGGCCGGACACGTGAATCCCTGCGCGAGCCCCCGGGCCTGCCGGGCCCGTGTGCGTACGGGAGGCTGCGTCCGCACAGAACCGGGCCCGGGTGCGCACGGCCGGGAGGCCGGGTCCGCGTACGGCCCGGCCGTTTGCGTACGGCCGGGCCCCTCAGGCCGTCGGCTTTCCGGCCGGCTCGGGCTCGCGCTCCGACTCCGGCGCCGCCGCCGGGGTCGGCGACGGCAGCACCCGGTCGCGCAGGCGGAGCGCGCAGCCGAGGGCGACCAGCAGCACGCCGACCACCAGCCCGAGCACGGTGCGCAGCCCGTACGCGTCGGCCAGCCGGCCCAGTGCCGGTGCGGCCAGCCCGCCCACGGACATGGCGAGCCCCAGCGTCAGCCCGCTGGCGGTGCCGGGACGGGTGGGCAGGTAGTCCTGGGCCAGCGTCACCTGGGGGGCGAACGGCAGGAACATCGTCAGCCCGAAGAGCACCGCGGCCGCCACGGCCACGCCCGCGGACGGGGCGAACGCCACCGCGGCGAGTGCGGGGACGGCCAGCAGGTAGCCGGCGCGGATGGGCACGAGTCGCCCGTACCGGTCGCCCAGCCAGCCCCCGAGCAGGGTGCCGGCCGCCCCGGCCAGGGTGAGGAGGGTGAGCGCCGTGGCGCCGACGCCCGTCGACGCGTGCAGATCGCGCTGGATGTGCAGGGCGAGCATCGAGGTGACCGTCACATACGGCACCGACCAGGCGACGGTCGCCGCGGCCAGGCGTCCGAACGCCCGCCAGTCGTCCCGGTGCCCGCTCGCCACCGCGCCCCGGACGGCCGGCGGGACCGCCGGCGTGTGTCCCCGGCGCCGCAGCCAGGGGCCTTGCGCGGCCCAGAGCGCGGCGACCACCAGGGCCGGTACGGCCAGCAGCCAGCTGCCCGTCAGACCGAACGAGCCGACCACCAGGGTGACCAGCGCCGGCGCCAGCGAGGCGCCCAGCGTTCCGCCGACCGAGAACAGGCTCATCGCCCGCTGGGACTGCCCGCCAGCGGCCCGGGCCTGGTTGGTGGCGGGCGGGTGATAGGCGGCGATGCCGATCCCGGCCAGGGCGACGCAGAGCCAGGTGACCAGGTAGCTGTCGGCCAGCCCCGCGCAGGTGAGCCCGCCCGCGGCGGTGAGGAAGCCGGCCGGGATGAGCCAGCCGCGGTGGCGGCGGTCCACCAGCAGGCCGAAGAGCGGCTGGACCACGCTGGACAGGCCGCTGGCCGCCAGCGCGATGCCCGAGACGGCGGTGTAGCTGTAGTGCCGTTCGGCCATCAGGAAGGGCAGCAGCGCCGGGACCGCGCCCTGGTACAGGTCGTTGACGACGTGGGTGCCGGTCAGGAAGACCAGCTGACCGCGCTTCATCGCGCCCTCCGCTCGGGCTGCGTCGCCACCGGCCGGGCGGCGTGGTGCGGCCAGGGCCGGGCCCGTTCCAGTTGGGCGCCGAGGGAGAGCAGGACGCCCTCCTGGTGGAGCCGGCCGGTCAGCATCACGCCGACCGGCAGACCGTCCGGCGTCCGGTGCAGCGGCAGGCTGATCGACGGCTGCCCGGTGAGGTTCGCCAGCGGTGTACGCGGGGTGTGGGCGAGCATCCGGAGATAGGTGCGCTCCGGATCGTCGGGGTCGACCGACGATCCGACCGGCAGCGGCGGGTGCTCCGTGGTCGGGCTCAGCACGGCGTCGAACCCGGCGTAGCGGTGGCAGACGGCGCGGGCGGTGGCGGACAGCGAGGCCATCGCCGCGTACAGCCGTACCGCGCCGTGCTCACCGCCCCGGGCCCGCAGCCAGCGGGTGAGCGGCAGCAGACGCGCCTCCCGGGCGGGCGGCACCGGCACCGCGGCCGCCAGCACGCTCCACAACACGGTGAAGTCCGCCAGGTACTCGCCGGGGTCGCACGGCGGGGCCTCCTCCACGTGGTGGCCGAGTCCGGCGAGCAGGTCGGCGGTACGGCGGCAGGCCAGTGCGGCCTCGGGGTGCTGACCGTCGGTCCGCGGCAGCACCCCGATCCTCAGGGGCCCGGGCTCCTGTTCGGCGCAGGCCCGGAAGTGCCCGGCGGGCGGAGCGGGCAGGGCGGCGGCGTCGCCCGGGGTGCTGACGGCCATGACGTCCAGCAGCAGGGCGGCGTCCGCCACCGTCCTGGCCAGCGGCCCGGCGGTGGCCAGCCCCAGCGCGTCCGTCGCGGGGGCGGGCGACACCCGCCCCCGGCTCGGCTTGAGGCCGACCACGCCGCAGGCCGCGGCCGGGATCCGGACCGAGCCGCCGCCGTCGCTTCCCAGGGCTCCGGCGGCCAGTCCCGCGGCCACCGAGGCGGCGGCCCCGCCGCTGGAGCCGCCGGCGCCGCGGCTGAGGTCGTACGGGCTGCGGGCGGTGGCGAACACCGTCTCGGTATAGGAGGAGCAGCCGAACTCGGCGGCGGTGGTGGTGCCCAGCAGCACGGCGCCGGCCGCGCGCAGGATGCCCACGACGGCGGCGTCGGCCGGGGCCGTGCGGTCGTCGAAGGCGGCCGAGCCCGCCGTGAACGGCAGTCCGGCGACCGGCCAGGTGTCCTTCACCGAGAGCGGCACCCCGAGCAGCGGCGGCAGCTCCTCGTCGTCGCCCGCGGCGGCCAGCCGGGCCCCGGCGGCAGCGGCGGCCCGTCGGGCGCCGGGCGCGTCGACGGTGCGATAGGCGCCCAGCGCGCCGTTCGACTGCTCGATCCGGCGCAGGTGATGGTCGACCAGCTCGGTCGGCGAGACGGCGCGGGCACGGATCGCCGCGGCTTGTTCGACCAGCGTCAGGTCATGGAGGTCTGTCATGATCACCCCTAAAAGTCCTCAGGTCCTCTGAGGACTTCACCGTAAAGGTTCGCCGGGCGAGAAAGCAAGGCAAGCCTTACCTCGGTCCGCTCGGCATCCAGCGAGCCGGGAGGGAGGTCTTCACGAGGGGGCAATTGCGAAGTTTCGCAAATTCAGAATCCAGCAGTTACCGTACGCGGATGACCGAGAACCCGCCGCCCTGTCCCACGTGCTCGTGCGAGTACACCTACGAGATGAACGCCCTGGTGGTGTGCCCCGAGTGCGGCCACGAGTGGGTGCCCTCCGAGAGCGACGCGCAGGACGAGGGCGCCGCCGGGGAGCGCGTGATCAGGGACTCCGTCGGCAATGTGCTGAAGGACGGGGACTCCGTGGTCGTCGTCAAGGCGCTCAAGGTGAAGGGCAGCCCCTCCGGGATCAAGGCCGGTACGAAGGTGCGCGGCATCCGGCTCGTCGACGGGGTCGACGGCCATGACATCGACTGCAGGATCGACGGCTTCGGGGCCATGCAGCTCAAGTCCGGCGTGGTCAAGAAGGCCTGATCCAGAGGCAGACGCAGAGGCCGGATACACCGGATACATACGGGAGCGGGCCGCTGCCGAACGCGACCGCGTGCGGCGGCGGTCCGGTCGACCGCGAAGGCGCCCCGCGCGAGAACCCGCCCCCCTGCACGACGACCACCGCGGCTACGCGACGGCCACTGCGGCTACGCGACGGCCACTGCGGCCAGCAGGGCGAACGCCGCGAGGGAGAGAACCGTCCGAACGCGGTGGAGGCTGTTCCAGCGGGGCTCGAACACCTGGCGGGCCGCCGTGTCGTCGCCGCCCTCGGACGCCGCGAGCGCCTTGTTGAGCGGGATGTTCCCGGCGATCGTGACGAAGTGGCTGCCGAGCGCGCAGACCAGGGCCGCCGCGGCGCAGGCCCGTTCCGCGCCGCCGGTCCCGGCGCCGCCGAAGGCCGTGACGGCCACGGCGGCGGGGAGGGCGACCACTCCGACGAAGAGAACCAGGAAGACCGGGCCCGGCACCTTCTCGTTGAAGCGGCGCATCGCGGCCGTGAACCGCTCGTCCGGCAGCATCGCGAGACCCGGCATGACCGCGATCAGGAACGTCAGCAGGAAACCGGCGTAGAGACCGGTCATGATCGCGGCGAGCACCAGGAGGAGGGAGGGCATGGCCTCCATCATGGTCGCGGCGGGCGCGGCGCACAGCCGTTTTCCGTACCGGCGGCCCCGGCCGCCCTCCGGATCGGGCGGCCTTCCGGGTCCGGCAGCCTTCCGGGTCCGGCGGCCTTCGGGGGCTCGCCCCGGAACGCGCGCCGCCGGTGGGGAGCGCGAGCGGCCCCCGGCCGTACACGACGGTTCCCGCGGCCAGGGCGACCAGGGGCGGCAGCACCGTCGCGGCCGGGCTGAAGCCGAGCGACACACCCCGTCGGCCTGCGGCCCACCGGCCTCGTACGCGGCCGCCGCCGCGCCCTCGTCGGCGGACCCGGGAGAGCGGGCGGCGCCATCGGGGCGTACGCGCTTCAGGGGCGGCCGTGGTTCCCGGCCCCAGGGCTGCGGGGGCCGGTCCGACACGGGCGCACAAACCTCTCGCGGCGGCGTGCGCGGCCTGGCACCCTGCCGACATGAATCATGCGGAGGCATTGCTCATCGGCGGACGCGCGGGCGTGGGGAAGTCGACCGTGGCCTGGGAGGTGTCGGCGCTGTTGCGGGCGGCTGAGGTGGCGCACGCGGTGCTGGAGGGCGATCTGATGGGACAGGTGCATCCGGCGCCGCCCGGGGATCCGCACCGGGCGGAGATCACCGAGCGCAATCTGGCGGCGGTCTGGTCGAACTTCTCCGAGCTCGGATACCGGCGTCTGATCTACACCAACACGGTGAGCGTGCTGCCGGAGTCGGCGGCGATGTTCGAGCACGCGATGGGTTCGGGCGTACGGATCGTCCGCGTCCTGCTCACCGCCTCCGACACCACGACCTACGGCCGGCTGCTGGGTCGGGAGATCGGTTCGGAGCTGGACCGCGAGGTGGCGAACAGCGTCCGCAGGGCCCGCCTCCTGGACGAGCGTTCGCCGGCGGACACGGTCCGGGTGGCGACGGACGGGCGGAAGGTCACGGACATCGCGCGCGAGGTGGTGGCCGTGACGGGATGGGCGGACGGGGTGGATCCGGGCATGCCGAGGCACGGCGGCTGACGCCGCGCCCGCGCTCGTCCCCCGGCCGGCGCCCCGCCCGTGTCCGCCCCGCAGCCGCCGGGCGTGCCGGGCGTGCCGGGCCGCGCCGGGCATGCCAGGCCCCGCCGGGCCCCGCCGGGCCGCGCCTACTTGGTGTTCATGATCAGGCCGATGTGGGTGAAGTAGGCGATCGCTCCGAAGACGAAGAACGCCAGCCCCGCCAGTCCCCAGGCGGCCCCGATGACCGGGACCGCCCACCCCCTGGGCCTGCGCACCCCGAACGGGAACAGGACCGCCCCGATGCCCACCAGGAGGTACGCCCCGGACACGAAGGTCGTCTCCATCCAGGGCCACCGCGCGAACTCCCCCGCGATGGGCTCCTGCGGGGGCGCGGCGAACAGGGTGTACCGCCAGCCCGCGGCGGCGATGCCCAGGCAGACCAGCCCGGCTCCGAGCACCAGGACCGAGGCGGGCGTGGCGACGCGGGCGGTGTGGACGACGCGTTGGGCGCCGCTGATGTCGGACCCGCGCTTCCAGAGGTAGAAACCCGCGGCGAGGAGCAGGACGCCGAAGATCAGGGCCGGTTCGCCGAAGATGATGTCGTTCTGCGGGAAGCCGCCCGCGGCGAGCGGCCAGGTCAGGGTCATGTGGACGCCGCAGACCACCAGGATGAAGCCGATGGCGCCGAACGCCAGCGCCCAGCCCTCGGGGACGACGGAGCGCCCGGACGCCAGCAGCTGACGCCCCAGCGCCACGACGAGCAGCAGCCCGGAGCCGGCGGCCACCGCGATGACCGTGTTGTACGTCGGCATCGCGGCCCAGTCGATCTTCAGGGCGGGCGCCACCGGGGCGACGGCGTGAGGGAACATATACGGACCGTAATGTCCGTTTCCGTGCCCCGCAGAAGGTGTTGGTCCTTTCGCCTGACGCCCGCCCGGCGGCCGCCCGATGACCGCCCGGCGTCACCCCAGGGCGTCGTCCCAGGGGGTCGCCCCGGGGTAGGGCGTCTCCCGGGGCAGCAGTTCCGCCGCTTCGTCGAGCCGTCCCGCCGACACGTGCGCGTGGATGCGCCGGGCGAGCGGGGTGACGTCACGGATCGAGACCGTCCACTCGTCCGCGTACCGCCGTGACGCCTCGCCGGACAGGCCGAGTTGCAGGGAACGGTACGGGAGCCGTGCCAGGCGCAGGTCGCGTTCCGGGTCCCACTGGACGCGGGCCGGGCTCCGGCGCAGGCTGTCCCGCCAGGCGGCGTGGTCGGGGTGGACCCCGCTCGCGTAGTGGGAGAGTTCGGAGCGGGCCAGCGCCCAGTCGAAGCCCTCCCGGGTGATCTCGACGGCCAGGACGGTCTCCTGGCCCTCCTTCGCGGCCCAGCCGCAGCGGTACATCATCCACAGGAAGCTCGGCTTGATCCACGTCATGCGGTCGCGCTTCCACGTGTCCGGGAAGCGCCCGTCGCGCGCCGCGGGGAGGCCGATGAACGGGGCGTACGCCTGGTAGACGGTGATGGTGGTGTCCGTGTACTGGGCGCGGATCTCCCGCTGCGGCCTGGCCGGGCCGCTCACGGCCCGGTGGACCACGGCCTCACGGGTCGCGGCCTCACGGGTCGCGGCCTCGGGGACCGCGGCCTCACGGGTCGCGGCCTCGGGGACCGCGGTCTCGCGGGTCGCAGTCTCATGGTTCACGGTCTCGTGGGGCACGGCCTGGTGGGTCATGGCCCCATCCCAGCACCCGGGGCCCGGGCGCGGCGAGCGAGATTCGCACAGCCCGCCGCCCCGGCCGGGGCGTCACGGCCGGCGCGTCACGGCCGGCGCGTCACGGCCAGGGCGTCACGGGACACCGGCGGGCTGTGCGGCACCAGGTCCTCATGCCTCGGCCGGGCGGCGGCCGGGGGTCACGGGACGCGGTCTGACATTCGTCATACGGAGCCCGGTACACCCGGCTCTGCCGGGCGCGGGGAGCCGGCGGCCAGTCTGTACGCATCGGGAGCGGGGCCGCGAAGGCGCCCGCCGACAGGGAGGGAATCCGTCATGAGCAGCCCGGCCGCCACCGCCACCGTCGCGCACGTCCCGGCCGGATCCGCGCCGGCCTGCGCCGCCCCGGCCCGCCCGCGCGGGGCCGCGTTGCTCGACAGCCTGGCCCCGTTGCTGATGGACGTGGCGGTGCCGCTGGCCGCGTACTACGCGCTGAAGGCGGCGGGGGCGAGTACGTTCGCCGCGCTGGCGTGGAGCAGCGCGGTCCCGGCCGTGCGCGTCGTCCGGGGCGCGCTGCGCGAGCGGCGGCTCAACGGGCTGGCGGCGCTCATGGTGACGGTCAACGCGGTCGCCCTGCTGACCGGCCTGATGGTCGGTGACCCGCGGCTGATGCTCGCCAAGGACAGCGGGGTGAGCAGCGTCATCGGGATCGTCGTCCTGGTGACCGCGTGGCGGGGGCAGCCCATGATGAGCGCGGCGGTGCGGCCGTGGCTGGTGAAGGGGGACGTCGCCCGGGACGCCGCCTGGCGACGGCTGGCGGCCGGGTCGGCGGAGTTCCGCCGGGCGGAGGGGCGGTTCTCGGCGGTGTGGGGGGCGGCGCTGCTGGGCGAGTGCGTGGTGCGGACGGTGGGCGCGTACACCGTGCCGGTCGGGACGATGGTGTGGCTCGGCACCGTGATCATGATCGCGGCGATGGCCGCGGCGTTCCTGGTCTCGGGGCGGGTGGGCGCCGTCCCGATGGAACGGATGATCGGCGAGGCGGTCCGGCGGGAGCGGGCGGCGGGGGCGGCCTGCTGACGCGGAGACCTTCTCGGCCTCCGCCCCGCGCAGACCGAGGGCCGTCCCTGTCCGGGACGGCCCTCGGTCCGGTCATGCGGCCCTGTGCCTCGCTCAGTAGGCGGAGTTGACGTTGTCGATCGAGCCGTAGCGGTGGGCCGCGTAGTTCGCGGCCGCAGTGATGTTCGCGACGGGGTCGTAGACGTTATGGACGGTCCCATTGACGTGGTAGGCGTTGAACGTGGGGTCGATGACCTGGAGCAGACCCTTGGACGGAATGCCCTTGGCCGCGTTGGAGTCCCAGTTGTTGATGGCGTTCGGGTTGCCGCCGGACTCACGCATCAGATTGCGGTGGATCCCCTCGTACGTGCCCGGGATGCCCTTCGCGTGCATGACGTCCAGCGCCTGCCGGATCCAGGAGTCCACGTTGCCGCCGGTCACCTGGGAGGGGGCGGCGGGAGCCTTGGCCGGGGTGACGGCCGAGGCGGACGGGGCTCCGGCGACGGTGCCGGCGAGAACCGCCGCACCGGCTGCGAGCACACCCAGCGAAGCCTTCTTGGTGCGGGTCATACGAGCGAAATTCATGGGCATCGCGGTGATCTGCATTCAGCATTTCCTCTTCGATCGGGGGTGATGCCAAGAATTGTTATGCGAGGAGGAAATCCAGGTCAATGACCGCTTCTTACTAGAGAGAATCGTATATGCGGCACGAAATGACTTGGCGATGCCTCCGGAATCCGGTGAGGCCGCACGGGATTTCTACTATCCGGCCTCATAGTGACCGCCGCCACATGACCCACCCCACAGACCAAACGCGCCAAATCGCCACATTAGTGGCACATATCACGTGGCCTGGGTCACACATGAAGCGAATTCATTTACTCGCCGTCGCCGAAGGAAAACAGCGCGGTGTTCCGCCGCGGACGAAGAATCGAGGAACGGGGCCGCCCGAACGGCGACGGCCCGCCCGGGCGCGGGGGATGCGTCCGGGCGGGCCGTAAAGGGAAGCGGTGGTGGGACCGAACCGCGGCGGCTCGGAACCGCCCGCTCAGTGGTTGCGGGGGAAGCCCAGGTCCACGCCGGCCGGGGCGTCGGCCGGGTCCGGCCAGCGGGTGGTGACGACCTTGCCGCGGGTGTAGAAGTGCACGCCGTCGTTGCCGTAGACGTGGTGGTCGCCGAAGAGGGAGTCCTTCCACCCGCCGAAGGAGTGGTAACCCACCGGCACCGGGATCGGCACGTTGACGCCGACCATGCCGGCCTGGATCTCCAGCTGGAAGCGGCGGGCGGCGCCGCCGTCGCGGGTGAAGATCGCGGTGCCGTTGCCGAACGGCGAGGCGTTCATGAGGGCCACGCCCTCCTCGTACGTCTCCGTGCGCAGCACGCACAGCACCGGGCCGAAGATCTCGTCCTTGTACGCGTCCGAGTCGGTGGACACGTGGTCGAGGAGGGAGAGCCCGATCCAGTGGCCGTTCTCGAAGCCCTCCACGGTGAAGCCGGTGCCGTCGAGGACCACCTCGGCGCCCTGGGCGGCCGCGCCCGTGACGTAGGAGGCGACCTTGTCGCGGTGGGCGGCGGTGATCAGCGGGCCCATCTCGGAGGACGGGTCGCCGCCCGGACCGATCTTGATCTTCTCGGCGCGCTCCTTGATCTTGGCGACGAGCTCGTCGCCGATGGAGCCGACCGCGACGACCGCGGAGATCGCCATGCAGCGCTCGCCCGCGGAGCCGTACGCGGCGGAGACGGCGGCGTCGGCGGCGGCGTCGAGGTCCGCGTCCGGCAGCACCAGCATGTGGTTCTTCGCGCCGCCGAGCGCCTGGACGCGCTTGCCGTTGGCGGAGGCGGTGGCGTGGATGTAGCGGGCGATCGGGGTGGAGCCGACGAAGGAGACCGCGGCCACGTCGGGGTGGCTCAGCAGCCCGTCGACGGCGACCTTGTCACCGTGCAGGACGTTGAGCACACCGTCCGGCAGGCCCGCCTCGGCGGCCAGCTCGGCCAGCAGGTTGGCGGCCGACGGGTCCTTCTCGCTGGGCTTCAGCACGAAGGTGTTCCCGCAGGCGACGGCGAGCGGGAACATCCACATCGGCACCATCGCCGGGAAGTTGAACGGGGTGATGCCGGCGACGACGCCGAGGGACTGGCGGATCGCGGAGACGTCGACCCGGTTGGACACCTGGGTGGACAGCTCGCCCTTGAGCTGGGTGGTGATGCCGCAGGCCAGCTCGACGATCTCCAGACCGCGGGCCACCTCGCCCAGCGCATCCGAGTGCACCTTGCCGTGCTCGGCGGTGATCAGCCGGGCGATGTCCTCGCGGTGGGCGTCGAGCAGCGCGCGGTAGCGGAAGAGGATCGCGGTGCGGGTGGCCAGCGAGGACGTGCCCCAGGTGGCGTAGGCGTCCTTCGCGGCGGCGACCGCGGCGTCGACCTCTTCGAGGGAGGCGAGCGCGACCCGGGTGGTGACCTCACCGGTGGCCGGGTCGGTGACCGGGCCGTAGTTCCCCGACGCGCCCTCGACGGTCTTGCCACCGATCCAGTGGTGGACGGTCTTCATGAAAGAGCTCCTTCGGCTTCTTCGGTGGTGGCGTCTTCAGTGGTCCACGTCCTCGGGCGCACCGGACGGCGGTGGCGTCCTCGGCGGTCCTCAGATGTGGTGGCGTCGGTCGGCGACTTGGCGGTCGTACGTCTCGCGGGCTTTCACGGCCGACGGCCGGGTGGCCGTTTCGGCTACGGGAACATCCCACCACGCCTGTGCCGGAGGAGGGCCCGACACTGTGTCTGCCGTTTCGGTCTCGACGTAGACACAAGTGGGGCGATCCGCGGCGCGCGCCTCAGCGAGGGCTTCGCGCAGCTCACGGACCGTGCCGGCGCGCAGCACCCGCATGCCGAGCGAGCCCGCGTTGGCCGCGAGGTCGACGGGGAGCGGGGGGCCGGTGAAGGCGCCGTCCGCGGCGCGGCGGCGGTACTCCGTGCCGAGGCGTTCGGCGCCGACCGCCTCGGAGAGTCCGCCGATCGAGGCGTAGCCGTGGTTCTGGAGCACGACGAGCTTCACGGGCAGCTCCTGCTGCACCGCGGTGACGATCTCGGTGGGGTTCATCAGATACGTGCCGTCGCCGACGAGCGCCCAGACGGGGCGGTCGGGGGCGGCCAGCCGGACCCCGATCGCGGCCGGGATCTCGTAGCCCATGCAGGAGTAGCCGTACTCGACGTGGTACTGGTGCGGGGAGCGGGCCCGCCAGAGCTTGTGCAGGTCGCCGGGGAGCGAACCGGCCGCGTTGATCAGGATGTCGTCGTCGGTGACGAGGGCGTCGAGGGCGCCGAGGACCTGTGCCTGGGTGGGCCGGGCGTCCGGGTCGTCGGCGGCGAACGCGGCGGTCACGCGCCGTTCCCACGCCGCCTTGGCGTCGGTGTACTCGGTCTCGTAGGCCGTTTCGACGCGGTGGCGGTGGACGGCGAGCCCGGCGTCGAGCGCCTTCAGGGCGGTGCGGGCGTCGGCGACGAGCGGGAGCGCGCCGAGCTTGTGGGCGTCGAAGCCGGTGATGTTGACGTTGAGGAAGCGGACCGCCGGGTTCTGGAAGAGGGTGGCGGAGGCGGTGGTGAAGTCGGTGTAGCGGGTGCCGACGCCGATCACCAGGTCGGCGGTGCGGGCGAGCGCGTCCGCGGTCGCGGTGCCGGTGTGGCCGACGCCGCCGACGTC
Source organism: Streptomyces tyrfis (assembly GCF_037034285.1). Lineage (NCBI taxonomy): Bacteria > Bacillati > Actinomycetota > Actinomycetes > Kitasatosporales > Streptomycetaceae > Streptomyces > Streptomyces tyrfis. The sequence continues at coordinate 6,649 of NZ_JBAGJZ010000017.1, read as the reverse complement.
GGCGGGGTGGTCGTGGCGCAGCGAGCCCTTGCCCGCCTGGGTGGCGGCGACGGGGATCCGGGTGGCGGCGGCGAACGCGGCGAGGGTCTCCTCGGCGGCGCTGTGGCGCACCCCGCCGCCCGCCACGATCAGCGGCCGGCGGGCGGCGCGCACGGCCCGTACGGCCCGGTCGATTTCGTACGGGTCGGGGGCGGGGCGGCGCACGTGCCAGACGCGTTCGGCGAAGAACTCCTCCGGCCAGTCGTATGCCTGGGCCTGCACGTCCTGCGGCAGCGCGAGGGTGACCGCGCCGGTCTCCGCCGGGTCGGTCAGGGTCCGCATGGCCTGGAGGGCGGCCGGGATCAGGGCCTCGGGGCGGGTGATCCGGTCGAAGTAGCGGGAGACGGGGCGCAGGCAGTCGTTGACGGATACGTCGCCCGCGTACGGGACTTCGAGCTGCTGGAGCACCGGGTCGGCGGGGCGGGACGCGAAGGCGTCCCCGGGCAGGAGGAGGACGGGGAGGCGGTTGACGGTGGCGAGGGCCGCGCCGGTGACGAGGTTGGTGGCGCCGGGTCCGATGGAGGTGGTGACGGCGTGCGTGGCGAGCCGCCCGGACTGGCGGGCGAATCCGACGGCGGCGTGCACCATGGCCTGCTCGTTGCGGCCCTGGAGGAAGGGCATGGACCGGCCGGACTCGACGAGCGCCTGGCCGATCCCGGCGACGTTGCCGTGCCCGAAGATGCCCCAGACCGCGGGGATCAGCCGCTGCCTGCGGCCGTCGCGCTCGGTGTGCTGGCGGGACAGGAAGGCCACCAGGGCCTGCGCGGTGGTGAGGTGACGGGTGCTCATGGGCGGGTCTCCGTCCGATGCGCGGGGCCGGGCGCGGGCGCCGTCCGGTGCGCGGGCCCGGCGCCCCGCGGGGGCGGCGCCCCGTACAGCGGGAGCCGGGGGTCCACCGGTCGCGACGGCCAGGTGTCGCGGATCCAGGCGTGGTCGGGGTGGTCGGTGATCAGCCACTCCCGCTCCCCCGGGCCCGCCATGACGTTGAGGTAGTACAGGGTGCGGCCGGGCGGGGCGATGGACGGGCCGTGCCAGCCGTCGGGGATCAGGACCGCGTCGCCGTCGCGGACCTCGGCGAGGACGTCGGTCCCGCCGGGCCGGGACGGCGACACCCGGTGGTAGCCGAGGCCGTCGTGCTCCACCTCGAAGTAGTAGATCTCCTCCAGCACGGACTCGGCGCCGGGGCGGTGCTCGTCGTGCTTGTGCGGCGGGTACGACGACCAGTTGCCGCCGGGAGTGAGGACCTCGACGGCGATCAGCCGGTCGCACTCGAACGTGTCGGCGGCGGCGAAGTTGTTGACCTGCCGGGAGCATGCGCCGGAGCCGCGCAGTTCGACGGGTACCTCCGACGCGGGGCCGTAGCGAGCGGGGAGTCGTCGCTCGCACTTCGCTCCTGCCAGGGCGAAGCGGCCTCCGGCGCCGGAGGTGATCTGCGCATGGGCGTCGCGCGGTACGTAGGCGAAGTCGGACACGCCACTGAACACGCTTTCCCGGCCCAGCAGTTCAAAGATCTCACCTGCGATGTGCACCGTACAGCCACCCGCCAGCGGCAGGACGATCCACTCGCTCCGCCCGGTGACGAGCGTGTGAACTCCGCCCGGCTCCAGGTCGAGCACGCGGAGGCCGGACCGGTCCCAGCCGGCCCCTTCCGGGGAGATGTCGAGGGCGTAGGGGCCGTTCGCCGCTGTTCCGGCGACGAGGTGGCGCCGCCGCCGTTCGTCGTACGTCGTCATTCCTCTTCCCTACCCCGGTCCCCGCTCGTCGCCCGGCACCTGTCCCCGTCTCCCGCCCCCGGCGGCGGTACGGCAGCGGCGGCGGCCGGGCGCCCGGAGGCGGTCCGGGGCGCCCGGGGGCGGCTCCGGCGGCACGGCGGCCACCGCTCCCGCGGCCAGGGCCGCCTCCACCTCGTACGGGAACGGCATGGCGGACGAGCAGGAGAGCCGGGAGGCGACGACGGCCCCGGCGGCGTTGGCGTACCGCATGACACGGGCGAGGTCCCAGCCGGCCAGCAGCCCATGGCAGAGCGCCCCGCCGAACGCGTCGCCCGCGCCGAGCCCGTTGACCACGTCGACGGGGAGCGGCGGCGCCTCGGCCACCGTGCCGTCGCGGTGGACGGCGAGCACGCCGGCGGGGCCCTGCTTGACGACGGCGAGTTCGGCCCCGGCGGCGATCAGGGCGCGAGCGGCGGCGCGCGGTTCGCGTTCGCCGGTCGCGACCGCGCACTCGTCGAGGTTGCCGACGGCCACGGTGGCGTGGGCGAGGGCCTCCCGGTAGCGGGCGGGGGCGTCCGGCGCGCGCCCGCCACGGGTCTCCGGTACGCGTTCGGCGGGGGCTTTTGCGCCGGTGTCCCAGAACATCGGACGCCAGTCGAGGTCGAACACCGTGACGCCGGACCGGCCGCGGGCGCCCAGCGCGGCGAGGGTCGCGGCACGGCTGGGCTCGGCGCACAGCCCGGTGCCCGTCGCCCAGAAGACCCGGGCGGACCGGATCGCGTCGAGGTCCAGCTCCGCGGCCCGGATCTCCAGATCGGGGGCCTTGGGGAAACGGTAGAAGTGGAGCGGGAAGTCGTCCGGCGGGAAGATCTCGCAGAAGGCGAGCGGCGTCGGATACGCGTCGACGGGCGTCGCCCACCGGTCGTCCACCCCGAACCGGCGCAGCTCGCGGCGGAGGTAGTCCCCGAAGGCGTCCCGCCCGGTGCGCGTCACCACCGCCGTGCGCCGCCCGAGCCGGGCCGCCGCCACGGCGACGTTGGCGGGCGAGCCGCCGAGGAACTTCCCGAACGTCTCGACCCCGGCGAGCGGCACACCCGTCTGGAGGGGGTAGAGGTCCACGCCGATCCGGCCCATGGTGATCACGTCGTACGGCTCAGGCATGAGCGTCCCTCCGGCCGGCGACGACGGCTGACCCGAGGGCCGGCTCCCCTCCCGGCAAGACCTGCCCCGTCCCGTCGCCCGGCACGCGCGCTCCTTCCGGACAGCCCCGGCCGGCCGCGACGACGGCCGTACGCCGGAACCCCGCCTCCCTCATGTCCGGACATAAGGATGAATGATTGACACGGGTTCCGGCCGCCGGAAGTCTGGACCGCATGATCTCTCCCTCCCGCGCACCGGCTCCGTCGCGTATCCGCATCGGTTCGGCACCCGACTCCTGGGGGGTGTGGTTCCCCGACGATCCGCGTCAGGTGCCCTGGCGGCGCTTCCTCGACGAGGTCTCCGAGGCGGGTTACGAGTGGATCGAGCTGGGGCCGTACGGCTATCTCCCGACCGACCCGGGCCGCCTCGCCGACGAGACCGGCCGGCGCGGGCTCTCGGTGTCGGCCGGAACGGTCTTCACGGGATTGCACCATGGACCGGGCGCATGGGACCGGACCTGGGCGCATGTCGCGGACATCGCGGCACTCACCCGGGCGATGGGCGCCGGGCATCTGGTGGCCATCCCGGCGTTCTGGCGCGACGACCGCACGGGCGAGGTCCTGGAGGACCGCGAGCTGACGGCGGAGCAGTGGCGCGATCTGACCGCCCTGACGGAGCGGCTGGGCCGGGAGGTGCGGGACCGGTTCGGGCTGCGTCTCGCCGTCCATCCGCACGCGGACACCCACATCGACGGGCCGGAGAACGTCGGTCGCTTCCTCGACGCCACCGACCCGGAGCTGGTCTCGCTCTGCCTGGACACCGGCCACTACGCCTACTGCGGCGGCGACAGCGTCGAGCTGATCAGGACCTACGGCGAACGGCTCGGCTATCTGCACCTCAAGCAGGTCGACCCGGAGGTGCTGGCCCGGGTGGTGGCGGACGGCACGCCGTTCGGGCCCGCCGTGGCGCGGGGCGTGATGTGCGAGCCGCCGGGCGGGACGCCCGCGCTGGAACCCGTGCTCGCCGCGGCCCGCGAGCTGGACGTCGACCTCTTCGCCATCGTCGAGCAGGACATGTACCCCTGCCCGCCGGACAAGCCGCTCCCCATCGCCCGCCGCACCCGGGAGTACCTCCGCACCTGCGGCGGCCCGCACCCGACGCGCGCGGGCGGCGCGCCGGCCGGGTCGCGCCCGGCCTGAGGCCTCCCGGGCCGGCCCGGGAGGCCCGCCGGGCGGCGCCGGGGCGGGGCGCGGCCGGCCGGCCCGGCCCCGGCGCCGCCCGTACGGGTCCGCCGACACGCCGAGCGGTCCCGGTGAGTGACATCGTGGCGGTAGGCGGTGTTGTCCTCGACGAGAGGACGGTGCGCGGCGCGGGCCGCGCACCCCACCGCACGCACGAGGAGCACGACTGCCCATGATCCGGAAGACGCCGCCGCCCCGCGCGGCCGCCGGGGCCGCCGCCCTGGCCGCGCTCGCCCTGGCCGCCCTTCTCACCGCCGCCCCGGCCGCCTCGGCCGCCCCCGCCGACGCGCCGAACCCGCCCCCGCCGCCCGGCTCCAGCCCCGTCTGCGCCTTCTACGACGGCGACGCGCCGACCGGGTACGGCGAACGCGGCGACCGGGTCTCCCAGGTCCAGTGCATGCTGGCCAACCGGCACTACCTGCCGTGGTCCGCGCTCGACGGACGGTTCGGGCCGCGGACGCTCCTGGCCGTACGGCAGTTCCAGGCGGACAACCCGCCCCTCGTGCCGGACGGCCTGGTCGACGGGGCCACCTGGTCGGCGCTCTGGCACGCGGGCCCGAGCCGCACGGCCCCGCTCCCCCGTCCCCCGAAGTGAGGCGTCCCCCGAGAGACGGCCCGTTGCCCCCCCTGTCCCTCTGTCTCCCTGTCCCCCGAAGTGAGGCGTCCCCCGAGGCGCGACGCACACGGGTGGCGTGCCCGCGTTCCGGCGGGGCGCTCGCATTCATACCCCCTAGGGGTATAGTGTGATGAGTGTCGGGGCCCGGACCTGCCGGGTTCCGCGACCACGCACGCCACCACGCGCACTCGAACGCCGCACTCGGCCCCGGCCGGATGCCGCCCCCGAATGCCGCAGTCGAAGAGGAGAACGCCATGACCGCCGAGACCCAGCTCCCCCAGGCCACCGGTTCCTGCTGCTCGCCCAGCGGCTCCTGCCACGACGGCGCCGACACCGGTACGGGCGTGGGCGCGGTGACCACCGTCTACCAGGTGTCCGGCATGACCTGCGGCCACTGCGAAGGGGCCGTCTCCGAGGAGATCTCCGGCATCGAGGGCGTCACCTCGGTGAAGGCGGTGGCCTCCACCGGGCAGGTGACCGTCGTCTCCGCCGCCCCGCTGCCCGAGGAGGCCGTGCGCGCCGCCGTCGACGAGGCGGGCTACGAGCTCGTCGGCACGGCCTGAACACCACCGGGACCACCCGCCGCTCCCAGCGCTTCGGGGGTGCGGAACACCCCCTATCACCCGCTTTGTCGCCGGGCCGGACCTGCCAGCAGATACTGGTGGGGTACGGCCCGGTCGGCGTTTCAGGAGTGGCACGGGAGTCTCGGACATGCACGGTGCGACAGGGACCGGAGCGACGGGCACCAGGGCGCCGGAACCCGGCGCGAGGGGAGACGGAACGCCGGAGACCGGGGCCCCGGCGGCGGAGAACCAACGGGCCGAGCTCACGATCGGCGGGATGACCTGCGCCTCCTGCGCGGCCCGAGTCGAGAGGAAGCTGAACCGGATCGACGGCGTCACCGCCGCGGTCAACTACGCGACCGGGAAGGCCCGGGTCTCCTTCGGCCCGGGAACCGAACTGGCCGCGCTGGTCGCCGCGGTGGAGAAGGCCGGATACACCGCACGACCCGTGTCCCGCCCCGCGCCGGGATCCGCCGCCCGCCCCTGGACCACCGACGCCGACGCCGACGCCACGACCGGAACCGATGGCGGGACCGGCGTCGGCGCCCGGGCCGCCCCCGCCCCCGCCCCCGAACGGCACGAGCCCGGCACCGAGTGGGACGCCGCCGAGCGCGAGTCCGCCGCCGAGCTCGCCGCGCTGCGCCGCAGGCTGACCGTGTCGGCCGTCCTCGCCGCCCCCGTCGTCGTGCTCGCGATGGTCCCGGCCCTCCAGTTCGACTTCTGGCAGTGGCTCTCCCTCACCCTCGCCTCACCGGTCGTCGTCTGGGGCGGGCTGCCCTTCCACCGCGCCACCTGGACCAACCTGCGGCACGGGGCGGCCACCATGGACACCCTGGTCTCGCTCGGCACCCTCGCCGCCTTCGGCTGGTCCCTGTGGGCGCTGTTCCTCGGTGACGCGGGCATGCCCGGGATGCGGCACGGCTTCGACCTGACCGTCTCGCGCGCGATGGGGTCTCCCCTGCTCGAACGGAGCCGAGAGCTCGGGGAAGCCTCCTCCACCATCTATCTGGAGGTCGCGGCGGGCGTCGTCACCTTCCTCCTGCTGGGCCGCTATCTGGAGGCCCGGTCCAAGCGGAAGGCGGGCTCCGCCCTGCGCGCGTTGATGCGTCTGGGCGCGAAGGACGTCGCGGTGCTGCGGAACGGCACGGAGGTACGCATCCCCGTCGCCCGGCTCGCCGTCGGCGACCGCTTCGTCATCCGGCCCGGGGAGAAGATCGCCACCGACGGGGTGGTCGTGGAGGGCGCCTCGGCCGTGGACGCGTCCATGCTCACCGGCGAATCCGTGCCGGTCGACGTGGGTCCGGGCGACGACGTCACCGGGGCGACCGTGAACGCCTC